>CAURYQ010000023.1:0-47805 GCA_963529135.1 uncultured Pseudomonas sp. | reverse complement strand
CCGGCTTCAACCCCCACGCCTACGAGCCCCGCGCCGAGGACATCAAGCGCATCGGTACACTCGATGTGGTCGTGCTCAACGGCGTTGGTCACGACGATTTTGCCGACCGCATGATCGCGGCGAGCGAAAAACCGGACATCGCCACCATCGAATCGAACCAGAACGTGCCCCTGCTCGCGGCAACCGGCATTGCCGCACGTGGCGCCGGCAAGGTCGTCAACCCGCACACCTTCCTGTCGATCAGCACCACCATCGCCCAGGTCAACAACATCGCCCGGGAACTGGGCAAGCTGGACCCGGACAATGCGAAGTTCTACACGCAAAATGCCCGGGCTTATGCCAAGCGGCTGCGCGCCTTGCGAGCCGAAGCCTTGGCCAAGGTAAGCGAAGCGCCTGGCGCCACCTTCCGCGTGGCCACGATCCATGCAGCCTATGATTACCTTGTCCGTGACTTTGGCCTGGAAGTGACAGCCGTGGTCGAGCCTGCCCACGGTATCGAGCCCAGCCCCGCTCAGTTGAAGAAAACCATCGACCAGCTCAAGGCGCTGGATGTACGGGTGATCTTCTCGGAAATGGACTTCCCCTCTGCCTATGTGGAAACCATCCAACGTGAATCCGGCGTGCGCTTGTACCCGTTGACTCACATTTCCTATGGCGAATACACCAAGGACAAGTATGAAGTCGAAATGAAGCGCAACCTCGACACGGTCGTGCGCGCCATCGAGGAGAACCGTACATGACGGCGGCCACCCAGGTACTGCCGGTATGTGGGCCGCGCATCGAGTTCGAGGCGGTGGACCTGGAACTGGGCCGTACTCGCATTCTCGAACAGGTCAGTTTCAGCGTCGCGGCCGGCTCGGTGCATGCCATCGTCGGCCCCAACGGCGGCGGCAAGAGCTCGCTGATCAAGACGTTGCTCGGGCAAATGCCCCATCAAGGGCGATTGGCCGTGCATTGGCCGGGCGAGCGGGAGGTGATCGGCTATGTGCCCCAGGCGCTGGAGTTCGACCGTGGCCTGCCCATGACCGTGGACGACTTCATGGCTGCCATGTGCCAGCGACGGCCCGCTTTCCTTGGCCTGTCCAGGCGCGTGCAGCCAGCCATCGATGCCGCCCTGACGCAGGTCGGCATGCTCGACAAGCGTAAACGGCGCATGGGCGCACTGTCAGGCGGTGAGCGGCAGCGGGTTCTCCTTGCCCAAGGGTTGATCCCCGAGCCGCAATTACTGGTACTCGACGAACCCATGTCGGCCCTGGACGAAGCGGGTATTCGCGTGTTCGAGCACCTGCTGGCCAGCTGGCGCCGATCCGGCACCACCGTACTGTGGATCGAACATGACCTTGAAGCTGTGCTGCGACTGGCCGACAGGGTCACCGGCCTGAGCCGGCGCGTGCTGTTCGATGCCCCGCCTGCCCAAGCGCTCACGCCCGAGCGTCTGCTCGGCCTGTTCTCCGTCCATCCGCGCAGCGAGAGCCTTGCCTGATGAGTTTCGAATCCTTCCGTGAACTGGTCCAGCTGTGGGCCGGCCAAGGCTACCTGCCCGAGGCACTGGCTTACGGCTTCGTCGTCAACGCGTTGCTGGCCGGGTTGATGATCGGCCCGGTACTGGGCGGCCTGGGAACACTGGTGGTGGTCAAGCGCTTTGCCTTCTTTTCCGAGGCGGTTGGCCACGCGGCGCTCACAGGCGTGGCCATCGGCATCCTGTTGGGCGAACCCTACACCGGGCCCTATGGCAGCCTGTTCGGCTACTGCCTTTTGTTCGGTATCCTGCTGAACTTCCTGCGCAACCGCACCGGCTTGTCACCCGACACACTGATCGGCGTGTTCCTGTCGGTGTCCCTGGCGCTGGGTGCGAGCCTGCTGCTGATGCTGGCGGGCAAGATCAACGTGCATATCCTGGAAAACGTGCTGTTCGGCTCGGTCCTGACGGTCAGCGGCCAGGACCTGGTGGTGCTGGGGATCGTCGCAGCGTTGGTGCTCGCATTGGCCCTGCCGCTTTACAACCGCATCATGCTGGCCAGCTTCAATCCGCAACTGGCGGCTGTGCGGGGCGTGGCCGTCAAAACCCTGGACTACCTGTTCGTGGTACTGGTGACCTTGGTCACCGTGGCGTCGGTAAAAGTGATCGGCGCCATTTTGGTGGGCGCGCTGCTGGTCATCCCGGCGGCGGCCGCGCGCCTGGTGAGCCAGTCGCTCAAAGGGTTTTTCTTCATCTCGGTACTGATCGCAACCCTGAGCACCCTGTTTGGCATTCTGCTGCCCATCGTCTTCGACCTGCCGGTACCGTCCGGCGCCGCGATCATTCTGGTCGCCGGCATCTGCTTCGCCCTGGCCGCCCTGGCCCGCGCGCTCGTCCCACGTCTGCAAGGAAACCCGGCATGAAACTCAAACGCCTGTGTCTGGCCATCGCACTGGCCAGCCTGCCGTCGTTGTCATCGGCCACCGAGGTGCTGACCACCCTGCCGGTCACCCACAGCTTGGCCAATGCGTTGCTCGAAGGCACCACCATCGCAGTCAAACGGGCCGCGCCGGCGAACCTGCCTGCCAGCCGCCAGCCCTCGTATTTCAGTGGGCGTGGCGAGGCCGGCCTGCACAAGGCAGCCCAGCAGGCCGATGCCGTGATCGGGGTACGCTCGATCTGGCGGGACGATCCGCTTTACCCGGTAGCACGGCGCAGCAATATCCGCATCGTGGAAATCGACGCAGCCCGCCCGGTCGATGGCGCGTTGCCAGGCATTGCCGTAACGGCGTCCGATGCCTATGCCGGCTACCCGTGGCTCAGCCCAACCAACCTGGGCCGTATGGCCGATGTCGTGGCCAATGACCTGGAGAGGCTGTCGCCCACTGACAAAACCCGAATTCAGAACAACCTGGCCGGCTTCAAGCAGCAGGTACTGGCGCTGGCCGCCAGTAGCCAGACCCGCTTGGCCAACGTCGAGAACCTGACGACCATCAGCTTGTCGGAACGGCTGGGTTATCTGGCCAGCGGGTTGAACCTGGACCTGGTCGATCAGGCGCTGCCCGCCGAATGGGATGCGACGGCACTCCAGGCCTTGGCCGATAACCTCAAGACCCAGGATGTGGCCCTGGTGTTGGACCATCGACAACCGGAAGCTGCAGTGGCGCAAGTGATCGCGGATGCCGGGGCGAAACTGGTGGTGGTGCAAAGCGACACCGAGGACACGCTTGCTGGCTTGAAAAGCAGCGTTGATCAGATCGTCGATGCCCTGAGCAAGGGCTAGGCCGGGACTGAGTCCGTGCGGGATGCGTCGGCGTATTCCTGCCTGGTTCGAACATTGAAGGTCGCCTGACTTCCAGAGCAGCCCCACTGCCCCGGTGCTAAGTACGTGGTTCAGGCGGCGGGAGGCACCCACAGTGCCACCTGCAAGCCGGTCAGCGGCTCCTGATCACCGATTCATGCAGCGCTCGTAGCGTGCATCCACCCGTTCGGCAAACCAGGCTGTCGTGAGCTTGCGGGTGATTTTCGGGCTTTTGAGCTCAATGCCCGGCAGCACTGCCCGTGGCAGCGCACGGCCAGCCTTGGCATCGGCCAGGGCGAAGACTTCCTCGTACAGCCGCGTGTCCTCGAAGCCGAGCTCAGTGCCCTGCTCCAACTGGCTGCGAGTCTGCGGGTTGCGCAAGCCCAATTGGCGACCCAACCGCCGGGCAGCCTTTTCCGTGGTGCCTGGCATGATCGAGCCGGGAGCGATCAGGTCGCCGTCCAGGGCCAGGTCCACGCCAGTGACCTTGCTGAGTGCGGCCTGGAACGCCGCATTACGGCTGGCGTACCAGCCCGCGTTGAAATCGGCGAAACGATAAAGCTGACGCTCGTAGTGGGCGGGATAGCCGAGTAGATGCGCGATCCCGAAATACATGCCACCGCGACGCGTGAACACTTCCTGGCGCACGCTGCCGTGGCGTTCGTAGGGATAGGCTTGGGCATGTTTCTCGGCAAAGTCGATGCTGACTTGCATCGGCCCACCGGTGTGCACCGGGTTGAGTCCACCCAGCAAGGTCCGGCCCAGCGGCACCCGCGCGATGACCTCATCATACAGCTCGCTCAGCTGCCGCTCGGTGCGCACCGCCAGCAAGCGTTGCGCATAGGTTTTGCCATTGCCCGAGGGTGTTTGCAACGCGCCATCGACGAGGACCTTGGGCACATGCACCCGTGCTGCCCGCCGATTGATCTCCTCCCGCGCGATCCGGCCCAACTGGGGCACCTGCGGGTCGGCGTTGAAGGTCGACTCCTGTTCGGTCACTGCCAACACCGCGCACAGGTTGCGCTTTGAAGGCTCGATGCCCTGGGCCTGGAACGCTGTCTGGATATCCTCGGCCCAGCCGGCTCGGTCAGTGGCTTTGGCGGGCAACAAGCGCATCAGTTCGGCACGCACCTGCCCAGGTTCTGCCTGTTGCACGACCGGTTTGCGGCCCGTACATCCTTGCAGCACCGCCAGGGCCAGCGCCGCGGCGACCCACGTGCGCCCGTTCAGGGGTGGGCTCCTGGCAACGTATTGGTAGAGGGGGCGATCAGCATGGTCTGTCCTAGGCCTGGAAAGGCACTAGCCTCGCAAAACCAGGGGACGACGACAATCAGCCGGACAGGCGCAGAGGTTGCAGGGTGGCGGTCACTGCGGCCAGTACGTCTGGCTCCTGATCATGGATGAAGAAGTGCCCGCCAGGAAACATGCGCAGCGAAAAAGGGCCTTGAGTCTCGTGCCGCCAGGCCCTGAGCTGCTCGTCGCTGGCCCGGTCGTCTGCACCGCCCAGCACGTGCACAGGACAATGCAAGGCGTGCCGTTGCCGATACGCGTAAGTGCCGCATAACAGGAAGTCGGCCCGCAGGATGGGCAGCGTCAGGCTCATCAGTTCATGATTGGCAAGCACTTGCTCGGGCGTGCCTTGCAGCTCGCGCAACTCATCGATCAGTTCGACATCGGACTTGGGCTCGCGCCAGCGCTTGCCGTCATAGTCTTCTCGGCGCGTAGGCGCAGCAGTGCCACAGGCGAACAAGGCCAGCGGTGGACGGCACCCCAGCGCTAGCAGTTCATGAGCCAGTTCGAACGCCAGCAACGCGCCCAGGCTATGCCCGAACAACGCATAGGGCGCACTGGCCGCCAGGCGTTGCTCCTGCGCCAGCTGACGGGCCAGTACCTGCATGTCGGTGTGCAGCGCCTGGCCCATGCGTGCGCCCCGTCCCGGCAATTCCACCGGGCGAACCTGCACCCAGGCCGGTAGCGAGCGGCGCCACCGGCTGTAAAGCATCGCACTGGCCCCTGAATAAGGCAGGCACAGTAAATTGATCACCGTCACTGCGCGCCAGCTTCAGCCATTTTCTGACGCAGGCTGAGCGGGCGCATGTCAGTCCATACTTCGTCGATGTAGGCCAGGCACTCCTTCTTCAGGCCCGCCTTGCCCACTGCCCGCCAGCCCTCGGGGATCGCCTTGTAGTCCGGCCATATCGAATACTGCTCTTCGTGGTTGACCACGACCTGGAACTGAATATCTTCACGGTCGAAAACTGAAGTCATGTCGCCTGCCTCCTTGAGTGAGATTGCCGCTGCGCACGCGGCGCAGGGGAACTTTCAAGTAGACGTGCAAGGGCTGAAAAAAATTAGGCGGGCGCACGGCCCAGGATCGGCAAGGGTTAGCCAGGCCTTGGCGGTCAGGTATCGCGCAGCAGGTCGTGGGTGTCGAGCAGGCGAAAGGCAACCTGCGGGTTGCGCTCGAGCCCCTTGCGAATGGCCGCTGGTATCGCTTGGCGTGTCTTGCGGCACAACCCGGGCTGGTCATCCAGTTCGATAACGATACCGCGCATGGTCCGCACCTCATGATAGCCGGGTGCAATATGCACCCGGATACCCAGGTTGTCATACAGGCGCCGCTGCAAGCGGTAGAGATCGTCTATGTCCTGCAGGTTTTCCAGGCGTTCGATGAGGCGCTTTTCTTCCTGTCGCGTGAGCAACAGGATGCGCTGCGCGGCCTCGCAGTGCAGGGGCAACTGATCGCGCCCGCAAATGCAGACACCGGGCGGGCACGGTTGGCGCAAGGGTACAGGGTTGGTCATTGCCCAAGCATAGCCAGGTTTGCAGCGCCTGTGTCACGCCTTGCGCCGTCAGGGCGCGACGCCCTCGACGATGATCACCTCGGCGCACGCCGCCCCCTGACGCAGGCCGCAAGCCTGCTGGTACAGGTCCGAGCGGTAACAGGCCACGGCCTGGTCGTAGGAATCGAACTCGATCACCACACTGCGTTGTGGAGTCGTGCGCCCTTCCATGGCCTCGCTTCTCCCGCCTCTGGCCAGAAAGCGCCCGCCGAAAGCCTGGAAAGCCGCCGGAGCACGCTGGGTGTATTGCTGGTACTGAACCGGGTCGGTCACATCTACATGGGCAATCCAGTAGGCCTTCATCCGCTTGTCTCCTGTTGAGGGGCATTTATGTATGATGGTATACCATAATAATCACTCTCTACACTGCGAGCGCACGACATGCCGTTCAACACCATCGATGAAATTCTCCAGGACTACCGGCAAGGCAAAATGGTCCTGCTGGTAGACGACGAGGACCGGGAAAACGAAGGCGACCTGCTGATCGCCGCCGAGTACTGTGACGCACAGGCCATCAACTTCATGGCCAAGCAAGCCCGCGGCCTGATCTGCCTCACCTTGACCGACGAACACTGCCAGCGCCTGGGCCTTGAGCAGATGGTCCCGGCCAACGGCAGTGCGTTCAGCACCGCCTTCACCGTCTCGATCGAAGCTGCGAGCGGCGTCACCACGGGCATCTCGGCCGCCGACCGCGCTCGCACCGTGGCGGCTGCCATGGCCGCTGACGCCCGCCCCGAAGACCTGGTGCAGCCAGGGCACATATTTCCGTTGCGCGCCCGCGAGGGGGGTGTCCTCAACCGTGCAGGGCACACCGAAGCTGGGTGCGACCTGGCTCGCCTGGCAGGCTTGAGCCCTGCCTCGGTCATTGTCGAGGTGCTCAACGACGACGGCACCATGGCACGCCGACCGGACCTCGAGGCATTCGCAGCGCGGCATGGCATCAAGATTGGCACCATTGCCGACCTCATCCATTACCGCCTGAGCACCGAGCAGACCATCAAGCGCATCGGTGAGCGGGAACTGCCCACGGTGCACGGCACATTCCGTCTGGTTACCTATGAAGACCGTATCGAGGGCGGCGTGCACATGGCCATGGTAATGGGCCAACCGCGCCGTGAAACGCCTACGCTGGTAAGGGTGCATGTGATCGACCCCCTGCGTGACCTGGTAGGCGCCGAATGGGCCGGGCCTGCCAACTGGACGCTGTGGGCCGCGCTGCAGAAGGTGGCTGAGGAAGGTGCCGGCGTGGTGGTGATCCTGGCCAACCATGAGTCATCCCAAGCCCTGCTCGAGCGCGTGCCGCAACTGACACAACCCCAACGCCCTTACCAGCGAGGGCAGTCGAAAGTGTATTCGGAGGTCGGCACCGGTGCGCAGATTCTTCAGGATCTGGGCGTCGGCAAGCTTCGCCATCTGGGCCCGCCTTTGAAGTATGCAGGCTTGGCCGGCTACGAGCTGGAAGTGGTGCAAAGCGTGCCGTTCGAACCGCTGGGGCAATGAGCGAAATGCACCCGCAGCTTCGCAAGATGATGGCCGGTCGCCTGCACCCCTTGCGAAAAGTTTGGAATACCATAATATGACATTCCGTAGACCTTGAATCTGTATCCGCTGCTCCCCGAATACTGTTGGCGGGCGCACCACCAGCCCTGCCTCGAATAACAAAAAGCAACGAGGGCGTAACCATGCTGTTGAGCAAACGTGTAACCGCAGTACTGTCGGCCAGCCTCCTGACCCTGGCGTGCCAGGCCGCACAGGCGGCGCAGAGCCTGAACTTCGTCAGCTGGGGCGGAACGACCCAGGATGCTCAAAAGGAAGCATGGGCCGCCCCCTTCAGCAAAACCACCGGCATCAAGGTGGTGCAGGACGGCCCAACCGACTACGGCAAGCTCAAGGCCATGGTCGAAAGCGGCAACGTGCAATGGGACGTGGTCGACGTGGAGGCCGATTTCGCGCTGCGCGCAGCCAGCGAAGGCCTGCTCGAACCCCTGGACTTCTCACAGATCAAGCGCGACCAGATCGACCCACGTTTCGTCTCGGATCACGGTGTGGGCTCGTTCTTCTTCTCCTTCGTGCTCGGCTACAACGAAGGCAAGCTCGGCGCCAGCAAGCCAACCGACTGGACCGCGCTGTTCGACACCAAGACGTACCCCGGCAAGCGTGCACTCTACAAATGGCCAAGCCCAGGCGTGCTGGAGTTGGCCCTGCTCGCCGACGGCGTAGCACCCGACAAGCTCTACCCACTGGACCTGGATCGCGCCTTCAAGAAGCTCGATACCATCAAGAAAGACATCGTCTGGTGGGGCGGCGGCGCGCAGTCGCAGCAGCTGTTGGCCTCCGGTGAAGCCTCGCTAGGGCAGTTCTGGAATGGTCGCGTCTACGCCCTGCAGCAGGACGGGGCGCCGGTAGGGGTGAGCTGGAAACAGAACCTGGTCATGGCCGATTTCCTGGTTGTCCCCAAAGGCGCCAAGAACAAGGACGCCGCCATGAAGTTCCTGGCCAACGCGAGCAGCGCCGAAGGCCAGGCCGACTTCGCCAACAAGACCGCCTACGCGCCGGTCAATACCGACAGCGTCGCCAAACTGGACAAGGACCTGGCACCGAACCTGCCAACGGCCTACGCCCAGGACCAGGTCACCTTGGACTTCGCCTACTGGGCCAAGAATGGCCAGGCCATTGCGGCCCGCTGGAATGAGTGGCTGGTCAAATGAAAGTCGCCATCAATGCCCTGCATAACGCCCAAGGTGCCCCGTCGGGCACCGGCGTCCCAGGGGCCAGGCCGCGGCGCGCCAGCCTGAGCCAGCGCTGGAAAGGCAGCCGCAACTTGCTGCCGGCGTTGCTGTTCCTGGGCCTGTTCTTCTTCGCGCCCCTGGTCGGCCTGCTGCTGCGCGGCGTGCTGGAACCGACGCCGGGGCTTGGCAACTACGAACAGCTGTTCGCCAACTCGGCCTATGCCAGGGTGCTGTTCAACACCTTCTCGGTGGCTGGGCTGGTCACCCTGATCAGTGTGCTGCTGGGCTTCCCCCTGGCCTGGGCCATCACCCTGGTGCCCAAGGGCTGGGGTCGCTGGCTGCTGAACATCGTCCTGCTGTCGATGTGGACCAGCCTGCTGGCGCGCACCTACTCCTGGCTGGTGCTGCTGCAGGCCTCGGGCGTGATCAACAAGGCCTTGATGGCTCTGGGCATCATCGATGCCCCGCTGGAGATGGTGCACAACCTCACGGGCGTGGTGATCGGCATGAGCTACATCATGATCCCGTTCATCGTGCTGCCCCTGCAGGCGACCATGCACGCCATCGACCCGATGGTGCTGCAGGCCGGCTCGATCTGCGGCGCCAGCCCGTGGACCAACTTCTTCCGGGTGTTCCTGCCGCTGTGCCGGTCGGGGCTGTTCTCGGGGGCGTTGATGGTCTTCGTGATGTCGCTGGGCTACTACGTGACCCCGGCCCTGCTCGGCGGCGCGCAGAACATGATGCTGCCCGAGTTCATCATCCAGCAGGTGCAGTCGTTCCTCAACTGGGGTCTGGCGAGCGCGGCGGCCGCCTTGCTGGTGGTCATCACCCTGGTGCTCTTCTACCTGTACCTGAAGCTGCAACCGGAATCTCCGGTCGGCACCGCGAGGTAAACCACATGCTCCTGTCTCCCAATGCCATGGGTCGGCCGCTGCGCACAGGCCTGTACCTCACCACCGGTGTCATCGCCGCGTTTCTGTTGTTGCCGGTGGTCTTCATCGTGCTGTTGTCGTTCGGCTCGTCCCAGTGGCTGGTCTTCCCTCCCCCGGGCTGGACGTTCAAATGGTACGGACAGTTCTTTTCCAACCCGGAATGGATGGACGCGGCCTTGGCCAGCCTCAAGGTAGCCGTACTCACTACCGTCGCGGCGGTGCTGCTGGGCCTGCCCACGGCCTTTGCCCTGGTGCGAGGGCGCTTCCCTGGCCGCGAACTGCTGTACGGCTTGTTCACCATGCCCATGATCGTGCCCCTGGTGATCATTGCCGTGGCAGTCTACGCCCTGTTTCTCAAGCTGGGCTACACCGGGACCTTGTTCGCCTTCGTGGTGAGCCACGTCATCGTCGCCCTGCCCTTTACCATCATCTCCATCATCAACTCCCTGAAGCTGTTCGACCAATCTATCGAGGACGCCGCCATCATCTGCGGCGCCTCGCGCTTGCAGGCCATCTTCAAGGTGACCTTCCCCGCCATCCGGCCCGGGATGATCGCCGGCGGGTTGTTCGCGTTCCTGGTGTCCTGGGACGAAGTGGTGCTGAGCGTGATGATGGCCAGCCCCGACCTGCAGACGCTGCCGGTGAAGATGTGGACCACGTTGCGCCAGGACCTGAGCCCGGTGATCGCGGTGGCCTCGACCTTGCTGATCGGTCTGTCGCTGCTTGTGATGTTCATTGCCGCCGCCCTGCGCCGGCGTTCCGAAACAAACGCCTGAGCGCGCGGAGATTAACCCATGAGTGCAGTGATCCAAGACAACGCGCACGGCAAGGCCCTGGTCAGCCTGCGCGGCCTGAACAAGCATTACGGTGACTTCACCGCCGTGGACAACCTCGACCTGGATATTCAGGAAGGCGAGTTTCTGACCTTCCTTGGGTCCAGTGGCTCGGGCAAGTCCACCACCTTGTCGATGCTGGCTGGTTTCGAGACACCCAGCAGCGGCCAGATCCTCGTGCAGGGCCAGTCGCTGGTCAACGTACCGCCGCACAAGCGAGACATCGGCATGGTGTTTCAGCGCTATTCACTCTTCCCGCACCTGAACGTGCGCGACAACATTGCCTTCCCCTTGGCCATTCGCAAACTTGGCGCGGCTGAAACCCGCAAGCGCGTGGATGCCATGCTCAAGCTGGTGCAGCTCGAGCCTTTCGCGCACCGCAAGCCCTCGCAGATGTCTGGCGGACAACAGCAACGGGTGGCCATTGCCCGGGCGCTGGTCTACGAGCCGCGCATCCTGCTGATGGACGAGCCGTTGGGTGCCCTGGATAAAAAGCTGCGTGAGGACCTGCAGGACGAGTTGCGCCAGTTGCACCGGCGCCTGGGCATCACCATCGTCTATGTCACCCACGACCAGGAAGAGGCCATGCGCCTGTCCCAGCGCATTGCCATCTTCAGCCATGGCAAGATCGTGGGGCTTGGCAGCGGCTTCGATTTGTACCAGAACCCGCCCAATGCCTTCGTGGCCTCGTTCCTGGGCAATTCCAACTTCCTGCGCATCAAGGCCAACAGCAACGGTGCAGGCAGCTTCGAAGGCCAACCTGTCGCCATTCGCCTGACGCCTGGGCTGAGCCAAGCGCAGGATGCGCTGGTCATGGTGAGACCTGAGAAAGCCCTGGCCCTGACCACTCAGCAAGCCGTCGAGCAGCCTCTGCCGGCCGGCTGGAACGAAGTCAGTGCGAAGGTTGGCGAGGTGCTGTTCCTGGGTGAAAGCCAGACCTGTCATGTGGTCACCGCAGGCGGCACCGCCTTGACGGTCAAGGCGTTGTCGGCGGCGGGCATGCCGATGCAGCCGGGCGATGCCGTCAAGGTGCGCTGGGCAGTGGCCGATGCCTGCATCTATACACAATGGGAAGAAAGTGACCTGAGCAAATCAGCCGGCGCGCACTGACCGGCAGGTTGCCCCACGCTCAGCTGACCGTGCCGCAGCGCCTGCGCGCGGTCAGCTGGGCGAGGGCACACTGTAACAACACCATCACGCCACTGTCGTACGCTCCCGGCCATTCCCACAATGAAGGCCCTGTGGCATGTACCGGCTGTTTGCCCTCCTGCTGACCTTACTACCCCTGATGGGGTGGGCCGAGCCCGTGCACCTGCGCGTCCAAGGCTCCAACACCATCGGCAGCGCCCTACTGCCCGCATTGGTGCTTGCGCAATTGCGCGCCGACCACGCGACCCACGTGCAGGTGCACCCTGGTGAGTCGGCCAACGAATCGCTGATCACCGCCACCCGCCCACACGGCGTTGCCATTCGTGTCGACATTGCCGCCCATGGGTCGAGCACCGGCTTCGCCGCCCTGGCGCGGGGGGAAGCTGACCTGGCAACCGCCTCTCGCCCGATCAGTGACAGCGAAGCGCGTCAATTGCGTGAGCATGGGGGTTTGCGTGACGTCGCCGCCGAACATGTCATCGGGCTGGACGGCGTGGCCGTCATCGTCAACCCGGCCAATCCCTTGTCAGCACTGTCCCTCGATCAGCTTGCGCAGATCTTCAGCGGGCAGATCCACCGTTGGGAGCAGCTCGGCGTGGCCGGTGGCGACATCCACCTCTACGCGAGGGACGACCGCTCCGGCACCTTCGAAACCTTCAAGTCCAGGGTGCTGGCACCTGCGCAGTGCAGCCTGGCGCCGACAGCAAGACGCTTCGAAGCCAGTGATCGGCTGGCAGCCGAGGTGGCAGCCGATCGCCAGGCCATAGGCTTCACCGGGCTTTCGACCACCCACGGGGCGAAGGTATTGGCAGTGGCCGACGGCACGGCTGCAGCGCTATTGCCCGAGCGTGCCTTGGTGGCCAGCGAGGACTATCCGCTGTCACGCCGCCTCTTCGTGTACCTGCCGACCCCGCCAAGCCCCCAGGCCAAAGCGTTGGTCGACTTCATCCAGAGCGCAGCCGGCCAGGCCCTCGTAGCCGAGCAGGGCTTCGTCTCGCAGCAGATAGTGGCTCAGCCTGTCGCACCTGGGCCGAGCATGCCTGCTCGGTATCGCGTGCTGGCACAGCACGGGCAGCGCTTGAGCGTGAACTTTCGCTTTCAACCGGGCAGTGCCGCCTTGGACAGCAAGGCGACCCAGGACGTACAGCGGGTGGCTGACTATCTGCGCCAGACCGGCAAGCAAAAACGCAAGGCAGTGCTGGTCGGTTTCGGCGATCCCAAGGACACACCCGGTCGCGCTGCCCTGCTCTCCCGTCTGCGTGGCGAAGCCGTACGCCAGGCGCTGGCACGCCAGGACATCGAGGTACTGGAGGTGGCGGGGCTGGGTGATGAAATGCCAGTGGCAGGTAATGAGCTCGAGCAAGGCCGGTTGCGCAACCGCCGCGTCGAAGTTTGGTTGTATTGAAGCCTCTTCAAGGTTCAAGCCCGACCTACTGCAGCCCCATGACAACGGTCTCACCGACGTCTAGCGTGCGAGCGTGACCGGTGTCGTTACGGGACGGCGACGCGGCAGGTGCCTGATGCGAACCCAGGTTTCGTGGCAAAGAAATGTAACAGCTGACCATTCGGCATCCGCCGCAAACGGATCTACGCTCAAGCCTATGTGAGACCGGGCCCCTCTGACGGCTGCCAGCCGCCATGTCGGATCACTGTTGCCAGGCAACGTCGACAAATCAGGAGGGGCTCATGACAGCTCTGCATACGTTTCTTACCACTCCATTTCTGGGTACCAGCGCTTGGCTGTGGCTCGTCTTCGTGGCCATCGTCATCGGCTTGCTGGTGCTCGACTTGGGCGTTCTGCACCGGCATGACCGTGAAATCGAGATGCGCGAAAGCCTGCTGCTGTATGCAGGCTATTTCAGCGTGGGCGTCATGTTCGGCGGCGGTGTGTGGTACTACCTGGGCGCTCAATCGGCGCTGGAGTTCTATACGGGCTTTCTGGTAGAGCAGTCGTTGTCGATGGACAACGTATTCGTCATGGCGATGATCTTCAGCTACTTCGCCATTCCCCGCCGCTACCAGCACCGGGTGTTGTTCTGGGGCATTCTCGGTGTAGTGGTGCTGCGCGCCATCATGATCGGTGTAGGTGCGGCGCTGGTGCAGAACTTTGCCTGGGTGCTTTATATATTCGGGGCATTTCTGCTGTTCACCGGCATCAAGATGGCGCTGTCGAAGGAAGACAGTCACCCGGACCTGGCCAACAATCCGATCCTGAAGTTCGTAAGGCGGCACATGCGGGTGACCGACGACATTCACGGTTCGAAGTTTTTCGTGCACGTGGCGCCTCGCGGGGACGGCAATGCCGTGCGCCACGCGACACCGCTGTTTCTTGCCCTGGTACTGATAGAACTGGCCGATCTGGTATTTGCCGTTGACAGCGTGCCGGCGATCTTCGCCATCACCCAGGATCCTTTCATCGTCTATACATCGAACATATTCGCCATTCTGGGTTTGCGTTCGCTGTACTTTGCACTGTCGGCCCTGATGCACCGTTTCGTCTACTTGAAGTACGCGTTGGCACTGGTGCTGATCTTCATCGGCTGCAAGATTTTCTACCACGGCATGGTAGGCAAGGTTCCTGCGCTGCTGTCGCTAGGGGTCACGTTCAGCCTGCTGCTTGGCGGGGTACTGGTGTCATTGATCAAGACCCGGGGGCAAGCCACGGCACCGGTCACTGAGCAAGATCAAGGGATCGAAACCACTCGGCATAAGGAGTATTGACCGCCATGCGCCGATTGAAATCAGGGCTGCCATCGGTCCACCAGACCGGGCCTCTTTCTCCTAGCGCCACCTTGGCAGCCTGCACCTGGGCACGTGCTCGGGTCAATTGATCGGGGTCATCGTGCGCCTTGGCCTCCTTGACAGCCCTGCGTGCATCTATCAAGGCATGCACCCAGTGCTGTCGATCGGGCTCGGGCAAGGAAGGGTCGGTACAGCGCCACAAACGCCCCCGGACAATGAAGTACCGGCCGTCCGGGGTGGTCGGATAACGCTGGGCGGGCATTACTTGGCCAACCAGTTTTCCACTTCGTCAGCGCCGTGTTCGGCTTTCCACGCTTTGAGCTTGGTGTGATTGCCGCCTTTGGTCTCGATGACTTCACCGGTGTGCGGGTTCTTGTACTGCTTGACCTGTCGGGCACGACGGGGCGCTTTGTGCGACGCCGCTGGAGCCGAGGTAGAGGTGCGATGACCGGTTTTCGGATCGAGCAAGTTCACGATGTCGCGCAGGCTGAACTCGTACTTGGCCAGCAGGTTCCGCAGTTTTGTTTCAAACTCGATTTCTTTTTGCAGCTCAGGGCTGCCCTTCATGGCTTCCAGCTCTGCAAGTTGGGCGGCCAATTTCTGTTCCAGTTGGCGAAACTCTGCAAGACGAGACATAGAGACGTTTCCTTATCAGTACGACGGGCAATGAAACTTCGATAACTTCTTAGTGCGGTCGAACATGCGCTTGGTTCAACACGTTTGACTAACTAGACAGCATTACCGTCTGTCCGTCAAAGAAAATGTTCTTGCCCGCCAGGAGGTCTGTTGCGCACACCCTGCGGAGACTCGATCATGCCCAACTTCTCACTGCACCTTGTTGGCCTTTGTTGCGCCGGCGCGCTGCTGGCCGGCTGCTCTGGCGCCAAAACGGCATCACCCGTGCAGCCACCGGGAGCGCCCACAACACCCGGCACACAATTACTGGAAAAAGGCGCGGCGCTGTTGCAGGCCAAGCCCCCGATCGACGCACTCAATGCCTACCTGGACGGTTTTCACTTCTATAACGGACACCGCGACATTCAAATGGAAGCGCATCACTACTGCGCCATCCTCAACGAAGATGTCATTCAATGCGTGATCTACGATGGCAGCACGGCCACGGCCAAGATCATGGGCGTGGAATACATCATCGATCAGAAGTTGTTCGCCCGTTTACCTGCACAGGAAAAGTCCCTGTGGCACAGTCATGGTTATGAAGTGTCGTCAGGACAGTTGGTGGCGCCTGGCATCCCTGCGCCAGCCGAACATGCCTTGATGAAACGCCTGGCCACGACCTACGGCAAGACATGGCACACCTGGCACACCGACCAGGACAAGTCACTGCCACTGGGCGTGCCGCAATTGATGATGGGCTTTACCGCTGACGGTCAGGCCAACCCTGCAATGGTCGAGCAGCGCAACCGCCGCCTGGATATCGATACCGACAAGACCCGCAAACAGCGCGCAGACATCGCCATTCCCAAGCCCGACCCAGGTGCCGACAGCTGGCAGAAAGGCGTCGTCATCCAGCTGGATGACCCCACGGGCGCGCACCTGCACAAACCTGCCGCCCGCACGCCTGCCGACGCCAACAGCCGCTCGGCTCGCTGAGCCTGCGGCCTCGTTGCGAGGATCAGTGCTGGGAAACTGAACCCGATGCAGGCAGGTATTTGCCAAGCTCGTACTTGCCGATC
Organism: uncultured Pseudomonas sp.; assembly: GCA_963529135.1. Taxonomy (GTDB): domain Bacteria; phylum Pseudomonadota; class Gammaproteobacteria; order Pseudomonadales; family Pseudomonadaceae; genus Aquipseudomonas. The sequence goes on along the minus strand of CAURYQ010000023.1, from coordinate 31,623 downwards.
GCGGCCCGGTGCACCTCATCGGGCCCATCGGCCAGGCGCAGTGTGCGCTGCATGGCGTACATGTAGGCCAGCGGGAAATCAGCGCTGACCCCAGCGCCGCCGTGCAACTGGATGGCCCGATCGATCACCCGCAGTGCCACGTTCGGCGCCACCACCTTGATTTGCGCAATCTCGCTGCGCGCCACCTTGTTACCGACGGTGTCCATCATGTAGGCCGCTTTGAGCGTCAGGAGCCGCGCCATGTCGATGTCCATTCTGGAATCGGCAATCTTGTCGACGTTGCCCCCCAGGCGCGCCAGTGGCTGACCGAAAGCTGTTCTGGCAACGGCGCGCTTGCACATCAGTTCAAGCGCCCGCTCGGCCATGCCGATAGAGCGCATGCAGTGGTGGATGCGGCCTGGCCCCAGCCGCCCCTGGGCAATCTCGAACCCCCTGCCCTCCCCAAGCAGCACGTTCTGGTAAGGCACACGCACGTTTTCGAACAGGACCTCGGCATGCCCGTGTGGCGCGTCGTCGTAGCCGAACACGGGCAATGGCCTGAGTACCGTGACCCCCGGCGTGTCCATGGGCACCAGCACCATCGAGTGCTGTTGATGCCGCGGGCCATGCGGATCGGACAGCCCCATGAAGATCAGGACTTTGCACCGCGGGTCGCAGGCACCCGATGTCCACCACTTGCGGCCATTGATCACCCACTCGTCGCCTTCGCGCAGTGCCGTGGCAGCCATGTTGGTGGCGTCCGAGGAGGCCACCTCGGGCTCGGTCATGGCAAATGCCGAGCGGATTTCCCCTCGCAGCAAGGGTTCGAGCCATTGCTGCTTTTGCGCAGCGGTGCCGTAGCGCACCAGGACTTCCATGTTTCCAGTGTCCGGGGCCGAGCAGTTGAAAGGTTCGGGACCGAGCAAGGAACGGCCCATGATTTCAGCCAGCGGCGCATACTCCAGGTTGGTCAGCCCCGCGCCGTATTCCGATTCAGGCAAGAAGAGATTCCACAAGCCTTCCGCACGCGCTTTGGCCTTCAAGGACTCCATGATGGCAGTGGGCTGCCAACGATCGCCCTCGGCAACCTGGCGCTCGAACACGGGCTCGGCCGGGTAGACATGGGTGTCCATGAACGCGGTCACGCGCTCGCGCAGTGCCTGCACCTTGGGCGAATAGGCGAAATCCATCAGGAGCTTCCTTCATGGGCATAAGACATGGGCCAAGCCTAAAGCAGCCGATGGCCATCCACCTAGTCTATTTTCGGCGTGTATTAACATTCATAACCGATATATGATCGGCCGATAATTCCAAGAACGAGCGGCGCTCATGAACCTCAGCAAGGTCGACCTCAACCTGTTCATCGTCTTCGATGCGATCTACACCGAAGCCAACCTCACCCGTGCCGGGCAGATCGTCGGCATCACCCAGCCTGCCGTGTCCAACGCCCTTTCCAGGCTGCGAGAAACCTTCAACGATCCACTGTTCGTGCGTACGGCTCAGGGCATGGTGCCCACACCCATGGCGCAAAACATCATTGGCTCGGTACGCAGCGCCCTTGCCTTGTTACGCACCTCGGTCCAGGAAAGCCGCACGTTCAACCCCCAGCAAGCCAGCAAGACGTTTCGCATCAGCATGACCGACCTTACCGAGGCCGTGATCCTGCCGCCGCTGTTCCAACGCCTGCGGCGCCTGGCGCCCGGGGTGCTGATCGAAAGCTTTCTGTGCAAGCGCCGGGAAACCACCAAGGAGCTCGCCGCTGGCCGGCTCGACTTCGCCATCGACGCACCGCTCAATACCGACCCTCAAGTGCGACACATCAAGTTGATGCAGGACCGCTATGTCTGCGCCCTGCGCCAAGGCCATCCTCTGGCAGACAAGACGCTGAGCCTGGACGGCTACCTGGCCATGACCCACATTCACATCTCCAGTCGCCGTAATGGGCTGGGCTATGTGGACCTGGCACTGGGCAAGATGGGGGTGCAGCGCAAGGTCGCCCTGCGCTCGCAGCATTACCTCATGGCCTCGCAGGTGCTGCAGCAAACCGACATGGCAATGACCGTTCCGGAGCGTTTCGCCCGTCGCCACCAACTGTGCTACAAGCCACTGCCTGTCGAGGTGCCAGCTTTGGAAACGCACCTGTACTGGCACGAGAGCACAGACCAGGACCCCGCCAACCGCTGGATGCGCGAGCAGATCACCGAACTGTGCGAGCGCGTGGTCAGCGAGGAGGAACGCGCGCTCAACGCCCAGTAACAGCCGTCAGCACGTGAGGTTGACCGGCAGCTGGCGGAAAAAATTTTCTGGTTATGCCTGGTCGGTAGAATGCTTTTGCAAAACGGTCTTAAAACGCCCCAATAAAAAGCAAAACACTCCGCATGGCCCAGTTAGTCTTGTTCAGGTGCTCCTCGCTCATTCTGCCAATGGACGTGCCTATGCCTGACGCCCCGCTCTACTTCGATTACGCTGCCACAACCCCGGTCGACGATCGGGTTATCGAAACCATGCTCGCGTGCCTGGGTAGGCACGCCAATTTCGGTAACCCGGCTTCAAGCGGCCACCTGTATGGGAAGGCCGCGCGTGATGCCGTCGAACAGGCCCGTGAACAGGTGGCCAAACGTGTCGGTGCAGCGCCTGAGACATTGGTGTGGACATCCGGCGCGACCGAATCCAACAACCTGGCGCTCAAAGGCATCGCGCAGGGCCTGGGCCAGCCAGGGCATTTGCTGACCAGCCAGCTGGAGCACAAGGCGGTGCTGGACACCGCAGCCGAGCTTGAGCGTCAAGGCTGGGCCATCACTCGGCTGCAGCCCGACCAATCAGGCCTGGTACACCCTGCAGCGGTTCAAGACGCGCTGCGCGCCGATACCCGCCTGGTGTCACTGATGGCTGTGAACAACGAACTGGGGACGGTGACCGACATCGCGGCAATCGGGGAGCACGTGCGTGCGCACGGCGCCTTGTTGCACGTGGATGCAGCTCAGGCCGTCGGCAAGCTCGCCATCGACCTGGCCAGCCTGGCCGTGGACCTGATGTCCTTCTCCGCCCACAAAGTGTATGGCCCCAAAGGCATCGGGGCGCTGTTCATCGGCCCCCGTGCGCGTGAAGGCATGCGCGCCCAACTGCACGGTGGCGGCCATGAGCAAGGCTTGCGGTCCGGGACGCTGGCCACGCACCAGATCGCTGGCATGGGCAGTGCCTTCGCCCTGGCCGGTCAGCCTGGCGACAGCGAATGGCTGCGCCTGGAGCGGTTGGCGAAGCGGCTGCGCGAAGGCCTGTTGGCCCTGCCCGGCATCCGGCTCAACGGCTGCGCCACCCAACGCGTACCGCACACCTTGAACCTGTGTATCGACAAGCCGGGCTTCAACAGCGCGGCACTCGCTTCGCAGTTGGCGCTGTCTACCACTTCGGCGTGCAATTCTGCGAACAACGCTGCCTCCCATGTTCTGCTGGCCTTGGGGCTGGACGAACGTCAGGCGCGTAACAGCATTCGCTTGAGCGTAGGCAGGTTCACCACCGAGGCGGAGGTGGACAAGGCCATCGCGCTGTTGGCCAGCGCTTTGTCGACCGCCAGCGCTGCACTGTGGTGAACGAGGCTTGCCCCGCGTGCTTTACAGGAAGGTGAATACCTGCGACGCCGGCAGCCGTGACTTGCCAAGGGCTGCATTGAAGTCGGTTTCACTGCGATAGCCCAGGCTCATCAGCACCACGCTGGTGAAACCGTGTTCGCGCAGTCCCAACTCGGCATCCAGGCGCTGGCTGTCGAAGCCTTCGATGGGGGTGGCGTCCAGGCCCAGGGCAGCAGCGCCCAGCAAGGCAGTGCCCAAGGCGAGATAGGTCTGCTTTTCCATCCAGTGCTGCAGGTCCTTGCGCTCGTAACGATGCAGGTCGGCGTAGTGGCGCCGGCTGTTGTTCTGGGCCGCCTTGGCTTGCTCGTCACGAAAACGCCCATCGAGCGCTTCCTGGGCAAGCACGGCCTCAAGGTGCGCCTGGGTCATGTCGGTACGTGTGCAAAACACGATGACATGGGACGCGTCGCGTACTTTCGGCGAATTGTAGGCGTAGTCTGGGTCAGTGCTTTTGACCAGCCGGGCCTTGGCCTCTTCGCTGTGGGCCACGACGAAATGCCAAGGTTGGGAGTTCACCGAAGAAGGGCTATGACGCAACTGTTCGAGCAGGGCGTCGACCGTCGCCTGAGGAATACGGCGTGAAGCGTCGTAGGCTTTGGTGGTGTAGCGGCGCTTGGCCAGCGAAACGGTATCCATGGGCAATTCCGGGCGTCGAGAGTAAGGGAGTGAGCATATTATCTTTCCTGCCATAAATAAAAACCGGCACAATCGAGCAACACTTTCATCCACGGAGTGACAATGCTGCGTCTTGCCGACCTCGAATTGTTCGTGCGCAGCAGCGTGCTGGGCAGCTTCACGGCAGCTGCCATCGAAGCCAACGTGCTGCCAGGTCAGGTCGCGGCCGCCATCAAACGGCTGGAACGAGATCTGGACGTGCGCCTGTTCGTTCGTACCACCCGCAGCCTGCGCTTGACTGCCGAGGGCGAACGCTACCTGCCCACCGCCGTGAGCGTGCTGGAAAGCCTGCGCCGCGGACATGAAGAATTGCACGGCAACACGGCGGCCCTGCGCGGCACGTTGCAGGTTTCCGCCCCCTCCGACCTAGGCCGCAACATGCTCCTGCCATGGCTCAGCGCCTTTCGCCGGGAACATGCGGCATTGCACGTGCGGTTCATGCTGTCTGACCAGATCGCCGACCTGAGCCGTGATCCGGTGGACGTCGCCATACGTTATGGCCGCAACCAGGACGCCAGCTACATCGCCCTACCCCTGGCCGATTGGAACCGGCGCGTACTGGTGGCCTCGCCCGATTACCTGGCTCGGCACGGAAGACCGCAGACACCGGAAGCGCTGCAAGCTCATGCCTGCCTGCTGTACATGCAGCACGGCCGGGTGTATGACAAATGGCAACTGGGCCAACGCACGGTGCACGTGCAGGGGCCACTGATCAGCGATGACGCCGATGTGATTCGCCGCCTGGCAGTGCTTGGCGAGGGCATTGTCTACAAGTCATGGCTGGATGTGAGTGACGACCTGGCCTGCGGCAGGCTGGAAATCGTCTTGCCAGAATGGCCTGGCGAGCCCACACCGGTCACGTTGGTGTGCCCACACCGCAAGCAGCTCACCCCTGCCGTAACCCAGCTGCACGCGTGGCTGCGCCAGCGGTTCGACGCGTTGCAACCTGCAGCCAGGCTCAATGGCTGCACAAATCTTCCAGACAACGGAAACCGGGGCCGTTAGGCTCTGGACGAAGCCTTGAGAGGCAGCTCAGGCTTGCATGACAGAGCCCTGGCTTGGCACTGATGGGAGGACAGGCATGAGTAACTGGATCGATCTCAAGCAAGACGCCGACACCGGCATCGAGTCGGTCCGCGCGCATTTCGTCGGGCATGCCTACGACCCCCATTGGCACGACAGCTTTCTGGTGGGCATCACCGAACAAGGGGTCCAGCAATTCAATTGCCGTCGAGTGCGACACCGCAGCGTGCCTGGGCAGGTCTTTCTGCTCGAACCCGGCGATCTGCACGACGGGCTGGCTCCCACCGAAGATGGCTTCACCTACTCCACGCTCTACCTGGAACCGGCCTGGCTGCAGCAGCAGTTGCGCGTGCTGTTCGAGCAGGCGCCGGGCGATGCTTTGCCCAGCTTCTCCGACACCCTCACGCAAGACCTGCAGCTGGCCCAGGCCACGGCGTTCGCCTTCACGGCACTTCATGGGCAAGAGCTGCTCATCGTCAGGCAAGCGGCCACCGACGCCTTGCTCGCGTGCCTGACACGCCACCTGCATTGGCGCAAGCGCGTCAATCCAGACCCGCGCCTGCCGCTTATTGCACAACGGGCCCGCGACTACTTGCACGACAACCTTGAGCGGGACATCAGGCTTGACGAGCTGGCAAGGGTATGTGGCATCGATCGCTATCGCCTCAGCAGAGCCTTCAAGGCAGCATTCGGGATTGCCCCGCATGCCTACTTGATTCAGCTACGCCTGGCCAAGGCCCGGCGCCTGCTTGCCTGCGGACGCACGCCGGCCGAAGTCGCCGTTGCCTTGGGCTTCGCCGATCAAAGCCACCTGGGCCGCTGGTTCCGACGTGCCTATCAACTCACCCCGGCCCATTACCGCAAACGCTGCTCAAACCTTCCAGACTGACAGGGTGCAGCCTGCGAGCATGGCGGCTGATCCTTGATGAGCCCCTGCACATGACACATTCATTCCTGCCGTTCGTTGCATTTGCCCTGGTTGCCAGCATCAGCCCTGGGCCAACCAATCTTCTGATCCTTGGCCAGGGCGCGCGCCACGGCCTGCGCAGCACCCTGATGCCCATACTGGCGGCCTGCCTGGCGGCAGCAGCCACCGTGTTGCTGGTAGGCGTGGGGCTGGGCGACTGGCTGACACACCACCCGCGAGCCCAGCACCTGATGATGTGGGGCGGGGTCGTATGGTTGACCTGGCTGGCCTGGCAACTGTTGCGCAGCACAGGCGATACCGGCGCAGCGCCCAAGGCGCGGGGGTTCACGGCGTTGGATGCCGCGGCGTTGCAGGTCATCAACCCCAAGGTCTGGTTGATGGCCGTCGCCGTGATCGGCGTGTTTGCAGCGCCAGGGGTGGCGGTGTGGCAGCTGGCGCTGGTGTTCCTGTTGATCGCCCTGCCCTGCATGACGCTCTGGGCCTTGTTGGGCGTGGGCAGCGCTGCCTGTCTGCAGACCCCACGGCGCATGCGCCTGTTCAATCAGGCCTTGGGCGGCCTGCTGTTGCTTTCAGCCTGGGTGACGGTGCTGAAATGATTACGTCTGCGCCGCACAAGCCTACCTCAATGCAGCAGCGCCTCTCGAAAGCGCCGGGTGCTGCCGATGGCCAGCAGCAACCCGGCCACCGCAACACTGCCGCCGACCAGACCGATACTGGCCACGCCCAAGTGGCTGCTGACGATGCTGCCCAGTAGCGCTCCGCCGCCGATGCCGATGTTGTAGATGCCCGAAAACAACGCCATGGCCACGTCCGTAGCGTCGGATGCGAGCTTCAAGGTGCGCGACTGCAACGACAGGCTGAAGCTCAGGATCGCCACGCCCCAGCACATACTCAGCACGGCGAACGCAAGGAAGTTGCCCGAGAGCGGCAAGAGCAGCAACAAGCAGACTGCCAGCAGGCCGATCGAGCCCACCAGAAAACCCTGGGGGAAGCGGTCGCTGTAGCGGCTGAACAAGAACGAGCCGACCACGCCGGCGCCGCCGAACAACAGCAAGATCAGCGTCGTGCGCTCACCACTGATCTGCGCGACGTGCAGGGCGAAGGGTTCGATATAGCTGTAGGCCGTGAACTGCGCGGTGATCACCAACGTCACGAGCGCATAGGTGATGACCAGCGCTGGCCGCTTGAACAGGATCGGCAGGCTGCGCAGCGAGCCCGAGTTCTGGCTCGGCAGCAGAGGCAGCGACTTCATCAGGCACAACATGGTCGCCAACGCCACGCCGGCGATACTCAGGAAGGTCACCCGCCACCCCAGCGCCTCACCCACCACGCGCCCGAGGGGGATGCCGAGCACCATCGCCAGCGTAGTCCCTGTGGCCAACAGGCCCAGCGCCTTGGCTTGCTGCCCTGCAGGCGCGACACGTACCGCCAGCGACGCCGTGATGGCCCAGAACACGGCGTGAGCCAGGGCTATGCCGATACGGCTGAGCAGCAGCATGGCGAAGCTTTGTGACAGCCACGACAGCACATGGCTGACGATGAACACCAGAAACACGAACATCAGCAAGCGCCGCCGCTCGATGTTGCGCGTCATCAGCATCATCGGCAGCGAAGCCAGTGCCACGACCCAGGCATAGATGGTCAGCATCAGGCCCACTTGCGCGGTGGTCATGTCGAAGCTGCGGCCAATATCGCTCAGCAGCGCCACCGGGACGAACTCGGTGGTGTTGAAAATGAAGGCAGCCAGCGCCAGGGCGATGACGCTCAGCCAGCTGCCGCCACCCACGGTGGGCGGCAGATGATCAGGTAGGGGTCCGTTCATGGCGTGAAACCGCTTCTCCACAGGCAAGGCAAGACCACGCACGTCTGGCTCCGGCAGGGAGCGGTATGAGCGTGTGTCTTATTAAAATTGGGAATGCAGGCATGGTACGCGCCCCGCTCGGGCCTCACAACCGCTGTACCGAAGGAGTACCATGCGCAGTCTCGGATACATGCGCACATCAAGGAGTTCCACCCACTCATGGACAAGCAGCATCCCCAGCAGCAATGGCAGCAGGCCGTCATTACCTACGCCCAGGCCGTCAATGACTATGTCGCACAAGGGCGTGCACACGGCTGGGATCAGCTCGAGGAGCCAAGGCACCCGGCCACCGAGCACCTGCTGGAGGCCTGGCGCGCCGCCTTGCGCAAGGTCAACCAGCCGGGCGTCGAGGAGCACCAGCGCCAGGCATTTCGCCAAGCCTGGCCGCCCGCCCACGCGCCGCTGTTGCCACTGCTCGACGCCCATGGCCAAGGTATCGCCACGCTGCTGCTGCTCAAGGACGGCAGCCTGCTCGCACGCATCGGCATGCCCCACGAGAAAGGCCAGGTAGTGCGTATCGATGGGTACGGCGTCACACCGATCATTGGTGTCGAGTACTTCGGGCGCTGCCCGGCTCGGCGCTATTTCGCCCTGGCCAATGCCGAGGGCGTGCGCGTCACCGATGGATGGGGCGGGCCTCAGGTGAGGCGGCTGGCCTGGCCTACCGGGCTGGAGGGCTTGCCCAAGGGCTACCCGTTCGAGCCTTTCGACCTGCTGCCCACCCCGACTGCATTGATTCCGTTTCCCGACGGCCAGCGGGTGCTGTTGATAAGCGACGAGGGCATCTTCGTGTTGTCCGAGCAAGGCGCGACCCGCCTGCTGCCTCGCCAGGCACAGGTGCAGCAAGCACTGGCGGAAGGGACCGACCCCGATGACATCATGCTGGACCTGAGCATGGCGCACGGAGCCGTCTCACCCGACGGCCGGCTGATCGTGGTAGGTGAGCAGGCCAACCGGCACCAGGTGCTGGACGAACACCTTGAGCCTGTCGCCCGTATCGGCCCGGCCAGTGAGTACCCTCACTACGCCATGTTCAACCAGGCCGGCGATCAGTTGCTGCTCAATGCCTGCCACTTCTACGGTGGTGCCTCGCTGGCAGTCCGGGTACGCGACCTGAAGGGCCTGGATACCGATTACTACAGTCAGGATTCACGCACGCCAGTGGTGCAGGAAGGTGCTCGGGTCTATGCAGGTGCGGCGCGCCAAGACGAGTACATCATCGGCGATGCCTACGGCTATCTGAGGGCGTTTGCAGAAGACGGTAGCGAACGCTGGCAGCACTACCTGGGTTCGACGATCAGCGCAGTGGATATCAGCGAGGATGGTCGCACCCTGGCTGCGGCAAGCCACGCGGGGTTCGTCTCGTTGATCGCGCTGGACAGTGGCCGGCCTGATTGGCAGATCGGTACGGGGCCTCATGCAGAGATCCGGCGCTGGCTGTTCTGGAAAGGCGGGGAAAAACCGCTGGCCTGGTAAGGCCAGCGGCAAGACCTGCACCGGTCTGACGCCGGTGCAGGCAAGCGGCCGGTCAGGCCTTGAGGGTCGCCATGTCAATCACGAAGCGGTACTTCACGTCGCCTGCAATCATGCGCTCGTAGGCTTCGTTAATGTGACGGATGTCCAGCATCTCGATGTCGCAACGAATGTCGTGCTTGGCGCAGAAATCCAGCACCTCCTGGGTTTCAGCGATACCCCCGATCAACGAACCCGCCAGCACGCGGCGCTTCATGACCAGGTTGGCGGCATGCAATGCAGGCTCGATCGGTTCGATCAGGCCGACAAGAATATGCACGCCATCGAACGTCAGGGTTTCGAGGTAGGGATTGAGGTCGTGCTGAACCGGGATGGTGTCGAGCAGGAAATCGAAGCGACCGGCCGCAGCCTTCATCTGCTCGGAGTCGGTCGAGACGATCACGTGGTCGGCCCCCTGGCGGCGTGCTTCGGCAGCCTTGGCCTCGGAGCGGGTGAACAGCGTCACTTCGGCACCCAGCGCCTTGGCCAGCTTGATGCCCATGTGCCCCAGGCCACCCATGCCGAGAATGCCGACCTTGTCACCCGGACCCACGCCATGGTGCTTGAGCGGCGAATAGGTGGTGATACCGGCGCAGAGGATGGGCGCGGCGCTGGGCAGGTCCATGCCATCGGGAATGCGTACCACGAAGTGCTCGCTGACCACGATGCTGCTCGAGTAGCCACCCATGGTGTTGCTACCATCGACCCGGTCAGGCGTGGCGTAAGTCATGGTCGGGCCTTCGAGGCAGTATTGCTCGAGGTCCTTGGCGCAGGCTGCGCACTGACGACAGGAGTCGACCATGCAGCCGACACCGACCAGATCCCCGACGTTGTAGCCGGTGACCTGCGCGCCCACGGCGGTGACGCGACCGACGATCTCGTGCCCGGGCATCAACGGGTAGACCGCAATGCCCCATTCGTTGCGGGCCTGGTGGATGTCCGAATGGCAGACCCCGCAGTACAGAATGTCGATGGCCACGTCATCCGGGCGCGGGCTGCGTCGCTCGAAAGTCATGGGAGCCAGCGGGCTGGTAGGGGTTTGGGCAGCGTAACCGATAGCGGTATACATGGAGACCTCGCGGTTAAGTGAAACGGTTCATGTGGAGCATTTTGTCCTCAGTGCTCGGTATTGCCCACCGCAGATTCTCCGGAAGCCTTGCCTGATTCTCCGAAGCTGCTGGTGCCGGCCACGCGCTGCGGGCACAATCTGCCACGCTTGTACTGTCCGATCCTCCGCCCTGGTGCTTCATGCAACTGACTCGTCACGTCGACGCCAATGCCACGCTTTGCACACTCATACGCCGTCTGGCGACACGCCCAGGGTTCGTACCCACGCACCTGCCCCATGTGCAGGTGCTGAGCTGGGATCACTATGTCGCCAGCAGCCCGCAGATCTACGAGCCCAGCTTGATGATCCTGGCCCAGGGCAGCAAGCTGGCCCGACTGGGGCCACGCACCCTTGAGTACGGAGCCGGGCATTACCTTGTACAGGCGCTTTCGGTGCCGTTCATGTGCGAGACCTTTGCCACCCCTGAAGCGCCACTGCTGGGGGTGGCAGTCGCCATCGACCGGGCCACCTTGAGCGAACTGGTGCAAAGCTCCGGCCTTGCCACCCAAGGCCCCGTGCAGGCTCAGACGCCGCAATCGATGACCTCGGCCGCTCTGAACGCGCCCATGCGTGAGCGTGTCGAGCGGTTGCTCGAGTGCCTGCAGGACCCCATGGACGCCAAGGTACTGGGCCCCGCCCGGGTGCGCGAAGTGCTGTATGCCGCCCTGCGCGGCCCTCAGGCGGGTGCACTGAGGGCGCTGGTGGAGCAGCAGGGTCACTTCGCCCGGATCGGTGCTGCCCTGGCCCACCTGCGCGAGCATTACAGTGAGCCATTGAGCGTCGAAGCACTGGCTGGGCGAGCGAACATGAGCGTTTCCACGTTCCACGAGCATTTCAAGCGCTGCACGGACATGGCGCCGATGCAGTACCTCAAGCGCCTGAGGCTGCTGAAAGCGCAGCAGATGCTGATCGGTGAAGGCATGGGCGTGGCGCAGGTCGCGCACCGGGTCGGCTATCAGAGCACGTCCCAATTCAGCCGCGAATACAAGCGCCAGTTCCAGCGCAGCCCCGGTGAGGAATTACCTTATCAGAGCCTACCGGTTTGAGCCTGGCGGGGTCACGAAAGCGCCTGCGTTTCCCAACGCCCAGCGCGCCAGGGGCTGGTAGGCACCTTTGCGGGATTCGTAGAGCACCATCTCACGTGCGCTGAGAAAGAACTCCGGAGGCGTGCCGGCCTCCGGGGGCTGGCCGCGAAACTGCCTGGACAGGGTCAGGTGTGGCCGGAACATTCGGTCTGCCACTTCGATGCCCAAGGGCAGCAGTGCTTGTTGCAACCCGTAGACCAACTGAAGAAGCGCCGCAGGCGTACTCTGCGCTTCAAGCACCAGCGCACCGACCTTCTGCCAAACCTGTAAGCGATCGAGCACCAGCCTTGGGGCCTTGTCGGGCAGTGCCAACTGATCGACCGCAGCGCATACCGAAGGCACCTGGGCCGCATCGACATTGCCCAGAAACGCCAGGGTGACATGGAAGTTGGCAGCCGGCACAGGCTTGCCGCTGCGCAGTGCCAAACCGCGCCGCCACTGCGCGACGTCACGGCGCTGGGCATCGCCGACTGGCAGCGCGAAGAACAGCCGCTTGAAAGGGTTGGCGCTGGAGCGTGCGTCGTGAAACATAAACTCTCCTGGGAGGGAAGCGTTGGCTGAGCCGCGCATCGCGACAGCGAATCGGCCGGACAGTTTCGTAACAATAGGTACAAACTGCCTCGACGATTGTTTATGCTGGCGGGCTTATGCCATCGCGCATGGCCATTTTTCGACAAGTAAACGTCCATGAAAATTGCACTCGTTCTGCTCTTCGTCCTCTCGATCGCCTATGTTCACCTGCGCGGTCGTGTTCGTCACAAGCTGACCCGCCAGCTTGGCGATCACTCCAGTTTCCTGGCTCCGGTCAACAGCTTCCTCTACCTCTTCTCCAAGCACCCGGCCAAACCATATTTGCCGGTCGAGGCCTTTCCCGAACTGCAACCACTGCAAGAGCACTGGCAGGAAATCCGCGAGGAAGCCCAGCGCTTGCTTCAGGTAGGCGAGATCAAGAAATCCGACAATTACGACGACGTTGGCTTCAACTCGTTCTTCAAGACTGGCTGGAAACGGTTCTACCTGAAATGGTACGGCGAGAGCCATCCCTCGGCCATGTCGCTGTGCCCACGCACCACGGCGCTGCTGCAAGGCATTGGCACCGTCAAGGCCGCCATGTTCGCCACCCTCCCCCCGGGCGCCAAGCTAGTCCGCCATCGCGACCCCTACGCTGGCTCCTACCGCTATCACCTGGGCCTGGACACACCCAACGATGACGGCTGCTACATCGACGTCGACGGTGAGAAATATTCATGGCGCGATGGCCAGGGTGTGGTCTTCGACGAAACCTACATCCATTACGCAGCCAACACCACCGAGCACAACCGCATCATTCTGTTCTGCGACGTGGAACGGCCGCTCAAGTACCGCTGGGCCACCGCGTTCAATCGCTGGTTCAGCCGCAACGTGATGGCCGCGGCTGCAGCGCCCAACGATGCCGGGGACAAGACCGGCGCCATCAACCGCCTCTTCACCCGCATCTACCGCATCCGCGAACGTGGCAAGGCGCTGAAGAAGCGCAACCGCATGCGTTACTACCTCGAAAAATGGGCAGTAGTGGCCGCGCTGGTGTTGGTGTTCATCTACATCTAAAGACGCACCGGTACATCCATGATCAACCTTCGCCCCATGACGCCGGAAGACTTCGAACGCTTCTGGCCCACCTTGCAAGCCGTCGTCCAGGCGCGTGAAACCTACGCACTGAACCCCGACATGACCTTTGAGCAGGCGCGTCACCTGTGGCTTGAGCTGCCGCTGCACACGCTGGTGGCCGAAGCGCAGGGCCAGCTGCTGGGTTCCTATTACCTCAAGGCCAATGCCAGCGGACCAGGAAGCCACGTGGGCAATTGTGGCTACATGGTCACAGAGCAGGCACGTGGGCGCGGCGTGGCGCGCTTGATGTGCGAGCATTCGCAGAAGCTGGCCCGTCAGGAGGGCTTCCTGGCGTTGCAGTTCAATTCGGTGGTGGCCAGCAACGAAGTGGCGGTGGCCTTGTGGCACAAACTGGGCTTCGAAACCGTGGGCCGCTTGCCCAAGGCTTATCGCCATGCGCACCTGGGGTTGGTGGACTGCCTGGTCATGTACAAATGGCTGGCAGATGAGCCGGTGACGGAAAAGCCAGCGCTGCTCATCGGCCGCAAGAATATCGAAGCACGGGTCTCGCGGCGCAAGGGCCGGTAATCTAGCTGTCGGCTTCACCTCCACGGGTACCGGACTGACGCTGCACCTGCCTTGAAGCCCTCTCATCACCGAAGCTTGGCACGTGCAGGCGTTGCGCCAGGCCGAGCACCTGATCGAGCGAAACCTGCTTGATAGCCGAACGAGTTATAAGATAACGTTACGCCCTTCGCCTTGGCCCGTAATGCTCATGATGCCTTCATCCACACCCTCTGCCCTGTCGTATCAACGCCTGCATGGCATCGACGCCCTTCGCGGCTTCGTCATGTTGATCATGCTGCTGGACCATGTCCGCGAAACGTTTTTCATGCAGCATCAGGTCAGTGACCCGATGGCGGTGGAAAGCACAGAGCCTGCTTTGTTCGTCAGCCGAACGCTGGCGCATCTGTGCGCGCCCGTGTTCGTGCTGCTCACTGGTTTGTCCGCTTGGCTGTATGGCGAAAAACGGCAAAGTCGCGTGGAAGTATCGGCGTTTCTCTTCAAGCGCGGGCTGTTTTTGGTGGTACTAGAGTTCACCCTGGTGAACTTCGCCTGGACGTTCCAGGCGCCGCCGACGGTGATCTACCTGCAAGTGATCTGGGCCATCGGTATCAGCATGATCGCCCTGTCAGCCCTCATCTGGATGCCCAGGGCTGCACTGTTGGCCGTTGGGTTGGTCCTCATCGCTGGCCATAACCTGCTAGACGGCTTGCACGTGGACGCTGCTTCCCCGTGGCATGTCCCGTGGGCCATTGCACATGACCGCAGTTGGCTCGACATCACACCAACACTGCGCATGCGCACGTCCTACCCGGTCTTGCCCTGGATCGGCGTCATTGCCGTGGGCTACTGGCTGGGCCCTTGGTTTTGCAGCGCGTGCCTGCCGGCAGTGCGCCAACGACGCTTGCTGCTGGTGGGCGGCGGCGCACTGCTGGGCTTTGTCGTGCTGCGCCTGATCAACGGCTACGGCGAAGCGCCTTGGAGCGCGTACCCGACGTTGACGCAGACGTCGATGAGTTTCTTCAACATCACCAAGTACCCGCCTTCGCTGGCGTTCCTGACCTTGACCCTAGGCACCGGTCTGCTGGTGCTGCGCGCCTTCGAGCGCGTGGGGCGCCCGCGTTGGATCACGGTACTGGCTGTCTTCGGCGCAGCACCGATGTTCTTCTACCTTGTGCACCTGTACGTGCTCAAGCTCCTCTACCTTGGGGCGGTGGCCGTGTGGGGTCACAATCAGGGCGCCTATTTTGGTTTCGAAAGCATTACGGGGGTCTGGCTGACGTCTGCCCTGCTGCCGCTGATGCTCTACCCATCCGTGCACTGGTTCGCGCGATTGAAAGCCCGCAGGCGAGACCTGGCCTGGCTGAAGTACCTCTAGGCTGCTCGCACGGTGCCAAAAGCGTTTCGCCCGACGGCGCGATGGTCTACCATGCGTGCCGCCGGTTTCCACCACGGAATCAATAGGGAATCTCCAGCTCGCCTTGCGAGCCAAAGGGAACTGCCCCCGCAACTGTAGGCGCCGAGCCTGCTCCGCACGCACCACTGGGTCAACGACCCGGGAAGGTTGGAGCCAGACCATGACGCGCCAGTCAGGAGACCTGCCGGCACAGACGTACCAAACCGGCGGGGTGTCCGGGATGGGCCATCCGCATTCCCCTGCCACCGGCAGTGGCTGGCGGTGCCTGCCCGTGCGCCTTCCGTGAACTGCCCCACAGGAGATCGCCCAGCATGCTGCCCCGTTTCGTCACCCTGCTCGCCGGCCTTGGCATTGCCGGCCTGACCCAGGCAGCAACCACCCAGTACCCGCTCACCGTAGACAACTGCGGCAAGCCCCAGGTCTTCGCCCAGGCGCCCCAGCGGGCCGTGACGATCGGCCAGGCGGGCACCGAGATGCTCTACGCACTGGGCTTGGGCAATCGGCTGGCCGGATCATCGCTGTGGTTCAACGATGTGCTGCCCGCTTACCAGGCACAAGACGCCAAGGTTCCCCGGCTTGCCGATAATGAGCCCAGCTTCGAAGCGGTGGTGGGCGTGCGCCCGCAATTGGTCACGGCCCAGTTCGAGTGGATGGTGGGGGATCAGGGCGCAGTCGGCACCCGCGAGCAATTCAATGAGCTCGGCATCGCCACGTACGTACTGCCGTCGGACTGCGAAGGCAAGGACAACCTGGTCGGTGCCGACGGCACACGACTGCAGGCTTTCCAGGTCGACAGCATCTACAAAAGTGTCAGTGAGCTGGCCAGCATCTTCGATGTGCAGGCACGGGGCGCTGCCCTCAATGACGCACTCAAGGGCCGTCTGGCCCATGCGCAGGCACAGCTTGCAGGTAAGGACCTGTCTGCGACGTCCGCGCTGTTCTGGTTCTCCAGCGCCGACCTTACCATCGACCCTTACGTTGCAGGCCGTCAGGGCGTGGCCGACTTCATGCTGCGCACCCTGGGCGTGCGCAACGTCGTGAGCTCCATCGAGGAGTGGCCAACCGTCAGCTGGGAGACGCTGGCCAAAGCCAACCCTACCTGGCTGATCATCGCGCGCATGGACCGGCGCCGCTTTCCGGCCGACGATTACCAGAAAAAGCTCGATTTCCTGCGCCAAGACCCGGTGACCCAGCACATGGATGCGGTCAAGCACGGTCGTATTATCGTATTGGATGCCGAGGCGATGCAGGCCGGCATTCGGCTGTTCCACGGCCTGGAAACGCTGGCTACGGCCTTCTCCACCGGCGTTGCGCCTAAGTGATGAAACGTCTGGGGGTTATCTGTGCTGCGCTGGCCGCACTGGCGTGCGCGTTGCTGGCGGGCACTGCGATCGGGGAAAACACCTTGCCAATGCGCCTGGTCGGCCAGGTGCTGGCCAACCATGCCTGGCAAGCAGGTTATCCGGTCGATCCAATCGATGCCGGGATCGTATGGAATTATCGCTTGACCCGAAGCCTGGTCGCTGCGGCCTGCGGTGCAGGGCTAGCCACCTGCGGGGTGATCCTCCAGGCGTTGCTGCGCAACCCACTGGCCGAGCCCTACTTGTTGGGCCTGTCGGCAGGGGCTTCCACCGGTGCGGTGCTGGTGGGGCTGTTCGGCCTGGGTAGCATGACCCTAAGCATGTCCGCCGGCGCCTTCATCGGCGCCCTGGCAGCCTTCGCGCTGGTGCTGCTGCTGGCCCGGGCCGCAAGCCCTGGCGGCCATGGCGCGCAGGTCATCCTCGCAGGGATTGCCGGCTCACAGTTGTTCAACGCCCTGACGGCGCTCTTGATCACCAAATCAGCCACGGCCGAGCAGGCACGCGGCATCCTGTTCTGGTTGCTGGGCAATCTCAGTGGCGTGCGCTGGCCCTCGGTGTGGCTGGCCGTGCCGGTCGCCCTGGCAGGCCTGCTCATATGCCTGTGGCAGCGTCGTGCGCTGGATGCCTTCACCTTCGGCGTCGATTCGGCGGCATCGCTCGGCGTGCCCGTACGCCGAACCCAGCTGCTGCTGATCAGTTGCGCCGCCCTGGTTACTGCCGTCATGGTGTCGATCGTGGGCGCGATCGGTTTCGTGGGCCTGGTCATCCCCCATGCACTGCGTCTGCTGCTCGGCCCAGGTCACAACCGGCTGCTGCCTGCCAGTGCCCTGGGCGGTGCATTGTTCCTGATTACCGCGGACATCCTGTCACGGACGCTGATCGGCGGGCAGGTCATCCCGGTAGGCGTGGTCACGGCCCTGATTGGGGCGCCGGTATTCGCGGTGATTCTGGTAGTGCGAAGAGGGCGCGCATGACCGCCATGACACCGGTGCAGCTATCCCCCCTGCGCTGCCAGGGCATCAGCCTGCACCTGGGTGGCAACGCCGTACTCGATGGCATCGACCTTGCGGTGCACGTCGGTGAAACCTTGGCGATCGTCGGGCCGAACGGTTCGGGTAAATCGTCACTGCTCAAGGTACTGGCAGGCCTGCGCAAACCGGCTGCGGGCAACGTGCAAGTGATGGGCAAGGCGCTGGAGCGGCTCCCGCGCCGGGCGGTGGCGAAGGCGCTGGCATTGGTCGAGCAACAGGCTGACACGCTCGACGCCATACGTGTCTTCGACGCAGTGGCGCTGGGCCGCATTCCCTGGTTGTCTGCCCTGGCGCCGTTCGGTGACGGCGACAAGGCCATCGTCGAACAGGCATTGGCCGATCTGGACGCCCTGCATTTGCGCGGCCGGCTTTGGGGTTCGCTGTCCGGTGGCGAGCGCCAGCGCGTGCACATCGCCCGTGCGCTGGCCCAGCGCCCTGACGTTTTGCTGCTGGACGAGCCCACCAACCACCTGGACATCCAACACCAGCTGAGCCTGTTGCAGACGGTACAAGCGCTGCCGGTCACTACGCTGGTGGCCTTGCATGACCTCAACCAGGCACTGACGTGCGACCGGGTTGCGGTACTGGAAAACGGGCGCCTGGTCGCTCTGGGCAAGCCGCTGGATGTACTCACCCCCGCCTGCCTGCTGAGTACCTTCGGCGTTCACGCGCACCTGCTCACCGACCCGCTGGACGGTGCCCAGGTGCTGCGCTTTCGCTGCCCGTGAGCACGTCTCGGACCCACGGTACGTCGCGAATGCCTGCTGGCTCTGAATAGATGGACCTGAACGTTGCGGGCGGCAGCGAAGCCGCCGCCCGCCCCTGTCCTTGTCAGTGCACAGTGTCGGTAGCCGAGCGGAACCATTGCGCCCGCTCCTGGCCGGTGATGGTGGCAGACAATTCGATGAAAGTGGCCTCAAGCTCCGGTTCGACGTGACCGGCTACCTTGATACGGCTCAACAGGTATTGCCTGACCGTCCTGGGCCACCTGCCCTCCCGATGCGCGGCGTTGATGATGCAGGCGGCATCCTGGCGGGTTGCGCCGCGCCATATATCCATCAAGCGGTTCTGGAAGTCGTCGAACGTCCAACCGTCTGTGCGAACCTCGAATTCATCCAGCAGTTTCAGTTTGTACAGGGCCATGTGCGGCATTGTCACTCTCCCTCTGCGGCTGTGAAAAAGTCCGTGCACGAAGCAGCAAACCATCACCGGCCGAGTAAGGAAATGAACACGTTGTCCACACCGAACGCGTCACTGTAGGACGCTTCCGAATGCCTAACGCAGGCTCATGTCCATGTGCGTTGTCTGCCAGACCGGGTCGTCCTCGACCTGGAGCAGATCGAAGCCCTGTCGCTCCCAGAACGTGATCGCCCCTGGCAGAAACGGATGGGTGTGCAAGTAAAGCCGGTCGATTTCTCTCGCAAGAGCCTGCTCTTTCAAGGCATGGAACAAGGCAGCCGCAACGCCGTGCCGGCGATAGGCAGGCAAGACGAACAGGCGCACGACTTCGGCCACGCGCTGCCTGCCGTAGTCGAACTGCGCGAAGCGGTTGTCGTAGGGCAGGTAGCCGATCACGCCGACCAGGCACGCGCCCACCCGTGCTTCGATGAATGCGCCAGGGCCCTGTAGGTAGACGTCGTCGAAATGTTCGAGGTCCGCAGGCAGCGGCGCCTGGGCGAGCATCGGAAACAGGTCGCGACGGGCGGCTTCGACGAAGGCGACCACCTCCTCACTACGGTCATGGCTTACAGGGCGCAGAATGAATTCGGGCATAGGGCAGCCATCGCAATGAAAGGGGCTGGTTCTACCGCAGCCAGCCCAGCAAGGCAAATGCAATGCTCGTCCCGGGCCTGTGGACACCCGTATAATCGCCCTATTCTACAGCCCACTCAGGCCAAGCCATGCCTCGCCTCCACAAGTTGCTGCTCATGTTCACGCTCATCGCTGCTGTCACGGCGTGCGACCAGAAGCCCTCGCGTGAAGAACGGATCGTTGACCAGTTGCCCTTGCAAGAGGCCTATGACCACAACATCGAGCGCATGGCGGTGCTGCTGGCGGGCAAGCATCCTGGCTTGAGCCAGGCCAGCATCGAGCAGGTGCTGCGTAAACACCTGACCGTTGACGACCAGCGTCAGGACCTGTTTCGCCTGTACAGCGAAAAGAACTTCAGCGATGCCGAGTTCGCCAGCATCGTCGAAGCCTTGCAGAGCCCTGCCAAAGCCCGTGCACTGGAAAATACCCCGGAAGGAAAACGGCTGAGCGCAAAGCTCACCTCACTGATGCAGCAGAGCGCGGGTGACGCCAAGGTGCAAGCACTGGCTGAGCAGCGCATGCAGGCCGTCGAGGCTGAACTCCAGACCCAGGAAAGCCCTGGCACCTGAGCGCCGCCACCGTACGTGGCTGCCTTCGAAGATCACCTGTCATCCCGCAACGGCTCATCGTGAGGTCAGGATTGCCAAGCACCAAGCAAGGATTGCGACTGGACCTGCGCAGACTCATTCTAGTGCTCTGCGCGCTTACCGCATCGGTGATGTTGTGTGCCAGCTATTTCGCCAGCTACCGCGTCCAGCGCCAGTTGCTGATCGATCATGCACTGGAAGCGAACCGCGTGTATGCCACCAAGTTGGCGGCGATCACCGAAACCTTCATCGGCAGCGCCTTGCAGCAATTGAGCTTCAGTGCAGGTGTGCAAGCGCGGCAACTAGGCGATGCCGGAGCGCTGCAAGCCGAAACCGACCGCGTGCTGGCTCAGAGCATGGCATTCAACTCCACGTTCGTGATCGATGCCGACGGCAGGTTGCTGTCGGTTTCCCCTGCTCCGCTGCGGCATCTGGTTGGTGGGCGCATGCACTCGCCCGGCGTCGACGAAGCCCTTCACTGGCGCGGCCCACGGGTATCGACCCCTTACATTTCTGCCGCCAACAACCTGGTGGTCACGCTCTCGCAGCCGATCATCGACGCCCAAGGTCGGTACCTCGGCTATGTGGGCGGCACCCTCTATCTGCACGAGCGCAATATCCTCAACAGCTTGCTGGGCGAGCATTTCTACAAGGACGGCTCGTACCTTTATGTGGTCGATTACCAGCGTCGCCTGCTCTATCACCCTGACAAGGAGCGGGTAGGTACCGTCGTACAAGGCAATGCGCTGATCGATCGACTGCCCACGCAACCCAGCGGCACGCTGGCTGTCACCAACAGCCAGAACATCGAGATGCTCGCAGGCTTCGCCACCGTGCCCAGTGCGCGCTGGGGCGTGGTCGCGCAGCAGCCTCTTTCACGTACCGTGGCGCCGCTGAGCACGCTGGTGCTCAATGTCGTGGGTACATCTGCACCCCTGGCGCTGGTGGGCAGCCTGCTGCTCTGGTGGCTGGCGTTGATCATCGCCCGACCGCTCTGGCAACTGGCGGCAAGCGCACGGTTGCTCGACAGCGCCAGGACGGCCGAGGAGCTGCATCGGGTGCGCGCCTGGTACTTCGAAGCAGCCGAGCTCAAGCGGGCGCTGCTGTTTGGCCTGAACTTGCTGCACGAACGGATTGGCCGCTTGAACCGCGAGGCCCAGACCGATCCGCTGACCGGGCTGGTCAACCGTCGCGGGCTGGATTTCAGCCTGTCGTTGCTAGAGGCCGAAGGCCGGCGCTTTTCAGCCATCGTCCTGGACATCGACCATTTCAAGCGCATCAATGACACCTATGGGCACGACACAGGGGACG
Source organism: uncultured Pseudomonas sp. (assembly GCA_963529135.1). Lineage (GTDB taxonomy): Bacteria > Pseudomonadota > Gammaproteobacteria > Pseudomonadales > Pseudomonadaceae > Aquipseudomonas. Next base: position 10,153 of record CAURYQ010000023.1, on the reverse strand, counting down.
CCGTGTTGAGAGCGCTTGCCCAGTCGATGCGCCGCTGCTGCCGTGAAGGTGACCTGCTGTGCCGTACCGGTGGCGAAGAGTTCCTCATGCTCCTGCCAGGCGCAGACCTGGCCGTGGCGGGCGCCGTTGCCGAGCGCCTGCGGGTCACCATCGAGGACACCCCTGCCGCGCCGGTGGGCGCCTTGACGGTGTCGCTTGGCGTGGCGCATTGGGAAGGCACGGGCAATGCGGCAGGCACGCTGGCCGCCGCTGACCGGGCGTTGTACCTGGCCAAGCAAGGAGGGCGCAATCGCGTGGTCGTGGCTTAGCATCGGCACCGCTGCTGCGGTCGTTTCTGGCATCCGAAGGTCGTCCTCGACAAAGCATCCCACGGGCGCGGCCTATCTACTGGCTGACACAACAACTGATGGGGCGGCACGACCGCGCCACATTCGTCTTGGCTGCCTATGGAAAATCGGAGAGCACCTGCATGTCCGCACCTCACGAGGTATCCCCTGCCACCTTGCGCCGGGTGATCGCCGCTTCGGCCATCGGCAATTTCGTCGAATGGTTCGACTTCGCCGTCTACGGCTTTCTCGCCACCCTCATCGCCAGTCAGTTCTTCGCCAGTGGCGACCCCAGCGTAGCCTTGCTCAAGACCTTTGCCGTGTTCGCCGTGGCATTCGCCCTGCGCCCGCTGGGTGGCATCGTATTCGGCGCATTGGGTGACCGCCTGGGCCGAAAGCGCATCCTGTCGCTGACGATCTTGTTGATGGCGGGCTCGACCACCCTCATCGGCCTGCTGCCAACCTACGCCAGCATCGGCCTGGCAGCCCCTGTGTTGTTGACGCTTGCCCGATGCCTGCAAGGCTTTTCGGCCGGGGGAGAATACGCAGGGGCGTGTGCCTACCTGATGGAGCACGCACCGAACGACAAGCGTGCGTTCTATGGCAGCTTCGTACCGGTTTCGACGTTTTCTGCCTTTGCCTGCGCTGCCGTGATCGCCTACGGGCTAGAGGCTAGCCTGTCAGCCGAGGCCATGAGCGCCTGGGGCTGGCGTGTACCCTTCCTGATCGCCGCGCCCTTGGGCTTGGTCGGCCTGTACCTGCGCTGGCGCATGGAAGAAACCCCAGCCTTTCGTGAAGCAGTGGCGCAAGGCAAGGAACACGAGCACTCGCCGCTCAAAGACACCCTGCGCCACCACGGGCGAGCGATACGCAACCTGGGCGCGTTTATCTCGCTCACTGCGCTGTCGTTCTACATGTTCACTACCTACTTTGCCACCTACCTGCAACTGGTGGGCAACCTGACCCGCGCCCAATCGCTGCTGGTGACCACGGTCGCCTTGCTGTTCGCAGCCATTGGCTGCCCGATCGCTGGCGCCCTGTCGGATCGCTTTGGCCGGCGCAAGACCATCGGCTTCACCTGTTTGTGGGTGATGGCGTGCGTGTTCCCGGCCTACTGGCTGGCCAGTTCGGGCTCGATGTCGGGTGCCTTGCTGGGGGTCGTACTGCTGGCGGTCGGTGCACTGTGCAGCGGGGTGGTGACAGCGGCCCTGCTGTCGGAAAGCTTCCCTACCCGTACGCGCTACACCGCATCGGCGATCACCTACAACGTGGCGTACACGCTGTTCGGCGGCACCGCTCCGTTAGTGGCGACCTGGCTCATCGGACAAACCGGTAGCAGCCTGGCGCCGGCGTTCTACCTGGTCGTGATCGCTCTGGTGGCGTTGGTAGGGGGGCTTGCACTGCCGGAGACCTCGCGAATCTCGCTGCACGACGACCCACACGCTCCTGCACCTGCCAGCGCGGGCCACCCGGCAGGGTGAGCAACAAGGCTGCCTGGTAGCCCTGCACAAGCCTGGTCGTCGGCAAACCGTGCTCGCGACCGGTTTCAGTCTTCCAGTGGCTTGGGGGGCGCGCTGGGTTTGGTGGCCTTGACCGGTTTGGCATCCTTGGCCTTTTCCTGGGTTGCGGCCGCAACTGGCTCAGCCGCTTTTACCGCTTTTTCGCTTGCAGGCAGGTCATCGATCTTTTTGATGATCGCCTGGGGGTCAAGCGCTTCGCCGGTGTCGTCATCCTTGAGCATGTGCCGTTCGCCGTCCTTGCCGACGAGAATGACCTTGGTGCCTTTGCTGGCACCGAGCTTGAGCTCACGGATCAGCGCCATGGTGGTCTGCTGCTCCAGGTTCTTGTCGTCGCGTTTGCCCATCATCTGGGCAACGCTGTAGAGCACGACATTGCGCTCTTTGAAGGCAGCCTGGGTGGCCGGGTCCTCCAAGGCTTTGTTCACGGCCCGCAAGGTGGGATCAGCACTGCTGGGAGCGATGATGACCAATGGCCTTGCCTTGCCCAGCTCTTGGGCCAGTGGCCCGACATTGTCAGCCGCAAAGGCAGGGCTCACGGCGGCAAGCAGGGTGGCGAGGGTCAGTGACCGGACGAGCATGCGCATCTCCTTCTTCTCTCGATAAAACAAAGACTACAGACCTTGGAGAAAGGTCCGACGCGGGAGCCTAAACCAACCGGCTAGACGGGGCGCAACGGAAAAGTAACTTGGAATGTCTGCCCGTGGCACGCCGCCGTGCGATAAGCCTGCGTCTGAGTACGAGCATAGCTCAACACGCCCGCCCTGCTCCGGCAACGGGGTCTTGTTCTGCCTAGCGGGACATGGGTTGAGCCGCGTTGTCCAGTGCCTGGCGCGTAAGCTCCAGTAGAAGCGCTCGTTCGGCTGCCTGACGTTGCTGGGCGATGTCTTGCGTCTGCTGCAGCACCTGCAACTCGCTCAGGTCCGTAGCCTCCTGGACGGCTTCCAGCCGTGCATGAAAGGGCGCGTTCAGGTCGTCGAAACGCATGACGTGGGCACCGCGTAAGTACCTGCACCAGAATTCCCGGTCCACGAGGGAGTTGGCCAGCTGCTCGCTCGTTTCGGCCTGCAACACGCGCGTGCGCGCCCGCTCGATGTGCGCATCGGTAACCCCGGCCACTGCCCTGAACGACATGCCGCTGGTGAGGATGGGCAGGTCCAGGCTCTCTCGCAACGCCAGTCGGTAAGCCAGCACCACTTCGATCTCGTCCGGGTTGGCACCATCGCTCTGGCGCCACCGTACGTCGTCCATGGCAACCCGCTCCACCTCATCCATGCGCCACAGCTGTCGCCCCAGGTACAGCAGTGACTGCTCTTGTTCGGGTTGCTGTGCTTGAGCTTCGGCTTGCCAGACCCGCAGACGCAATTCCAGGTCGCTGAAGCGCAATGCCACGCTGTCCTGACAGGTCAGTTGCTCGGCGTCGTTGAACATGGCCACCCTCAAATCGCTGGAGTCGCGCATCGCCCTCAAGAGGACCAATACGCGGGCTGCGAGGTAGCGCGCACCTGCGCGATGCTGAAAGTCCGCCGTTTGCATGAGGCGCTCGAGCAGACCGAAGAACTCGCCGGAACCGTCAATGGCCTGCAAGCGCTCCCAGCACGCGCTCAACTCAGTGCGCTGGGTATCGCCGATGGCATCCATCCATCGCAACCGGACCAGGCCCGTCGCTCGTGCACTGGCTCGCGTGGCCGCTGTCGACAACGCTTGATCCAGGCGCTCGCGTTCAGCCACCGTCAGCGGGTTGCCGCTCAAATGCACCTGGCCCTGTACCCATAGGCGTGATTCGTAGAAGCCGTCCGGCAATGCTGTCAGCTGGTTGTCGCGCAGGTCTACCATTTGCAGCGATATGCTCTCGAGCAGGTGGTAGGGCAGGCTTTGCAGGCCGGTGCCGGCCAGGCGCAGCTCATGCAGGTGGGGAAGCCCGCCAACAGCGAAAGGCCTGCCCAGCGGGTTGCGGGAAAGATCGAGGTAACGCAGGTGCCGGCAACTGGCAAGAATGGTGGCCTGACCGGCATCGAGCACGATCTGGTTGTGGGCCAGGTCCAGTCTCCATAGATTGTCCATGCTCAAGACTGCCATGGGAACGCGCGCAAGCTGGTTACCGGGCAACTCGAGCGACCGGACGCTGGTGAAGGCGCGCAGGAAGCTTTCAGGCAAATGGCGGATGCTGGCCTCGCACAGCGCCAGCGAATACACATGATCGAACACCAACTGGGACGGGAGCTCCGGAAAGCTTTCGGTGTGTATGCCGAGCATGTGCCAACGATAGGCCTGGATCAGACTGTCGCCATGCGTGCCTTCATCGAGCACATGCTGCCAGCAATTGCGCAGGGCTTGCCCCAGCGTCTGACGACGCTGCCGCTCGGCACGGCTGGAGCTTTGCCTGGTCCAGGTGCGCAAATGCTCATTGAGGATTCGGTACTGATCCTCCAGGCGCTGAAGCCGCATCTCGATCCCCCCTCCTACCGCCTGGGCGTCATTGAGCCAGGCGTCGAGCTGAGCATCGGTGTAGGTCGGGTAGAGGAACCTCAGCCTGCGCAGGTAGGGATTCGGCCGGCGACTGCCACGACCACTGAGCAAATACCCCACCCGGCCATCGGCCAGACGTATCGGCATCTGCCAGCGACGCGCAGCGGCGCTACCCAGCAACCCAGGCAGCACTGCCCTGTGGACCTGGGCGAGCGCCGCGACCTCCAGTCGCAGGTTTTCCGCGAAGGGCGCCTGCAGCCCGAGGGTCGTCAGCTGTGTCTGACCGTAGGCATCCACGATGACCTGAAACAGGTCCCCAGCAGAACAGATCACTGCCCCTGTGCCGTCCCGCACGCTGAAACGGTTGTTGGCGAAGAGCAGATCAAGTGCAGTATCCCCGGCCCCTGCGCTGGCCAATTGCAGACCTTCGGCTTGATCACCGAACAGCCGCCAGCGGACGTTACCCAGGCCGCCGGCTCGATGCCCGAGCAAGCCGACTACCAGCCTGCCCACATCCAGATCCTGCGGCGTTCGCAGAAGCAGCGATTCGAGGGCGCGATGCACGCGAATCTGCAAGCTGCGCGCACGCGCAGCTTCTGCCAACTGCAACGGCACACGGCCTGTCTGGCGCAGCCGCTGCAGGTCGATACTGCTGGCATTGTCCAGCAGCGCCTGTGCAGCACTGGCATACAACCGCGGGAACATGCGCTGCAGGGCGTGGCTTTCAGCACTGGGCGCCGGCGTTTGCTGATCATACAGGCGTTGCAGTACCTCGGGTCGCTGAGCTTCAAGCCGCGCCGCCAGGTCCACAGGGGCCAGACCAGCGCCATCGGTCAACTGCACGACTTGCTCGAGCAGCCCCTGATCCGCGATTGTATCGGCGGTGCGCAAGTGAAACATCAGGGTGTCGATGCGCTGCACAAGGTGTGCACGCCTACTGGTATCGATCAACGCTGGCAGCGGGTCGGTGCCGCGAATGTGCAGGGCCCGCAACTGGCCATCGTCGAGGCCGTGAATGGCCAACACGTGCGCAATTCGCATGTCATCGAGCTCGGCCATCGGGCCGCCCAGGCGCCTGAACAGGTAATCGCTGGCCGACCAATCCAGCGGGGATTCACTCCACAACCGCCAAGCGCCTGCGCCGTTGTGCTGTAACAAAGGGCCAACACCATTGCGCGGCACCAGTTGCCACTGGTCGTCGGCTGCGCGTTGCTGCACCGGATACGTGTGGCCGTCCATGCGTATCCAGGCATGCGTGCCGCAATGGCTGATTCCCGCTTGATCAGTCACCGCATCAGCAGGGGGCAGTGCAGTGCGAAACGGCGACAGATCCCCTGACCACAGACAGGCGCCGTTGTCATGGGCATCGGATTGGATCAGGCTGTCTACCCAGACCGAGCGTTTCCAGGCTTTACCCAGACCGTATCCAGCCCCGGCCGTGGCACCTATCAGCGCGACCTCGGTAGCGACGTGGGCCAGATGATCCATGCCCTGCTCCGTTTCGCCTTCGCGCCAGGCGTCTACGCCGTAGTACACCTCTTTGAGCAATTCCCACGCCGCGACACCAAGCAAGATCGCCCCCAGGCTGGGTAGCCAGAAGCTGGCCAGCCCCAGCAGTGTCCAACCTTCTGCCACCAAGCGTTGCTCATGCTCGCGTTCACGTGCGCGGTCCAGGGTGTCGACCGGGGGTGCCAGAGTCGCGGCATCGTCCAGTATGTGGCTCACGCGTGACTCGGCCAGGGTTTCGAACAGAGGCGCCGAAAGCGTTCTTGCTATCGGGTACAGGTCGGCAGTGGCCCAGGCTGGCATGTCGCTATAGAACACCGTCGCGACCTGAGTGAAGAAGGCCTGGCTATCGCGGCGCCGGATGAAGCGCCCAAAGAATTGCTGGTAGTTGGGCTTGCGCAGACGGGCATTCAACACGCTACGGGCAAAGCGCTCCAGGTTTTCGGCAGAGCTCCAGGCACCCAATGGATCGCCTGGGATGTATACCAGCACACGCTCGCTGGCGGTATAGAACGGTGCGAGCGCTTCGTCACGCACGTCCAGCACCAAAATGTGCTGGAGGGGGCAATCGAGTATCTGCAAGCGCTTGGGCAGGACTCGGTGGCCTTTCAGGCGCCCCAGCCTGCCGCTTTGCCACAGCTCGACCAACAACTCGAGTTCGGCGCGTTCCAGTGTTCCCTGGGCACTGGCCTTGAATGCATCGAGCAACATTTCGTGCCGATTCAGTTCCCCCAACAACGCCTGCGTGGCAGCCGATGCCAGGTGCACGCGCAAGTGACGCTGATAGAGCGCTCCCAGGTCCAGCGCCCGGATCAACTGGGCAAGGTGCGCAGCGCCAGCACCTGGCAAAGGGTTGCCGGCCGGGTCGTATGCGCCGGTACCGGGCGCAGAACCGTCAGCCTGGGTTTCATCGGCGGTGAAGTTGCGCAACGCGGCTTCGAGCAGCGGTATCTGGTAGTACTCGCGGGTGGTCAACGGCACCCGAATGGGGGCGTAGGTGGAAAGCGGAACCTCATAGGCATTACGGAACCACAGGTGGTCCACATCCACGGTGGTACCGAAACGATCGCGCAGTGCTTTTTGCAGCAGTGGCTTGGCGAACGTGTCGATGCCCTCAATCGAGGCCCAGCGTGCACTCAAGCGCTTACGGCAAGCCAGGCTGCTCTTGAGCGCTTGAGTGGCGTGGACGACGAATGCCTTGTCGAGCGTTGTGAGCCAACTCGGCAAGCGAGCGGCGATCAGGCCATCCTGGCAAGCCTGTTCAGCCAGCTGTTGATCAGTGAGTGCGGTGTTCATCCGATGCCCCGTGAGATGGTGTCGCACGGAAGGTTATCGGGCCCGGCGCCGAAACCGTGGCTACCGGTTACCACCTACAACATCAAAACAGCAGCATCTGGTGATCGATCAGCGTGGTAAAGCTGTCACCCACGAACGGGAGAATCGCATCGGCTACCGGTTGCAGTTGCCGTGACAGGTAATGGTCATAGTCGATGGGCGCGCGGCGGTTTTCCAGCGGCTCCGGCCCGGCAATGGTCATGATGTAGCTGATCCAGCCGCCACGCTGGTACTGAAGGGGGCGGCCCAGTTGGCGGTTGTAGTCATCGGCAAGCCGGGCGGCCCGCACGTGTGGCGGCACGTTGCGCTGATAGTCGGCCAGGGGCCGCCGTAGGCGCTTGCGGTACACAAGCGAAGCGTCCTGCTGCCCTGCCAGCGTCTGGCTGACGTACTCGCGTACGTATTCGCGGTAAGGCTCACCGCGAAAGATCCGCCGGTAGAGCTGCTGCTGGAAGGTTCTGGCCAGCGGCGACCAGTCGGTGCGCACTGACTCAAGCCCCTTGTAGACCATGTCCTCGGTGCCATCGGCACGCTGTACAAGCCCGGCGTAGCGTTTTTTGCTACCTTCCTCGGTACCGCGGATGGTGGGCATGAGAAAACGCCGGTAATGAATTTCGAACTGCAGCTCAAGTGCGCTGTGCAGGCCGAGCGTCTGGCGCAGGTGGTCACGCCACCACTGGTTCACTTCGTTCACCAATGCAGTACCGATCTGCGCCGCCGCCGCTTCATCATGGCCGCTCTTGAGCCAGACGAAGGTTGAGTCCGTGTCGCCGTAGATCACGTCATACCCACGGGCCTCGATCAAGGCACGGGTCCGGCGCATGATGTCGTGCCCACGCAAGGTGATCGAGGACGCCAGTCGCGCGTCGAAAAACCGGCAGCCGCTTGAGCCCAATACCCCGTAGAAGGCATTCATGATGATCTTCAACGCCTGGGACAGTGGCGCATTGCCGTCCTGCTTGGCTTGTTCCCTGGCACGCCACACCCGTTCGACGATCGCCGGCAGGCAATGGCCTGTACGTGAGAAACGCGCCCCTCTGAAACCTTCTACCCAATGCTGTTCGTCTGGCTGGTGAAGCCCTTCGGCGAGCCCCACAGGGTCGATCAGGAACGTGCGGATGATCGAGGGGTACAGGCTCTTGTAGTCCAGTACCAGCACCGAATCGTACAGCCCGGGGCGCGAATCCATGACGAATCCGCCGGGGCTGGCTTCGTCCGGGCGACTGCCCAGGTTGGGTGCGACATAGCCCCTGCGGTGCATGTGCGGCATGTACAAGTGGCAGAACGCAGCCACCGAACCGCCGCTGCGGTCAGCCGCCAGGCCGGTGACCGAGGCCCGTTCGAGCAGAAACTCCAGCAGCCTGGTGTGGGCGAAGATGCGCGTGACCAACTCGCAGTCCTTGAGGTTGTAGCGCGCCAAGGCAGGCTTGTCCTCGGCGAACATGCGATTGATTTCATCCATGCGCTGGTAGGGGGTGCTGATCGCCTTGCCGTCACCCAAAAGGGTTTGCGCCACATTTTCAAGGCTGAACGACGCAAAGCTCCATGTCGCCGAACGCAGCGCCTCGATGCCGTCGATCACCAGCCTGCCAGGCACATCGACGAACACATGCCCGCCACTGCCAGACGCGCGCAGCGTCATGGGCGCTGCGCCCCTGCCAAGGTTCATGGCCACCTGCAGCTTCTTGCCATGTTCGTGAAGCAGTCGCAGGTCGAACTGCACCACGTTCCAGCCGATGATCGCATCCGGATCATGGCGGGCTATCCATTGGTTCAGGCAATGCAACAACGCGCTCCGGTCGGCGCAGTAGTGCAGGTCGAAGTCGACCTCGTCAGCGTGGCCATTGGGCGGGCCGAGCATGTAGACCTGGCGTTGCCCGCAGCCTTCCAAGGCAATGCTGTACAGCTCGCCACGCTCGGTGGTTTCGATGTCCAGCGACACCAGGCGCAGGGATGGGCGGTAGCCGACGGTCGGCTTGAGTTGGGCATCGCAAAGCACGCCTTGATCATCCAGGCGCCCGGTGAACTGCACGGGTGCGGTGATGAAGCGCTCCATCAGGTAACGCTCGGGTGGCCTGATGTCGGCCTCGTAAACCTCGACGCCCGCGGCGCGCAGGCGTTGCTCGACTTGCAGCAGCTGCCGGTATTGACGGCAGTACAGCCCTGCAACTGGGCGCTGCTCGAACGTCTTCAACGCCAGCGGGCGCAGCTCTGCATCGGGCTCGTCGGCCAGCAACACCAGGGCGTGCGCCTGCTGTGCCTGAAGGATGAACGCGACGTTGACCTGCGGCGCCAGACGCAGTTGCCGGGGCCCCTGATCGGTGGCCAGCCACAGTTCCACGCAGGTGCCTGCCTGTGTGTCGTACCAGTGCCGAGTCAGGACAAAGCCCTGCTGCAAATCCACCGCGGTAACCCTCTGCTTTGGTTGATGATGAGAAGTGTACCCGGTCCCACCAGACTTCAGCCTCTGGCCGTTAGCAAGCATGGGGAAAAACGAGGTTGCTTTGCACAGAAACCCGCCGTCTATCGTAATGCTATTCACTAGAGATCGCCGGGGCCGCTTCGGCGCTCTGGCAGGGTCGCACACATTCGTACGGCGTAATTGCAGGCCATTGGACACCAGCCCATACCTGAACTGCATCCCATCTGGGAACCAGCTATTCCTGAACTGCATCCCATCTGAGAACCAGCCCATTTTCCCGATGGGAGCGGCCTTGCCGGAGCGCCGGACCGGCCGCGATGGGGCGCGTAGCGGCCCTAGGATTTCAGCTTCGCAGCCCATACTGCAGGGGCTGCTTTGCAGCCCATCGCGGCGCGAGGCCGCTCCCACTTGGTACGGCGTAATTGCACACCATCTGGAAACCAGCATATTCCTGTATTGCACCCATCTGAGGACAGCCATTCCTGAACTGCACCCCATCTGAGAACAAGCCCATTTTCGTTGTGCGGCCTTGCCGGGGCGCCGGACCGGCCGCGATGGGGCGCGTAGCGGCCCTAGGA
>CAURYQ010000022.1:0-48267 GCA_963529135.1 uncultured Pseudomonas sp. | reverse complement strand
GTATTGGCGGTTCTCGCGACATTCAATGACTGGGCTAGGCTTCACAGGGCGACGGTTGCCCCTGCAACCGAGCCTTTCCCTATCGATACGGTGACTCCAATGACACGACATACGCTGAGCTGGATGGCCCTTTGCACGGCCTTTGCGCTACCGGGAGCAGCCATGGCTGCTCCTGCGATGGAGAAAGGCGGCATGTGGGTGGATGAGCAAGGCATGACGCTTTACACCTTCGACAAGGACACAGGTGGCAAGTCCATGTGCAATGGCGAGTGCGCCAGCAACTGGCCGCCCCTGATGGTCAAGGCCGAGGATCAAACGGCCGAAGGCGAGTGGACCGTGGTCATGCGCGATGACGGCAGTAAGCAGTGGGCCTATGCGGGCAAGCCGCTGTATACCTTCATCAAGGACAAGCAGGCGGGTGACCGGCACGGCGACGGGGTGAAGGACGTCTGGCACATCGCCAAACCTTGAAGACCAGCCCAAGCCGCATGGCGTTCTGGTGAGCGCCATGCGGACGGGATCTAGCAGCGCTGAGACGGTGCTGCCCCCTTGCGTGGTCAGCCATTGCTCAACGCAAGGCGTAGTCCAGCACCACGCCCAGGAACACCAGCAACCCGGCCCAGTGATTGTGTAGGAACGCCTCGAAGCAAGCCTCTCTGTCCAACCGGCGGGTGGACCAGAACTCCCATGCGAAGCAGACGGCGGCGCCGAGCAGGCCCAGGTAGAACCACCCGCCAAGCGCGAAGTTGCTACCGGCCAGCACTAGGCAGCCCAATGAAAGGCCCTGCAAGCCCAGGATGATCATGCGATCAGCCTCGCCGAACAGGATGGCCGTGGACTTGACGCCGATCTTCAGGTCATCGTCGCGGTCGACCATGGCGTAATAGGTATCGTAAGCCACCGTCCACAGCAGATTGGCGATATACAGCAGCCAGGCACTGGCTGGCAGTTCGCCGCCAGCGGCGGTGAAGGCCATGGGAATGCCCCACGAATAGGCCGCGCCCAGCACCACCTGTGGATAATAGGTATAGCGTTTCATGAAGGGGTAGCAGAACGCCAACGCCACCGCAACGAACGATAGCCAGACGGTTCGGCTGTTGGTACACAGCACCAGCAGAAAGCTCACGCCTACCAGGATGGCGAACAGCGCCAGCGCCTCGCGTGGGCGTACGCGACCACTGGCCAATGGCCGATCGGCAGTGCGCTTGACGTGCCCATCCACCTTGCGGTCGGCGAAGTCGTTGATGCAGCAGCCGGCCGCACGCATCAGCACCACGCCCAGCCCGAAGATCAGCACATTGGCCAATGACGGAGAACCCTGGCCTGCAATCCACACGGCCGTCAGGGTTGGCCAGAGCAGCAGATAAATGCCGATGGGGCGGTCCATGCGGCTTAGTTGGACAAAGTCCCAGGCGCGCGGGTGCAGGCGGTTCAACGACTTGAGCAGTTGCAGGTACATCAGCGGGTTTCCTCTTGTGCCGCCTGCCACAACGCCGGCAGGAAGACTTCGGCAACAAGCAGGTCGAGTTCGTCTCGGGAAAAGCGTGAGCGACGCCCCCACAAGCCTGGGCCTGCAGCCTCCGAGGGAAGCCAGGCTTTGGGGTAGTGGCATACCTGCAGGGGGTGGCGTGTGAACGCGTGGTCGCAGAACAGCAGTTCGCCCAGCGAGCGGCTGCCTAATGACTCCAGGTCCAGGCCGCCACGCTCGAGCGCCACGCGGCTGGCCACGCTACGGGCGAACACCCACGGCTGGCCATGACCGCGCAGAAACACTTCTCTGACCCAGCCCTGTGCGCCGGGCGCGATAGCCAAGGCTTCGCACTCATCCTCGCGCAGTGGCTGCCAGCCCTCGAACAAAGGCGTTACGCAGAAGTCGTCGCTGGACAGCCGGATAAGCCGACGTGTGAGCGAGCCCTCATCGAACAACCAGTCCAGCATGGGTGGGGCGAGGCTGGCCTGCACCTGTGAATACGCTAGCCACGCGACAGCGGCTGCGTGCGGGGTTGGGTACGACACGTCGGTCTGCTTGTTACAACCAAAGAGGCCGCGAGCTTAGCATGAATGCCCCAACTGCTTGCATACTGCCGGCAGGGCCGCTAAAAAGCCTTCGATCGTACTTAGGGCCCGTGAAGAGGCCGCACCTCCCCATCCAAGCCGAGCCTGAACCAAGGAAACCCGTTCCGATGAAAAAGTGGCAATGTATTGTCTGCGGTCTGATCTATGACGAAGCCGAGGGCTGGCCCGATGATGGAATCGCTCCCGGCACCCGTTGGGAGGACGTACCGGAAGACTGGCTCTGCCCAGACTGCGGCGTTGGCAAGAGCGACTTCGAAATGATCGCCATCGGCTGATTGAGGAAACCCTATGACGTCTCCTGTAGTCATCATCGGCACTGGGCTTGCGGGCTACAACCTTGCCCGCGAGTTCCGCAAGCACGATGCGCTGACACCCTTGCTGATGATCACTGCCGATGATGGGCGGTCCTATTCCAAGCCCATGCTCTCGACCGGGTTCGCCAAGCAGAAGGACGCCGATGGGCTGTGCATGGCCGAGCCCGGTGCCATGGCTGAGCAATTGAACGCCGAAGTGCGTACCCATACGCGCATAACCGGGATCGACCCAGGCCACAAGCGCTTGTGGATCGGCGAGGAGGCAGTGCCTTATCGCGACCTCGTTCTGGCGCTGGGTGCACAGACCATCGGCGTGCCTGTCGAAGGCGATGCCAGTGATCGGGTCTTTCCGGTCAATGACCTGGAAGACTACGCGCGTCTTCGCGCTGCGGCCGAGGGCAAGCAGCGGGTATTGATCCTTGGCGCGGGTCTCATCGGTTGCGAGTTTGCCAACGACATGCGTCTTGGTGGCTTCGAGGTAGACGTGGTCGCGCCCTGCGAGCAGATCATGCCCACCCTCCTGCACCCGGCAGCCGCCAAGGCGGTGCAGGCGGGCCTGCAGGGTATTGGCGTCCGGTTTCACCTAGGGCCTGTACTAACGCGCTTGCAGCGTCAGCATGATGGCTTGCGTGCACAGTTGTCCGATGGCCAGGTCATCGACTGCGATCTGGTGGTGTCGGCCATAGGCCTGCGCCCACGAACCGATCTGGCCGCCGCAGCGGGCCTGCAAACGGGACGTGGCGTGTGCGTGGATCGGTTCCTGCGCACGTCTCATGCCAATATCCATGCCTTGGGCGACTGCGCCGAAGTGGAGGGGATCAACCTGCTGTACGTCATGCCGTTGATGAGCTGTGTGCGTGCGCTGGCGCAGTCACTGGCTGGCAACCCCACTGCCGTGAGTTACGGGCCGATGCCCATCACCGTCAAGACCCCCGCCTGCCTATTGGTGGTTTCGCCGCCTCCAAGTGGCCAGGTCGGTACCTGGCAAGTAGCAGGTGAAGGTAATGACGTGAAAGTGCTCTGCCACGGCGCGGATGGCCAGTTACTGGGCTACGCCCTAACGGGCACCATGGTGATGGAGAGGCTGACCCTGAATCGGCAGCTTCCACCTGTCATGGCATGAACAGCGCCTGTTCTGTCAGGTACGCCCTTTTTTCCCATTCATAATGGCCGTCCCGATACTGGCGCGGCATTCAAGCGCGTGCCATTCTCACACTCGTCTGCCGCAGGTTAGAGCCTGTGGCGCCTTGAACGCTGCCCCTGAGGCGGCACGGCATAACAACAAGAATTCCGTCAAAGAGGCTTCATCATGCGCAAACCAGAACTCGCCGCTGTCATCGCCGAGAAGACCGACCTGACCAAAGACCAGGCCAATCAGGTGCTGAACGCGATTCTCGAGAGCATCACCCAAGCGGTGGACAAGGAAACCGTGACCCTGGTGGGCTTCGGCACGTTCGAGAAGCGTCATCGTGGGGCGCGTACGGGTAAGAATCCGCAGACCGGCGAACCGGTCAAGATCAAGGCAAGCAACACCGTGGCTTTCAAACCAGGCAAGAATTTGCGTGAAAGTATCAACACGCCTGCCAAGCCTGCCAAAAAGACCAAATGATCTAGCCCCAGCGGCCGGATGATGATCGAACGGGCGCCGGCGGCGCCCGTTGTCATTGGTGCATAAAAAAGATGCTGATGGCATCTAAATAGGATTAAAAACGGATAAACTGCCGCTACCAGTCACTTTTCACGCGAGATGCTCGAATGAAGTTCCGCTTACTTCTCTGGGTCATGGGCTTGCTGATGGCCAAGGCAAGCCGAAACACGCCGGCTTTTCAGCAGCAGCTCAAAAGTAAGGACCTGGTTTTCCAAATGCAGACGCTCGATGGCAAGATCGCCCGGCACTTCATCGTGGCCAACGAGCGCATCCGCAGTAAAGGCGGCGCTTACCCGCAACCTGCCTTCGCCATCGCCTTCAAGGACGCCGACTATGGCTTCACCACCCTGCAGGCGCGCAACAAGCAGTTGGCGTTCATGCAGGGCATCCAGGACAAGGATATTCAGATCAAGGGCAACCCTGCCCTGGTGATCTGGTTCCAAGGCCTGATGAAGTATCTGAAGCCCAAAAAGAAGCGGTGAGCAGCCCAGGGGGCGGATGATCGCCCCTTGCACTCAGTGCGGTGTAGTGAACTGGGAGGCGAGTTCACGTAGCAAAGTCTCAGCCTCCAGTACCTTGTTCACGACATCATTGGCCTTGTCCCGGGAGAGCCCGAGACGGGCCAGCAACGCATCAGGAATATCATCCTGCGGCCCGGAACCGATACCGCGAGAGCGAAGCAACCGGGTGGCAAGAAACACCAGATTGGGAAAGGCTGCGTATTCGCCATCGTAGGCTGGGTCGTGCTGGAAGCGCAGCGCCGTGGACAGTTCTTCCGGCATGTCCCACAGCTTCATCAGCCAGGCGCCAATCTGCTCGCGACTGATTCCCAGCAGGTGACGCTCCACATAGGTATGGCACAGATGAGGGTTGACCTCCAGGTGCCGGCAGATCAGCGAAAAATGCGGTGGGAACACGTGCGCTAGCAGCAAATACCCGAAATTGTGCAGAAGGCCAGCGAGATAGGTCAGCCCCGCCTCCGGCCGTTCGGCGCGGGGCATGGCCCGGGTAAGGCCCTCGATGACAGCTGCCGTGTAGATCGACTGCTGCCAGTAAGGCGTTGCTTGCTGGGGCTGGTCCTTGGGCAGGCTCAGCGTCTTGCCCATCGCCAGGCCCAGTGCCAGGTTGATCACCAGATCGAAGCCCAGCACCCTGACGATCGCATCTTCCACCGAGCGTACCTTGCCGGGCGAGGCGTAATAGGGGGATGCCGCCCAGCTCACGACCTGCGCCGCCAATGCCGGGTCGGTTTCCACCACGCCGGTGATATCGTCGATGCTGGCGTTGGGATCGACACGCAATTTCATGATCTTCTGCGCCGTATCGGCCAAGGGCGGAATCTCGATGGTTTCCTCGAGCCGCTTCTGGATACGGCGTGCAGTGAATGCCTGTACCGCCTGGCTGATCTCGCGTGTGTCGTCGTCCGGGCGATCCAGATTGAGCGTAATGGCCTGCACGTCCTGGCCGAAGGCGCTGGCGCTGGCTTTGCTCAGCAGGCGCTTGAATGGGTCGCGGTCGATGGCCAGTAGTAGCCCGTCCTGGCCGGACTGAATGAACACGGTTGGCACGTCAAGCAGGCTTTTTTCGTACTGGCAGGGCGAACTGGTCAGTGCCGGAATCCCTGGCAGGACCTTCAGGTGGTGTTTTTCCAGCATCTGGCGCAGGCGCGGCACCGACACGGCGGTCAACGTGCGGCCGGTCAGCTCGGTGAGCCGGCTCAGGTCCAGCAGTTGGCTTTGCGGCAGCAGCACCATGAGTGCGCCAACTTCATCGTCGAGCAGCACCGCCTGCACGCAGGCTTCGGCCGGCGGGGATGGATGCGCCAACACCTCACGGTAGGCAACACCGAGCTTGTCGAGCAGCAACCGGATAACCGACGGCGTTTGTGGGGTTGCGGTGTCCAAGGCAGCTTGAGTCATGGTCCGTGTCCACTGATTCCTAAAAGCGAAGTATAACCAGCCTCGCCATGAGGCTGGATCCATTGACCACTGAGGTCAGACTTGCCCGTACTGTTGCCCGTGACGCAGCCAGCGTTCGAGCAACGGGCTGACATGTTCCGGCCAGCGGGCCACCAGGGCCTGGGCTGCATCACGAACGGCCGGCAGCAGGTCGGCATCGCGCATCAAGTCGGCGACCTTGAACTGCAGCAGACCCGTCTGGCGAGTGCCGAGCATTTCCCCTGGGCCGCGCAGCTCCAGGTCCTTTTCAGCGATGATGAAACCATCGTTGGTTTCGCGCATGATGCCCAGGCGCTCGCGACCTACCTGCGAAAGAGGCGGGTGATACAGCAGTACGCAATGGCTGGCGGCGCTGCCACGGCCCACCCGTCCGCGCAGCTGGTGCAACTGGGCCAACCCCAGGCGCTCTGGGTTCTCGATGATCATGAGGCTGGCATTGGGCACATCGACGCCGACTTCGATGACGGTCGTGGCAACCAGCAGCTGCAGATCGCCGGCTTTGAATTGCGCCATGATTTCGGCTTTTTCCGCGGGTTTCATGCGCCCGTGTATCAGCCCGACCCGCAACTCGCCCAAGGCGCTGCCCAGTTCCTCATAGGTACTTTCGGCAGCCTGGCAGGTCAGCTCTTCGGATTCCTCGATCAGGGTACAGACCCAGTAGGCCTGACGCCCTTCGGCGCAAGCAGCGCGTACCCGCTCGACCACTTCGAAACGACGGCTGTCGGCCACCAGCACCGTGTTGACCGGTGTACGCCCAGGCGGCAATTCGTCCAGCACGGAGGTGTCCAGGTCGGCATAGGCGCTCATGGCCAGCGTGCGCGGGATGGGTGTCGCCGTCATGATCAACTGGTGAGGGCACAACTCGCCGTTCACACCTTTTTTGCGCAGGGCCAGGCGCTGCTGCACGCCGAAGCGGTGCTGCTCGTCGATGATGGCCAAGGCAAGGTGCTTGAACTTGACCTCTTCCTGGAACAGAGCATGGGTGCCCACTACCATCGGCGCCCCCGTGGCGATCTGCTCCAGCGCGCCGGCGCGTGCCTTGCCCTTGAGCTTGCCAGCCAGCCAGGCGACCTGGATGCCCAGCGGCTCCAACCAGCGTTTAAAGGTAATGTAATGCTGTTCGGCGAGAATCTCGGTAGGCGCCATCAGCGCTACCTGGTAACCCGCTTCCAACGCCTGCAAGGCAGCCAGCGCGGCGACCACGGTTTTGCCTGCCCCGACATCACCCTGCACCAGGCGCAGCATGGGTTCGTGCTGGCTGAGGTCGTAGGCAATTTCATTGGCGACCCGCTGCTGCGCCCCAGTTGGTTTGAAACCAAGATTGGCCAGGTACTCGTCCTGCAGGCGCGTGGGCCTGGGCAGTACCGGCGCACGCAGGCTGCGCAGGCTTTCGCGCAGACGCTGCTGCGACAGCTGGTGGGTCAGCAGCTCTTCGAATGCCAGGCGGTGCTGGGCCCAATGGTGGCCTTCGGCGAGTTCATCGAGATCGGCATCAGCCGGTGGGTTGTGCAGGTACCGTATGGCGTCGTCCAGCGGGGCCAGTTGATAGTCGCGCGCGAGCTCCTCGGGCAGCCAGTCCGGAAGGCTGCGCGGCCCGAGCAGCGCCAGGCTCTGCTGGCAGAGCAGGCGCAGCCGTTGCTGGGTGAGCCCCTCGGTGGACGGGTAGATGGGGGTCAGTGTCTGTTCGACCGGCGGCGGGGGTTCGTCCCCGTTCAACGCGCGGTATTCCGGGTGATAAATCTCCAGCCCCGAGGCGCCTGGCCTTGCTTCGCCGTAGCAGCGCAGGTGAGTGCCACGCTTGAGCCCTTCCTTCTGGGCGTTGCTGAAGTGGTAGAAGCGCAGGCTCAGTACCCCGCTCCCGTCCCCGAGACGAACGACCAGGCTGCGGCGCTTGCCCATCGTCACGTCCGCGCCGCTGACGACACCCTCGATCACGGCATCCTGCCCCGGGCGGAGTTGCCCGATCGGCACGACGCGGGTGCGATCCTGATAGCGCAAGGGCAAGTGAAACAACACATCCTGCAGGTTTTCCAGGCCGACCTTGGCGAGCTTCTCTGCCATGGCGTCTCCGACACCCTTGAGCACCGTGACCGGGACCTTCGACAACTCACTCATGGTTCAGGCAGTTTGTTCAGTTGGTGTTTTGGCGACCGAGCAAAGGCGGATCGAGTCGGCAAGTATCTCGATGGCCTTGGGCCGCGGAAAACTGGCGCGCCAGGCGATCGCTACGGTGCGGAATGGCGCCGGAGCAGTCAGTGGGCGCACCTCGATCACCCCTGGCGCGTAGTGATGGCTGTGCACGGCCGACAGCGGCAGGATCGAGACGCCCAGCCCGGAGGCGACCATGTGGCGAATGGTTTCCAGCGAGCTGGATTCGACCGTGGTGTGACGGGCGCCTTCACCGCCTTTGTTCAGGGTGGGGCACGCTTCCAGCACCTGGTCGCGGAAGCAGTGACCTTCGCCCAGCAGTAGCAGGCTCTTGTCGTTGAGCAGCGCCGTGTCGATGGTCTTTTTCGCCGTCCAGGGGTGGTCCGCTGGCATCAGGGCGCAGAATGGCTCGTCGTAGAGCGGCAGGGTCAGCACATCGGCCTCATTGAAAGGCAGCGCGACGATCACCGCATCCAGTTCACCGTTACGCAACTTCTCGCGCAGCACATGGGTGAAGTTTTCCTCGATGTACAGCGGCATCTGCGGTGCCACCCGGTGCAGCTGCGGGATCAGGTGAGGGAACAGGTAGGGGCCGACCGTGTAGATTGCACCGACCTTGAGCGGCGCGGTGAGTTGGTTCTTGCCGGCCTGGGCCAGTTCGCGAATGCCCTGAGCCTGTTCGAGGACCTTTTGAGCCTGGGCCACGATGCCTTCGCCGACTGGCGTGAGGCGTACCGCGCTCTTGCTGCGCTCGAAGATCAGCACGCCGAGCTCGTCCTCGAGCTTCTTCACACCCACCGAAAGGGTAGGTTGGCTCACGTAACAACGCTCGGCGGCATGGCCGAAGTGTTGTTCCTGGGCGAGTGTGACGATGTAGCGGAGTTCTGTGAGGGTCATAACGTGCGTCCATGAAGTTGCGGCCCCAGCATAGCGGCTGCACTCGATGGACGCACGCTATCAGACGTGCGTTTTCGCGACAGGCGCGCCTTCAGCGGCGATCCAGGGAGTACACGAAGGGCGCGACCACCTCGATGCTGCCGTTGTTCAGCACTTCCTTGGGCGGCTTGGGCACCGGCTGTGCCCGTCGGATCATCTCCAGCGTGGCACGGTCCAGGGCTGCGCTGCCAGACCCGTCGGCCAGTGCATAGGACAGGATCCTGCCTTCGGCGTCGACCGTGAAGCGCAAGCGGTTGATGCCCTGCAGGCCGCGACGGCGCGCGTCCTCGGGGTAACGCTTGTACTTGGCCAGGTGCCGCAACAGGTCGCTCTGCCAGGTTGGCAGGGCCTTGCTGTTGGACGCGACGCTCGGCGCCGGTGCAGCCGAGGGTTTCGGCGGTGCGGGCGTTGGCGGCGTTTCGGCCACAGGCTCGGTCGGCGGCTTTTCCTGGGGCGGCTCAGGCTTCTTCTCAGGCTTGGGCGGCTGCGGCTTGGGCTTGGGCTGCGGCTTGGGCGGCTTGGGAATGGCGATCTTGGGTTTCGGCGCTTCCGCGACCTTGGGCAGCGGAGGCTCCTCCACCGGCGTCGGCGGTTGTGGTGCGGCCTTCGGGGGCGGTGGCGGGGCCGGCTCGGGCAGAGGGGCCATCTGGACCATCATGGCTGCGGGGGGCAGCTCGATGACCTGTGGCTTGGTCCAGTTCATGGCGAGCAGCACCGCAGCGGCATGCAGGCCGAGCACAAGCGCCAGGCTGCCACTGTAGCGTGCCAGGTTATGCCGCTTCTTGGTCATTTCTTGGCTGCCGTCTCTAGTCCGACCAGGCCGACCTTCAGGTAGCCTGCCGCGCGCATGGTGTTCATCACCTCCATCAGGTCGCCGTAGTCGACACCCTTGTCGGCCTGGAAGAAGATCGTGGTTTCCTTGTCGCCCTTGGTGCGGGCATCGAGCATCGCACCGAGCTGACCGGGTTGCGCCACCAGGTCATCGCCGACGTACAGCTTCTGGTCGGCCTTGACGCTGACGAACACCGGTTTTTCCGGCCTGGGTGCCGGCTTGGCGGTCGAGGCCGGCAGGTCCACCTTGATGTCGACGGTCGCCAGAGGCGCAGCCACCATGAAGATGATCAGCAGCACCAGCATCACGTCGATGAACGGCGTGACGTTGATTTCGTGGTTCTCGGCGAGGTCGTCGCCACCTTCGTTGAGATGCAGGCCCATGGCTTACCCCACTTTCACCATGTGGGGGGCGGCGCGGTCGCTGCCCTGATGATCCAGGTCACGGCTGACCAGCAGCAGGACCTGGGCCGAGGCGTCGGACACCTGCGCCTTGTAGCCGGCGATGGAGCGGGCGAAGACGTTGTAGATGACCACGGCCGGAATGGCGGCAACCAGACCGAGCGCGGTGGCCAGCAGCGCTTCGGCAATACCCGGGGCGACCACCGCAAGGTTGGTGGTCTGGGTTTTGGCGATGCCGATGAAGCTGTTCATGATGCCCCATACGGTACCGAACAGGCCCACGAAGGGTGCTGTAGAACCGATGGTGGCCAGTACGCCCGTACCGCTGCTCATGTTGCGCCCGCTGGCGTGCACCAGTCGTTCGAGTCGGAAGCTGACGCGTTCCTTGATGCCTTCCTTTTCACGGGCATTGGCCGACAGGCGCATTTCCTCGAGCGCGTCGTGAACCAAGGTGTGGGCAAGCGTGCCTTCCTTGTTGGAGACTTCGCTGGCTTCCTTGAGGCTGGCCGATTTCTTCAGGCGGGCGATTTCACCACGCAGGCGGCGCTTGGCACCCATCAGCTCGAAGCCTTTGGCGATCCAGATGGTCCAAGTGATGATCGAGGCAATGGCCAGGCCGATCATGACTGCCTTGACCACGACATCGGCGTTTTTGTACATGCCCCACGGTGACAGATCATGTGCCATGCCGAGCGAGGTATCTTCGACCAACGCCTCTACGCCAGGATCTGCAGCAGGGGCTTGTGCATCAGGCGCTTGCGCAGCGGTACCCGGTGCCGCTTCGCCGGCCGGAGCGCTCGCCGGCGCAGTGGCGCTGGCAGCCGGGGCCGTTGCTGGAACGTTTGCATTTGGCTCATCGGCCATGGCGACCGGGGCCAGCGCCAGGCTGAGAATCAGCGCAGCGGTGGCGCGCCAGGCGCGCGATGGGGTGGGCGACGCGGAAGATGGGGTACGTGTCATGCTGGCCGGACCTGATGAAGATGAGAGTGAACGTTCTTCAAGGCCTCGAGGCAGGCCGAGAACAATTTGGTCGCCATTATTGCAAGTAATTCTTGTTAACAAAAGTAATATTGTTGCTTTTTCTCCTACAGACGGGCTGAGCAGTCGGCCCTAGAGGGTTTCGAATGTCTGACCTGAGTGTGTTGATCGTAGGATGCGGAGACGTTGGCAGTCGGCTGGCTCGGAAGATGCTGGCGCAGGGTTGGCAGGTGAGCGGCCTGCGCCGTTCGGTTGCGCATTTGCCTGAGGGCGTTACGCCGATTGCTGCCGATCTGTCCGATCCGACCCTGCCTGCCTCCTGGCCCGAGCGGGCACCTGACTACGTGGTGTATTGCGTGGCCGCAAGCCAGCATGACGAGGCGGGGTATGAGGCAGCGTATGTCCAGGGGTTGCGCCATGTACGGACGTGGCTGGCCGAGCGTGGGCAACACCCCAGGCGCCTGCTGTTCGTTTCCAGCAGCAGCGTGTTCGCGCAGATGGGTGGTGAGTGGGTGGACGAGCGATCCGCTACCGAACCTGAAGGGTATTCGGGACGCATCATGCTCGAAGCCGAACGGCTGGCGTTGTCGGGTACTTACCCGGCCAGCGTGGTGCGTCTGACCGGCATCTATGGTCCAGGTCGCGAATGGCTGTTGCGCCAGGTTCGCGAGGGCTATCGGGTCGCCGAGGAGCCGCCGTTGTACGGCAATCGCATTCACGTGGACGACGCTGCCAGCCTGCTGGCGTTTCTGTTGCAAAGCGACAGCCAGGGCAAGGCGCTGGACGATTGCTACATCGGCGTGGATGACAGCCCCGCTCCCTTGGCTGAGGTGGTGGGTTGGCTGCGTACTCAACTGGGCGTGACGCATTGGTCTGACGAGCAACGCGTGCGGCGCACCGGCAGCAAGCGTTGCAGCAATGCCCGTGCCCGTGGGCTTGGGTGGGCGCCGCAGTATCCCAGTTACAAGGAAGGCTACGGGGCGATCCTCGGGCACTGACCACTGGGCCGGCGCGCAGGTAATGTGCGCACTGCCTGCGCGCCGGTTGCCTGATACTGTCAGTTACGCTGCAAAAGCCACTGGCGCTTGCCCGCTGCCAGCATTGGCATTTCATCCGGCTGGGCACGGTTTACAGCCTGGAAGATTTCCAGCTGGTTGCCACTGCGCTTGATGATGAAGGGTGCCCCGCGCTGGTTACGCTCCAACCACAAACTGTCGTTGTTGCCGCCCATGGTTGCGCAGTCGCCTGCCAGGCACAGGGCGAATCGATCAGGCCCTGGTAGGCCCGTCACGTTGCCGCTGTCGCTAAAGGCTACAGTGGCGCCCTTGCCCGGGCCCTCCATGATCGTCCAGGCGCCACCCAGGTATGCCCGGTACAGCGCCTGTTCGAAGCTGCTGCCCAGTGGTGCATCTTTGCCACTGGTGGGCGTTTTGGCGCGCACGAAGGACTGTTTCGCGCCTTGCTGATCGACCGTTTGCAATTCGTCGCCATCAAGTGACAACTGCTCGGTAGCGCCGCCTTCGAACGTGGCAACCCACTGCTTGTCCGCAGCGCTCAGTTGGCCGTCCGAGGCTTCGAACCCATTGCTGTAGCTGGCTCGTTGAGTGGCAACATCGAGCTTCCACTCGAAAACGGGGCCGTGCTCGTTCAGGGCCTGGCGAAGGCTGCCCTCCTTGACGGCGGCAGTGATGGCGTCCTGGTTGATCCAGGTGCCATTGAAATCTTCAGGTTTATGGCTGGCGCAGCCGCCCAAGACCAGGGCTGCCAGCGTGAAAGGCAATGCTATGCGCATGACGGGAACCTTGCAGAA
Source organism: uncultured Pseudomonas sp. (assembly GCA_963529135.1). GTDB lineage: Bacteria > Pseudomonadota > Gammaproteobacteria > Pseudomonadales > Pseudomonadaceae > Aquipseudomonas. The sequence goes on along the minus strand of CAURYQ010000022.1, from coordinate 35,166 downwards.
GAGAAGAGGCGGCGAGGACGAAGCTCGCCGCCTGGGGCATCACTCGATGACGAGGATGGCGTCCATCTCGACCTGCGCGCCTTTTGGCAGCGCGGCCACGCCGATGGCGGCGCGAGCAGGGTAGGGTTGCTCGAAGTAGCGACCCATCACCTCGTTGACCTTGGCGAAATGGCTGAGGTCGGTCAGGAAGATGTTCAGCTTGACGATGTCCTTGAACGAACCGCCTGCCGCTTCAGCTACGGCTTTGAGGTTCTCGAACACCTGAACGGTCTGGGCCTCGAAGCCTTCGACCAGCTCCATGGTCGTAGGGTCGAGCGGGATCTGGCCAGACATATACACGGTGTTACCGGCCTTGATCGCCTGCGAATAGGTGCCGATGGCGGCAGGGGCCTTGTCGCTGTTGATGACCATCTTGCTCATGATGACTCCTTGCGGTTGGCGGACTACGTACGCATGCGGGTGATGCGGACCACACCGGTCAGGGTACGCAGCTTCTTGATCACACGCGCCAGGTGCACGCGGTCGTGCACGCTGACCACCAGTTGGACCACGCTGATACGGCCGTCGCGTTCGTCCATGCTGATCTTCTCGATGTTGCCATCGGCCGCGTTGACGCTGCTGGCCAGCAAGGCAATGAGGCCGCGCTGGTGCTCCAGCTCTACGCGCAATTCGACGTTGAACTCGCCCGTGATGTCCTTGGCCCAGGAAAGCTGGACGCACTTCTCGGGGTTATGGCGGATTTCGCTGATGTTGCGGCAATTTTCAAGGTGCACGACCATGCCCTTGCCGGCTGACAGGTGGCCAACGATCGGGTCGCCTGGAATAGGCGTGCAGCACTTGGCATAGCTCAGCACCAGCCCTTCGGTACCGCGAATCGCCAGCGGGCCTTCAGGGGCAGGCAACTGCTCGCCTTCGGCAGACAGCAGGCGGCGCGCGACCACATACGCCATGCGGTTACCCAAGCCGATGTCTTCGAGCAGGTCTTCGACCAGCTCCAGACGATATTCGTTGAGGATGGCCTGCACGCGCTCGCGCGCGATGCGATCCAGCGAACTGTCGAAGCCGGTCAGCACCTTGTTGAGCAACCGCTCGCCAAGGCTGATGGATTCGGAACGGCGCTGCTGCTTGAGCGCGTGGCGGATATGCGTGCGTGCCTTGCCGGTGACCACGAAATTGAGCCAGGCCGGGTTGGGTCGTGCCCCCGGCGCGCTGACGATCTCGACGGTCGAGCCACTCTGCAACGGCTCGGAAAGCGGGGCCAGGCGGCGGTTGATGCGGCATGCGATGCAGCTGTTGCCGACGTCGGTATGCACTGCGTAGGCGAAGTCCACGGCCGTGGAGCCCTTGGGCAGCTCCATGATGCGGCCTTTGGGCGTGAACACGTAGACCTCGTCCGGGAACAGGTCGATCTTCACACTTTCGATGAATTCCAGCGAGTTGCCAGCACGCTGCTGCAATTCGAGGATGCCTTTGACCCACTGCCTGGCGCGAGCATGGTTGCCCTTGGGCTGCTCATCCCCATTGGCCTTGTACAGCCAGTGTGCGGCGATGCCGTTATTGGCCATCTCTTCCATTTCACGCGTACGGATCTGGATTTCGATGGGCACGCCGTGCATGCCGAACAACGTGGTATGCAACGACTGGTAGCCGTTGGCCTTGGGGATGGCGATGTAGTCCTTGAAGCGCCCTGGCAGCGGTTTGTACAGGTTGTGCACGGCGCCGAGCACGCGGTAGCAGGTATCGACCTTGTCGACGATGATGCGGAAGGCATACACGTCCATGATCTCGTTGAAGGCACGGCGCTTGCCGCGCATCTTCTTGTAGATGCCATAGAGGTGTTTTTGCCGGCCACTGATCTCGCCCTCGATGCCATCGGCGGCCAGGCAATTGGCCAGCGACTGCTCGATCTTGGCGACGATTTCCTTGCGGTTGCCCCGCGCGCTTTTGACTGCACGATGGATCAACGAGGAGCGCATCGGGTGCATGGCCTTGAAGCCAAGGTCTTCGAACTCGACGCGTACCGTATGCATGCCTAGCCGGTTGGCGATGGGCGCATAGATCTCGAGGGTTTCCTTGGCGATACGGCGCCGTTTCTCGCCCGACAGTACTTCCAGGGTACGCATGTTGTGCAGGCGATCGGCCAGCTTGACCAGGATCACGCGAATATCGCGTGCCATCGCCATGGCCATCTTCTGGAAGTTCTCGGCTTGCGCCTCGGCTTTGGTTTCGAAGTTCATCTGGGTCAGCTTGCTGACCCCGTCCACCAGCTCGGCAACCGTTTCGCCGAATTGCTGGCAAAGCGCTTCCTTGGCGATGCCGGTGTCTTCGATCACGTCATGGAGCATGGCCGCCATCAGGCTTTGGTGGTCCATGTGCATGTCGGCGAGAATGCTGGCAACGGCCAGCGGGTGCGTCACATAGGGCTCGCCACTGCGACGCCGCTGCCCGTCATGTGCCTGTTCGGCATAGAAGTAGGCGCGTCGTACCAGGTTGACCTGGTCGGGCCCTAGGTAGGTCGACAGCCGTTCGGCCAAGGCCTCTATACCCGGCATGGCTTAGCCTCCTGCCGAGATAGGGGGCCTTGCGCCTTGCGACGTCGACCGGGCATCAATCAGACAGCCTCGTTCGACTCGTCCTCGAATGCGGCAAAGACCGGATCCTCGGTGACAATTTCTTCGGCGGCGATGAATTCGTTGGTTACGATGCCTTCGGCGATTTCGCGCAGGGCGACGACGGTAGGCTTGTCGTTTTCCCATGCCACGCGTGGCTCTTTGCCGCCGGTGGCCAGCTGGCGGGCACGCTTGGTCGACAGCATGACCAGCTCGAAACGGTTATCCACGTGTTCCAGGCAGTCTTCAACAGTTACGCGGGCCATGGTCTTCCTCAGTAGCAAATGCGGTAGGCGTGCAGCCCATTGGTGGGCAGGCGGACTCGATAGTATAAAAATTCACCAGCCAATAGGGAAGCGCTGTTTTGCCCAGCGGCGCCGTGAGGTTTCATCACGGCCTATCAGTGACCAGCGCCGATCGAGCTTCTGGAGCGCCGTAAAGCACTGCAACAGACGCCTTGCAATGGCCCTGACGATAACCTCAGAGCATCGCGTCACGCAACCGTGGGGTGAGCTCCTCGAAGAGGGTCTGCACCGAGCGCAGCGCGCGGCAGTCCGGACGGGTCAGGAGCCACAGTTGGGTGTCGCAGCCCGGCAGCGGTCCGCTGAGTGCATCGACCCCTGGCAGGCTATGCACCATGTAGTCCGGCAACGCCGCCACGCCCAGGCCAGCGGTCACCAGTTGGGCAATGGTCGACATGCCGCTGCACTGGTAGCGCGGGCTCAGCCCAGGATGGTGCTGGTTGCGCCAGACCACCGTGGGATGGTCCTGCATGGCGTCATCGGGGGCAATCCACGGCACTGCATTGGCGCTTTCATACAGGCGGTCGCGCCAATGGGCTTGGCCGCATATCACGTAGGAGGTCGACCCGAGGTTGCGCCCCACGAGGTGCTCGGGAGGCGTATTGGTCAAGCGTAGGGCGATGTCGGCATCACGCCGACTGAGGTTGGCGAACACGTTTGAGGTACCCATCTCCAACGACAGCGCTGGGTAGTTCTGCATGAAATCGGCCAAAGCGGGCAGCAGCAGGCTATGCATGACGGCCTCGGTGCAGGTCAGGCGCACAGTGCCGCTGACGACCTGTTCACCGCTGGTCATGGCAATGCGCGCCGCCTCCAAGGCCTGCTCCGCGCGCTCGGCCTGCTCGGCCAGCGCCTGCGCGGTATCGGTGGGCAGGTAGCCTTTGCGGCTCTTGACGAACAAGGCCGTGCCCAGTGCCGACTCCAGGCGCCGTATCGACCTGAAAACGGTCGATACGTCTACTTTGAGCAATTCGGCCGCCTTGGCCAGAGAGCGGCCACGTTCCAACGCCAGCACCAGGGAAAGGTCGGCATGGGTAATCTGATATTGCATCGGTGCACGCTCTCGTTGCTGAATTGCCAATATCTGTTGCGTCAGGGCCATTTTATAGTGAAACGACCCCTGGGAATCAATGCGCCCAGTGCGGTTACCGATCCCCACGATGGGAAAGTGAAAACAACAACAGCTGCAACCATCGTCGCCTACCAGGCGCCAGTCGTCTCTCCACATCGCCGCAGCAACGCAAAGGATGTACAGCCATGACGTCGGTAGCCCCATGCGCCCGTTCCTCACGCGAGATGAAAGACTTCCTGCAGGCACACCCCGACACCCAGTATGTCGACTTGCTGATCGCCGATATGAACGGGGTGGTGCGCGGTAAACGCATCGAGCGCGCCAGCCTGCACAAGGTGTACGAGCGGGGCATCAATCTGCCGGCATCGCTGTTTGCCCTGGACATCAACGGCGCCACCGTGGAAAGCACCGGCCTGGGCCTGGACATCGGCGACGCCGATCGCGTCTGCAACCCCATTGCCGGTACGCTTGCCCACGAGCCCTGGCAGAAACGCGCCACTGCCCAGTTGCTCATGACCATGCATGAGCTGGACGGCCAGCCGTTTTTCGCCGACCCGCGCGAGGTGCTGCGCCAGGTTGTGAGCCGGTTCGACGAATTGGGCCTGACCCTGTGCGTTGCGTTGGAGCTCGAGTTCTACTTGATCGACCAGGACAACCTCAACGGGCGCCCGCAGCCACCGCGCTCACCCCTATCAGGCAAACGCGCGCATTCGAACCAGGCCTACCTGATCGACGACCTGGACGAGTACGCCGATTGCTTGCAGGACATGCTCGAAGCAGCAGCGGCCCAAGGGTTGCCCGTCGATGCCATCGTCAAGCAAAGCGCGCCGGCGCAGTTCAAGGTCAACCTGCACCCTGTGGCAGACCCCTTGAGGGGCTGTGATCAGGCGATCCTGCTCAAACGCCTGATCAAGAACATTGCCTACGACCACGACATGGACACCACCTTCATGGCCAAGCCCTATCCCGGGCAGGCGGGTAACGGTCTGCATGTGCACCTTTCGTTGGTGGAAAAGCACAGCGGCAAGAACATTTTCGCAAGTGACGATCCGCTTACGTGCCGGGCGCTGCGCCATGCTGTAGGGGGTGTGTTGCAGACGCTTCCCGCGTCGGTGGCTTTGCTGTGCCCGAACATCAATTCGTACCGCAGGTTCAGCTGCCAGTTCAGCGTGCCCAATGCCCCCGGCTGGGGAGTGGACAACCGTACCGTTGCCCTGCGCGTGCCGACCGACAACAGCCACAGTGCGCGGCTGGAGCATCGCGTGGCAGGCGCCGATGCCAACCCTTACCTGACGCTTGCAGCGATTCTCGCCGGCGTTCACCATGGCCTGACCCATCAGACCGAGCCGCAGGCGCCTATTGAAGGCAATGCCTACGAGCAGCTGGAGCAGAGCCTCCCGAACAACCTGCGTGATGCATTGCGAGCGCTGGAGGACAGTGTGGTGCTCAAGCAGTACATCAGCCCGGCTTACATCGATATCTTCGTGGCCTGCAAGGACAGCGAGCTGGCCGAATTCGAGGTGTCGATCTCCGACCTCGAATACAACTGGTACCTGCACACCGTGTAGCGCCAATGCGCCTGCATGGGACCAGGGGAAGGTGTCGCAGCGGGCTCTGAGTGGGCAGGCCTTGGCAAGAGGCCTGTGAAAAACAATTCCAACATCTACGGCTAGTACTCATGAGCGATTACACAGAAGCAGGCCGCCCACCCGATGTGGCGGCCGACGCACACACCCAGCAGGGAGGCAAGGGCCTGGCCAAGGGCAGGTTGGGGCTGTTGGCCAGCGTGGTGCTGGGCATCTCCACCATTGCGCCGGTCTATACCCTCACCGGGGCCTTGGGGCCGACCGTGCGCGAAGTCGGCGCCCACCTGCCGGCGGTGTTCATCGTCGGGTTCCTACCCATGCTGCTGGTCGCCCTGGGCTACCGCGAGCTCAATTCGGCCGAGCCGGACAGCGGTACGTCATTTACCTGGTCGGCGCGGGCTTTCGGTCCGATGATCGGGTGGATCGGCGGCTGGGGGCTAGTGGTGGCTACCACCATCGTCCTGTCGAACCTGGCTGGGGTGGCGGTGGATTTCTTCTATCTGTTTCTCGGCCAGATCACCGGCAACCAGGCGCTGGCGGCCCTTGCCGACAACCTGCTGATCAACATCGTCACCTGCTGCGTGTTCATCGCCTTGGCAGTGTGGATATGTTGCCGGGGCATGACCACGACCATGACCGTGCAATACGGCCTGGTCGCCTTGCAGTTGCTGGTGTTGATCGGTTTTGCCTTCGCAGCGTTCGGCGAGACGACGGCGCCACCGCCTCTGGAATTCGACTTTGCCTGGTTCAACCCTTTTGGTGTCGAGTCCTTCTCGGCGTTCGCCGCCGGGCTTTCCCTGTCGATCTTCATCTTCTGGGGCTGGGACGTTTGCCTGACCGTCAGTGAGGAGTCGGTAGGCAGCGAGGAGGTGCCGGGCAAGGCGGCGACCTGGACCGTGCTGTTGATTCTGGGTCTGTACCTGCTGACGGCCATCGCCACCTTGCAGTTCGCCGGCATCAGTGAGTCGGGCCTGGGCCTGAACAACCCGCGGATCCAGGAAAACGTGTTCGCCCACCTCGCCGGCCCGGTCATGGGGCCACTGGCGATTCTGATGTCCATCGCGGTGCTCGCCAGCACGGCCGCTTCCCTGCAGTCCACCTTCGTCTCGCCCGCCCGCACCTTGCTTGCCATGGGCTATTACGGAGCGGTGCCGCAAAAATTCGCCAAAGTCTGCCCGCGCTCGCAGACGCCGCGGTACGCCACGATCTGTGCGGGGATCGCCGCCGGATTGTTCTATGTAACCATGCGCACGCTCAGTGAAAACGTGCTGGCCGACACCATCACTGCCCTGGGCATGATGATCTGCTTCTACTACTCGCTGACAGCGTTTGCCTGCGTCTGGTATTTCCGCAGCAGCTTGTTCGGCAACCTTCGGCACTTTTTCATGCGAGGGCTGTGCCCTCTGGTGGGTGGGGTCATCCTGTCGGTGATCTTCGCGCGCACGGCCATCGACAGCGCGTCGCCGGACTTCGGCAGTGGTTCACACGTGGGTGGGGTAGGCCTGGTGTTCGTGATCGCGGCGATCATTTCGGTTTTGGGAATCGTGCTGATGCTGCTGTCTCGCCTGCGTGCCCCGGCCTACTTCCTGGGGGCTACGCTGCATCAACACGCCACCTTGCCCTTGCAGGACTGACCGGCCCGTGACCTGCGGTTGCTGATGCATGCGCAAGGGCCTCCTGAGAGGCCCGCGCCCATCAGCCGATCAACTGCTCGAGCAGCGCCGCATGGCGGTGTTGCTGCTTGTTGAGAAGCAGACGATTGGCGCGGAATACGGCTTTCAGGTCGGCCAGTGCCGCGCCGAAATCGTCGTTGATGATCACGTAATCGTACTCATCGTAATGCACCATCTCGCTGACGGCCTCTTTCATGCGTCCGTCGATGATCGCTTCGCTGTCCTGGCCACGGCCATTGAGGCGTTCGCGCAACGCGGCCTGGCTGGGCGGCAGGATGAACACCGACAACGCCTGCGGCATCAGCGCGCGAACCTGCTGCGCGCCTTGCCAGTCGATTTCCAGGATCAGGTCGAAGCCTTGATCCAGGGTCTGTTGCAGGGCGCTGCGCGACGTGCCGTAGAAGTTGCCGAACACCTCGGCATGCTCCAGGAAGTCACCTTGTTCAATCAATGCCTTGAACGCGTCATGCTCGACGAAATGGTAGTTCACACCATGCTGCTCGCCGGGACGCATGGCGCGGGTGGTGTGCGAGACGGAAACGCGAATCTGCTTGTCGTCCTGGGTCAGGGCATTGACCAGGCTGGTCTTGCCGGCGCCGGACGGGGCGGAAACGATGTAGAGGGTGCCGCTGGTGTGATTCATGGTCGGTGTGGCCTTACTCGATGTTCTGTACTTGTTCGCGCATCTGTTCGATCAGTACCTTCAGGTTGACCGCCGCCTGCGTGCTGCGGGGGTCGAAGGCTTTGGAACCGAGCGTGTTGGCTTCGCGATTGAGCTCTTGCATCAGGAAATCCAGGCGTCGCCCGGCGGCACCGGCACCCTTGAGTACGCGTCGTACTTCGGTGACGTGGGTGTCGAGGCGGTCAAGCTCCTCGGCCACATCGCTCTTCTGGGCCAGCAGGACCATTTCCTGCTCCAGGCGCTGTGGGTCGACTTCGGCCTGAAGGTCGTTGAAACGATCCAGGATCTTCTGGCGTTGCGCGGCCAGCATCTGGGGGACCAGGGTACGCAGTGTCGTGACCTCGTTGGCCATGCTGTCCAGGCGCTCGTTGATCAGGCGGGCCAGTTCCTGGCCTTCGCGCTGGCGCCCGGCCTTGAGTTCGGCAAGTGCTTCGTCGAACAGCGCCATGGCTTCGGCATTCAATGCCTGTGGGTCGCTGGCGTCAGCGACCAGTACCCCAGGCCAGGACAGCACTTCCAATGGGTTGAGCGGCGCCGGCCGCTGGATCAACCCGGCCACCTGCTCGGCGGCGGCCACCAGCTGCGCCGCGCGCTCACGATCGACCTGCAACGGCTTGCCGCTGCTGTCCTCGTTCAGGCGCAGGGTGCACTCTACCTTGCCTCGGGAAAGGCCCTGGCGCAGGCCTTCGCGTACGCCGCCTTCAAGGTCGCGCAGCGCATCGGGCAGGCGCAGGTGCGGCTCGAGATAGCGGTGGTTGACCGAGCGCAGCTCCCAGACCAGGGTGCCTTGGCTGCCGGCGCGCTCGACCCGTGCAAACGCGGTCATGCTGTGCACCATGGGGGTACCTCGCGTATAGGTTGGACATTGGCAGCCTGCTGGCTGCAAGGCGCAGGATTGTAGCGCACTGGCGGCTTGCGGCCCAATGCACCGCTATCATGGGGCGACGGACAGGGCCGCCAGCGACGATAGGCGTGTCCTCCCTGCGCTACGGGCTCTATAATGCCTGCCAGATTCAATGTCCCAGTACAGGTATCCCAGATGAAACGTCCAAGTGGTCGCGCCGCCGATCAGCTCCGCTCGATCCGCATCACCCGCAACTACACCAAGCACGCCGAAGGGTCGGTACTGGTCGAGTTCGGTGACACGAAGGTCATCTGCACGGTCAGCGTGGAAAACGGCGTACCGCGCTTCCTCAAAGGCCAGGGCCAAGGTTGGTTGACCGCCGAGTACGGCATGCTGCCGCGCTCGACGGGTGAACGTAACCAGCGTGAAGCCAGCCGTGGCAAGCAAGGTGGCCGTACGCTGGAAATCCAGCGCCTGATCGGCCGTTCGCTGCGCGCGGCACTGGACATGAGCAAGCTCGGCGACATCACGTTGTACATCGACTGCGATGTCATCCAGGCCGATGGCGGCACCCGTACAGCGTCTATCACCGGCGCCATGGTCGCCGTCTGCGATGCCCTGGCCGTGATCAAGAAACGTGGTGGCCTGAAGGCTGGCAACCCGCTCAAGCACATGATTGCCGCGGTTTCGGTCGGCATGTACCAAGGTGAAGCTGTGCTCGACCTGGACTACCTGGAAGACTCGGCTGCCGAGACCGACCTGAACGTGGTCATGACCAGCGCTGGCGGTTTCATCGAGGTGCAGGGCACGGCAGAGGGCGCGCCGTTCCAGCCAGAAGACTTCAACGCCATGCTTGCCTTGGCGCAGAAGGGTATGGACGAGATCTTCCAGCTGCAGCAGGCCGCGCTGGCGGACTGAACCTGATAATGGAGGTGCAGGCATGACCGATCCGAATCTTTCGATCACGCCGCCCAATGCCGAGGTCAGGCAGTGGGCGATGTTCTGTCACCTTTCCGCGCTGCTTGGCCTGGTGATCCCTCTCGGGCATCTGCTGGGGCCCTTGGTGCTCTGGCACCTCAAGCGCGAGCAGGACCCCTTCATCGATGCGCAAGGCAAGGAAGCGCTGAATTTCCAGATCAGCGTCACCGTGGCGGGGTTCATCTGCTTCTTGCTGATGTTCGTGGTCGTCGGGCTGCTGCTGTTTGCCGTGCTGGCAGTGGCCGTGATGATTCTGATCATCATTGCCGCAGTACGCGCGAACGAAGGCAAACCTTACCGTTACCCCATGATCTGGCGACCGATCAGATAGACAAATGGGCCGCGAGGCGGCCCATTTGGTTGTTCAGATGGTCAGCGTCCAGTCGTAGTCGACGATCAGCGGCGCATGCTGGGAGAAGCGCGGCTGGCGCGGCAGGCGTGCATTGCGCACGAAGCGGCGCAGGCCTGGCGTCAGGATCTGGTAGTCGAAGCGATAGCCCAGGTTGAGCATTTCAGCCTGCTCGTTGTCTGGCCACCAGCTGTACTGGTCGCCTTCGCGGCTGACTTCGCGCAGCGCATCCACATAGCCCATGTCACCGACGATCGCTTCCATCCAGGCGCGCTCGGGCGGCAGGAAGCCAGGCGACTGCTGGCTGTCGCGCCAGTTCTTGATGTCGAGCTTCTGCTGCGCGACGTAGAACGAGCCACAGTAGATGTACTCGCGACGCTTGCGGCGCTGCTTGTCCAGGTACTTGGCGAAGTCGTCCATCAACTTGAATTTCTGATTCAGGTCTTCATCGCCGTTCATGCCCGAAGGCAGCAGCAGGCTGGCGATGCTGACCTTGTCGAAGTCGGCCTGCAGGTAGCGCCCGTAACGGTCGGCCGTCTCGAAGCCCAGGCCCGTGATGACTGCCTTGGGCTGCATGCGCGAGTACAGCGCCACGCCGCCTTGGGCGGGCACTTCCGCGTCGCAGGCGTACAGGAAGTAGCCATCGAGCTGATAAGCTGGGTCGTCGAGTTCAAAGGCCGAGGCGCGGGTATCCTGAAGGCAGATGACGTCGGCATTCTGGGCCTGAAGCCAGCTGAGCAAACCACGCTCGGCCGCAGCCTGAATGCCATTAACGTTCACACTGATGATCCGCATAAATGGCCCCATAAATCTCGTGCGTGTATGATACCCGAGCTCAACCCATTTAGCTAAATCCGTGGTGTCCGGGACTTTCCATGCAGCCGTATCAGCGCGACTTCATCCGTTTTGCCATCGATCGCGGGGTCCTGCGTTTCGGTGAATTCACCCTCAAGTCCGGGCGTACCAGCCCGTATTTCTTCAATGCCGGCCTATTCAACACAGGTTCGGCCCTGGCAGAGCTGGGGCGTTGCTATGCCGCCGCCATCGTCGACAGCAAGATCCCGTTCGACGTGCTGTTCGGCCCGGCCTACAAGGGTATTCCCCTGGCCGCGACCACGGCCGTTGCGCTGGCTGACCAGCATCGGCAGGACGTGCCCTGGTGCTTCAACCGCAAGGAGGCCAAGGATCACGGCGAAGGCGGCAGCCTGGTCGGTGCGCCCCTGGCGGGCAACGTGCTGATCATCGACGACGTGATCACCGCCGGTACCGCCATTCGCGAAGTCATGCAGATCATCAAGGCCCAGCAGGCCAACGCCGCTGGCGTATTGATCGCGTTGAACCGCGAGGAGCGCGGCAATGGTGAGCTTTCGGCCATCCAGGAAGTGGAACGCGATTTCGGCATACCGGTGGTCAGCATCGTCTCGCTGACCCAGGTGCTGGAGTTCCTGGCTGACGATCCGCAACTCAAGCAGCACCTGCCGGCGGTCGAGGCTTACCGGGCGCAGTACGGGATCTGATCCGGGCCTTGAAATGAAAAAGGCGACCTCGGTTGGTGGTCGCCTTTTTTGTGCCCCATGTGCGGCGCCTCGCGCCGCCACCCCGGCGTTCGGCGCACGCAGCTCAAGAAAGCGACTTGTGGTTGGTGATCAGGGTGCCCACGCCGCTGTCGGTGAAGATTTCCAGCAGCACGGCGTTCGGCACGCGGCCATCGATGATGTGCGAGCTGTTCACGCCGCCCTGCACCGCGTCCAGCGCGCACTTGATCTTGGGCAGCATGCCGCCGTAGATGGTGCCATCGGCGATCAGCTCATTGACCTGCTCTGTAGTCAGCCCGGTCAGGACCTGGCCTTGCTTGTCCATCAGGCCAGCGATGTTGGTCAGCAGCATCAGCTTCTCAGCTTGCAGCGCTTCGGCAACCTTGCCTGCCACCAGGTCGGCGTTGATGTTGTAGGACTCACCATTGATACCAACGCCGATGGGTGCGATCACCGGAATGAAGTCGCCCTTGACCAGCATGTTCAGCAAGTCGGTGTTCACGCTCACCACCTCACCCACATGACCGATGTCGATGATCTCGGCGGTGGTCATTTCCGGCGTCTGCCGGCTGACGGTGAGCTTGCGCGCGCGGATCAGTTCCGCGTCCTTGCCGGTCAGGCCGATGGCACTGCCGCCGTGGCGGTTGATGAGGTTGACGATGTCCTTGTTGACCTGGCCGCCCAGGACCATTTCCACAACGTCCATGGTCGCCGAATCGGTCACGCGCATACCGTCGATGAAATGGCTTTCGATGGACAGCCGCTTGAGCAGATCACCGATCTGCGGGCCGCCGCCGTGCACCACCACCGGGTTGATGCCCACGGCCTTCATCAGCACGATGTCACGAGCGAAGCCGGTCTTGAGCTCCTCGCTTTCCATCGCGTTGCCGCCGTACTTGATCACCAACGTCTTGCCGACGAAGCGGCGAATGTAAGGCAAGGCTTCGGACAGAACTTCGGCTACGTGGGTGGCAGCATCGCGATCGAGGGTCATGCAGGGCTCCTGTGAGGCCAGATAGTCGGTCAGAACGGCAGTTGCAGATCAGGTTCGACCCGCAACAACTGAGTGCGGAAAACATCCTTGATACGCTGCAACTCGTCATCGCTGTCAGCCTCGAAGCGCAGCACCAGCACCGGCGTGGTATTGGAAGCGCGCACCAGGCCCCAGCCCTTGGCGTAGTCCACCCGTACACCGTCGATGGTGGTCAGGCGTGCGTCGCCCCAGTCGGCGCCGCGTTGCAGTGCATCAATGATGCTGAATTTACCCTCGTCGGTCACATCAATATTGAGTTCCGGCGTGGAAATATCGTTGGGGAACGCAGCGAACACGGTTTCGGCGCTTTGCTCGGTCTTGCTGAGAATTTCCAGCAGGCGCGCCGCGCTGTAGATGCCGTCGTCGAAACCGTACCAACGTTCCTTGATGAAGATGTGACCGCTCATCTCGCCAGCGAGCAGTGAGCCGGTCTGCTGCATCTTCTTCTTCATCAACGAATGGCCGGTCTTCCACATCAGGGTACGACCGCCCAATTGTTCGATCAGGGGGATGAGGCGCCGTGTGCATTTGACGTCGAAGATGATTTCGGCACCTGGGTTGCGAGCCAGAACGTCCTGCGCGAACAGCATCAGCAGGCGGTCGGGATAGATGATGGTGCCAGCATCGGTCACCACGCCTACGCGGTCAGCGTCGCCGTCGAATGCCAGACCAAGGTCGGCTCCGGTTCGCCTGACCGTGTCGATCAGCACCTCGAGGTTCTGCGCCTTGCTCGGGTCGGGGTGGTGGTTCGGAAAGTTGCCGTCCACCTCGCTGAACAGCGGGATTACCTCGCAGCCCAACGCTTCGATCAGTTGCGGTGCAATCACGCCGGCGACCCCGTTGCCGCAGTCCACTACGACCTTGAGCGGTCTCGCCAGCTTCACGTCGCCGACGATCTGCTGGAAATAGCGCTCAAGAATAGCCACCTGCTGCACCTGCCCTGCACCTACGGTCAGGTCATTGGTCTGCAGGCGGGTGAGCAGTGCCTGGATCTGCTCGTTGGCCAGCGTGTCGCCTGCGATGACGATCTTGAAACCGTTATAGTCCGGCGGGTTATGGCTACCGGTGAGCATCACGCCCGAACGGCCGGGCAGCACATGGGTGGCGTAGTACACGGCAGGGGTGGGGACCAGGCCCAGGTCGCTCACGTGGCACCCCGCCTCGACCAGACCGCGGATCAAGGGCTCGACGAGCTGCGGGCCGGACAGGCGGCCATCGCGCCCGACGCTGACCTGGGCTTCGCCCATGGCCAGGCTCTGTGCGCCGACGGCGCGGCCTATCCAGTAGGCAGTCTCGGCGTGCAGCGTCTTGCCGACAATGCCGCGGATGTCATAAGCGCGGAAGATACCTGGCGGTAAATGAGCACAGATCGCTGGGGCCACGTCGTTCATCTGGGAGGTTCCATCAGTCAAGAGCGCTCGGTTGCAGGCGCAAGCAGAGCGCTTGGACGAAGGTTCTGCCGTGGAGTTCGCCATCCCTGGCGTTTTCGCTCATGCCCGGCTCAATGGCTGCCGGAGTGACCGAAGCCACCTGCGCCGCGCAGGCTTTCGTCGAACGACTCGACGATCTCGAACTGCGCCTGTACCACAGGGACGAGCACCAACTGGGCGATACGCTCGCCGACAGCGATGGTGAACGGGGTATCGCCGCGGTTCCAGCACGACACCATCAGTTCGCCTTGATAATCCGAATCGATCAGCCCCACGAGGTTGCCCAGCACGATACCGTGCTTGTGGCCCAGGCCCGAGCGCGGCAGTACCAGCGCCGCAAGACCAGGGTCGCTGATGTAGATGGACAGGCCTGTGGGGATCAGGATGGTCTGGCCAGGCTTGAGCACTGTGTCTTGCGCGAGCAGGGCCCGCAGGTCCAGGCCTGCCGAGCCTGGCGTGGCGTATTGCGGCAGCGGGAATTCGGTACCCAGGCGTGGGTCGAGGATCTTGGCTTGTAATGCGTGCATGTAACTTATTGAACCTGATTGAGCCGTTCGGCGATGAAGGCAACCAGCTGGCGGGCGATCTTGCCCTTGCTGGTCTGCGCGAAGAGGGTCTGATGCTGCTGGCGATCGATCACGGTCAAGGCGTTCTCTTCACTGTTGAAGCCGATGCTGGGGTTGGCCACATCGTTGGCGACGATCAGGTCGAGGTTCTTGTCCTTGAGCTTGCGCGTGGCGTAATCGAGCAAGTGTTCGGTCTCGGCGGCGAAGCCGACACTGAAGGGGCGGTCGACGCGACCGGCCAGGGTGGCAAGGATATCGGGATTGCGCACCATCTGCAGCAGCATGCCATCGCCGGTTGTGGGATCTTTCTTCAGTTTTTGTGGCGCTATTACCTCTGGACGGTAATCCGCCACCGCTGCCGAAGCGATGAACAGGTCGCATGGCATGGCCGCCTCACAGGCTGCAAGCATGTCCCGCGCGCTCACCACGTCGATGCGGCTGACCCGGTCGGGTGTGGGCAAGTGCACGGGGCCGGTGACGAGGGTTACCCGAGCCCCTGCTTCAGCGGCCGCCTCGGCAAGGGCGAAGCCCATCTTCCCGGAGCTATGATTGGTGATGTAGCGCACCGGGTCGATGTTTTCCTGAGTGGGGCCTGCGGTGATGAGCACATGCTTGCCGGTCAACGCCTGGCGCTTGAAGCTTTCGGCAGCGCACCAGGCCAGGTCGGTGGCCTCGAGCATGCGCCCCAGGCCCACGTCGCCACAGGCTTGGCTACCCGAGGCAGGCCCGAACACCTGGATGCCACGGCTTTTGAGCAATTCAAGGTTGGCCTGGGTGGCAGCGTCACGCCACATGGCCTGATTCATGGCCGGGGCGACGGCAACGGTGGCATCGGTGGCCAGCACCAGGGTCGTCAGCAGGTCATCGGCCATGCCTTGGGCCAGGCGAGCCATGAGGTCGGCCGTGGCCGGGGCGATCAGTACCAGGTCAGCCCATTTGGCCAGCTCGATGTGGCCCATGGCGGCTTCGGCTGCCGGGTCAAGCAGGTCCATGTGCACCGGGTGGCCGGACAGCGCCTGCAGGGTCAATGGCGTGATGAATTCGGCGCCACCGCGGGTCATGACGACCCGCACCTGCGCGCCGTGCTCCAGGAGTCGGCGGATCAGTTCGGCGCTCTTGTAGGCGGCGATGCCACCACCGACGCCAAGAACGATGCGCTTGCGATACAGCCGCTGCATAGGGATGCCTTTTTCCAGTGAAAGCGGGCGGCGACAGGAACTGCGTGCGGCAGAACGTCGCATGTACGAGGGCAAATAGATTAACACAGGGCCGAAATGGGCCGCAGCTAGGGCAGGAGTGCGATGAACATCAGGGAATGGCCGGCTCAGGACCGACCACGGGAAAAATTGCTGCTTCGCGGCGCGAGCATGCTGTCCGACGCCGAGCTGTTGGCGGTGCTGCTGGGGTCAGGCGTTGCAGGGCGCAACGTAGTCGACCTGGCGCGGGGCCTGTTGGTGCGTTTTGGCAGTTTGCGGCAGTTCCTCGAGGCAGATCGGCAGGCCGTCCTGCGCGAGCCTGGCATCGGGGCTGTGAAATATGCCCAGTTGCAAGCGCTGCTGGAAATCGGTCGGCGTTACCTGGACGAGGGTATCGCACGCGCGGCGCCCTTGGAGGGGCCCGCTGCGGTGCGGCGCTACCTCAAGGCAAAGTTGCGACACGAACCCAGCGAGGTGTTTGGTTGCCTGTTTCTGGATACCAAGCATCAGCCTCTGGCGTTCGAGATTCTGTTCAGGGGCACCATCGATCGTGCCAGCGTCTATCCTCGGGAGGTCGTGCGCCGGGCACTGATGCACAACGCTGCGGCGTTGATCCTTTGCCACAACCACCCTTCGGGCAATAGCGAACCGAGCCAGGACGATGTGCACCTGACCCTGTCGCTCAAGCGTGGGCTGGCATTGATCGATGTGCGAGTGCTGGACCACATCATCATTGGTGACGGGGAGCCGCTGTCGATGGTCGAGCATGGGTGGATCGTGGCGTGAGGCGGCGGCCTCAAGGGCTGTCGTGCCCGAGAAAGAGCGCTGCACGGCAGCGCTTCTTCGCTCGGGCGAAGCTGCCCTGAGACGGCCAGGGCTTACTTGGTCACGCTCACCTTGCTGAAGTCCAGCCGGCCGAACGGGCTGACCTGGTAACCCTCGACACCCTGACGCAGCAGCGCCGCCGCCGTCGGATGCGCCAATGGCACCCACAGCGCCTGCTGCTGAATCAAGGTCTGCGCCTGCTGGTATAGCCGGCTGCGTACGCTCTGGTCATTGGTGGTACGACCGGCGCTGATCAGTTGGTCAAGGCGATTGTCACAGAACCGCGCGAAGTTGGTGCCGGACTTGACCGCTGCACAGGAAAACTGTGGGGTGAGGAAGTTGTCCGGGTCGCCGTTGTCGCCCGCCCAGCCCATGAATAGCAGGTCGTGCTCCCCGGCCTTGGCGCGGCGGATGAGCTCGCCCCACTCGATCACGCGAATGTCTGCCTTGATACCGATCTTGGCGAGGTCGGCTTGCAGCATCTGTGCGCCCAGGCTCGGGTTGGGATTGAGCAGGCTGCCCGAGGGTCGGGTCCAGATCGTCGTACTGAAGCCATCCGCCAAGTCCGCCTTGGCCATAAGCGCCTTGGCTTTCTTCAGGTCCAGCGGGTAGCCGGGCAGGTCTTTGGCATAGCTCCAGGTGGTGGGAGGGTAGGGGCCATTGGCGGCGATCGCCGAGTTATCGAATACCGCTTCGACATAAGCCTGCTTGTCGAAGGCCAGGTTGATGGCCTGACGGACCTCTGGCTTGTCCAAGGGCGGGTGCTGGCTGTTGATCGCGACGAATGCCGTCATGAACGCTGGCGTGCTGGCTACCTTTAGGTTGCTGTCCTTGCCGGCATCGGCAATGTCCAGCGGTTTGGGCGACAGCGCCACCTGGCACTCGTTGCGTTTGAGTTTCTGCAGGCGCACGTTCGCATCGGTGGTGATGGCGAAGATCAGCGGATCGACGGCCGGCTTGCCGGCAAAGTAGTCAGGGTTGGCGCGGTAGCGCACCACGGCGTCCTTCTGGAAACGCTGGAAGACGAACGGCCCGGTGCCGATGGGTTGGCTGTTGAGCTTCTCGGGGGTGCCTGCCTTGAGCAGCTTGTCAGCGTATTCGGCCGAATAGATCGAGGCGAAACCCATGCTGAGGGTGGCCAGGAAAGTGGCGTCCGGATGGGTGAGGGTGAAGCGCACGGTATTGGGCGCCGGGGCGTCGATCGTCTTGATCAGGCTGCCCAATTGCAGCGATTGTGCATGCGGATAGCCGCCGGGCGCCGTCTTGTGCCAGGCGTGGGCGGGGTAGAGCATGCGCTGGAAGCTGAACAGCACGTCGTCGGCATTGAGCATACGGCTGGGTTTGAAGTAGGCAGTGGTGTGAAATTTCACGTCGTCGCGCAGGGTGAAATCGTACACCAGGCCGTCGGCCGATACCGTCCAGCTGGCAGCCAGACTCGGTACCACCTTGCCTTTGTCTGCGTCGAACTCCACCAGGCGATTCATCAACACATCGGCTGAAGCGTTGGTGGTGGTCAGCGAGTTGTACTGCACCACATCAAAGCCTTCGGGGCTGGCTTCACTGCAGACGCTCAGCGGAGCTGCCTGGGCTGCCCCCATGGCAAGCAGGGAGGTGAACAATAAGGAAAGGGCGGCGGCACGCATGGTGGCTCCTTGGCTGTCAGTGGCCCATCTGCCAGTGCAGTCTGGAAAAAGCCTACCCTAGTGCGACTGTCGAAAAATGACCACACTCTTTTTTACAATATTGGCGACGAGCGGTCGGCGTGGGGCGGGCCCTGCCGCTATGCTGGCCGCGGCGGTTCGACCCCGCTTGAATATTGATCAGGTATTGTTGCAATCGAGTCTTTCTGGTATAAAGCAGCGCTCTTTTCTAGGGGCTCGGCCTGTCGCATCAGCGAATCCGGTCGATAAGACCTCCAGAATCACGGCGCCTCGGCGCCAAAGACTGAGAGATTAAGCGGCCAACCCATGCCGGGTTGGGCATGTGGTTTTAGAGGGCTGAGGCATGTCGAGAGTCTGTCAAGTTACCGGTAAGGGTCCGGTAACGGGGAACAACATTTCCCACGCAAACAACAAAACCCGTCGTCGTTTCCTGCCAAACCTGCAGCACCACCGTTTCTGGGTTGAATCCGAGAAGCGTTTCGTGCGTCTGCGCGTTTCCGCCAAAGGCATGCGCATCATCGACAAGCGCGGCATCGATGCCGTTCTGGTTGACATCCGTAAAGCTGGCGCCAAGGTTTAAGGGAGAGCATCATGCGTGAATTGATCCGTTTGGTTTCGAGTGCCGGTACCGGTCACTTCTACACCACCGACAAGAACAAGCGCACCACCCCGGACAAAATCGAGATCAAGAAATACGATCCCGTTGTTCGCAAGCACGTGGTGTACAAGGAAGCCAAGATCAAGTAATTGATCGGCGACCTGAAAAAAACCCGCATCCGAAAGGACGCGGGTTTTTTTATGCCTGCTGGCGGGTCAGTTGAACTGGAAGCCGTTGATCAGCGCGTTGGCGTCGACCTGAATGTGGATGCGCTCGGCGTCGTATTCGCGGGTGGTCATCTCATTGGGGCCAACGACGCGACTGCGACCGGTGAGGGTACAGATCGTCTGTTTGATCGCGGGCTCGTAAGCGGTGCCAACCAGGTGAGCGAGGGCTTTGAGAACTTCTTCATTAGTCATGAGGCTTTCCTTTTGGAATTGAATGGCCCAACACGGGCAGGGCCATCCTCATGCAAGCCAGCAGGCTTTCTGCGCTACATAATTATTTCTGCTCGAACATCGCGTAGATCTTGCGGCAAGGTTCGAGCACTTCCCAGGTCCCTTTGAAACCGGCCGGTATGACGAATCGGTCACCCGCCCGAAGCGTCTTGCTGGCGCCGTTGTCGTCGCGCAATACCGAGACACCCTGCACGATTTCGCAGTACTCGTGCTCGGTGTAGTCGACCGTCCATTGGCCGACTTCTCCTTCCCATACGCCGGCGGCAAATTGCCCGCAGGGGCTGGCATAGTGGTTGTACACGGCCTGGTTCGGCTCGCCCTTGAGAATCTTCTCGGCTGCCGGGCGATAGCGGTCTGCTTCGGTGATGGCCTGGGCGAAGTCGATGATGCTGTCGATGCTCATGAAGCGGCTCCTTTGATGTTCAATAAAATTAACATGACTAGGCTTTTGAGCTGATAGTGTCAAATATATTGATAGTTTAAAGTGGCTGGTTTAGGGTATCGCATGCCTGTGTGCGCGCCTTGCACACCCGGACCCCGACAACGCCTGCAAGTCCTCAGTGCAGCGTTGCACCTAAACAAGAGGAGGAGTTTCGTATGACCACCCTGACTCGTGCAGACTGGGAACAACGTGCCCAGCACCTGAAGATCGAAGGCCGCGCCTTCATCAACGGCGAATACACCGATGCCGCATCCGGTGAAACCTTCGAATGCCTGAGCCCGGTCGACGGACGCTTCCTGGCCAAGGTTGCCAGCTGCGACCTGGCCGACGCCAACCGCGCGGTCGAGAACGCCCGCGCTACCTTCAACTCAGGCGTATGGTCACAGCTGGCCCCGGCCA
This sequence comes from uncultured Pseudomonas sp., assembly GCA_963529135.1. Taxonomy (GTDB): domain Bacteria; phylum Pseudomonadota; class Gammaproteobacteria; order Pseudomonadales; family Pseudomonadaceae; genus Aquipseudomonas. Next base: position 14,928 of record CAURYQ010000022.1, on the reverse strand, counting down.
AGCGCAAGGCCACCCTGATCCGCTTCGCCGACCTGCTGCGCAAGAACGTCGAGGAGCTGGCGCTGCTGGAAACGCTGGACATGGGCAAGCCGATCGGCGATTCCTCCAGCATCGATATCCCGGGCGCTGCCAACGCCATCCACTGGACGGCCGAAGCGATCGACAAGGTGTACGACGAAGTCGCCCCTACGCCTCACGATCAGCTGGGCTTGGTCACGCGCGAGCCTGTGGGCGTCGTAGGCGCCATCGTCCCTTGGAACTTCCCGCTGCTGATGGCCAGCTGGAAGCTGGGCCCAGCCTTGGCAACGGGTAACTCGGTGGTGCTCAAACCCTCCGAGAAATCGCCGTTGACCGCCATCCGCATCGCTCAACTGGCGGTGGAAGCCGGCATTCCGGCGGGGGTGCTGAACGTGCTGCCTGGCTACGGCCATACCGTAGGCAAGGCCCTGGCCCTGCACATGGACGTCGACACACTGGTGTTCACTGGCTCGACCAAGATTGCCAAGCAGCTGATGGTGTATGCAGGCGAATCGAACATGAAGCGCGTCTGGCTGGAGGCCGGTGGCAAGAGCCCGAACATCGTCTTCGCCGACGCGCCTGACCTTGAAGCTGCCGCCCAGGCTGCTGCCAGCGCCATCGCCTTCAACCAGGGGGAAGTGTGCACCGCAGGCTCGCGCCTTCTGGTGGAACGCTCGATCAAGGACACGTTCCTGCCCATGGTGGTGGAAGCGCTCAAGGCCTGGAAGCCCGGCAACCCGCTGGACCCGCAGACCACCGTAGGTGCGCTGGTCGACACGCAGCAGATGAATACCGTGCTGTCATACATCGAGGCAGGCCACAAGGATGGCGCCAAGCTGCTGACCGGTGGCAAACGTACCCTGGAGGAGACCGGGGGCACCTACGTGGAGCCAACCATCTTCGACGGCGTGACCAATGCCATGAAGATCGCCCAGGAAGAAATCTTCGGCCCGGTACTGTCCGTGATTGCCTTCGATACGGCCGAGGAGGCAGTTGCCATTGCCAACGACACGCCCTACGGGCTGGCGGCGGGTATCTGGACTTCGGACATTTCCAAGGCGCACAGGACTGCCCGCGCCGTGCGCGCCGGCAGTGTCTGGGTCAACCAATATGACGGCGGCGACATGACCGCACCTTTCGGTGGCTTCAAGCAGTCGGGCAACGGCCGTGACAAGTCGCTGCATGCGCTGGAAAAATACACCGAGCTGAAGGCAACCTGGGTCAAGCTTTAAGTCCAGGAAGGGCCGCCTGGCGGCCTGTTCGCCGGCAAGCCGGCGGGCACAGGTCCATCACGGGTCTTACAGGCTGAATTGGACCTGCAAGCTCGCTTTCCAGCGAAGGAGCCTGGCGCTCCACCACCGGCCGGGGCGGCTCACACTGCCCCGGCTTCGTTGTTTCTACTGTTCAAGGCTTTGAGTGGGAGGCCGTTATGCGTTGGGGAACCTATTTTGCCGTGCTGGCATCGGTGCTGAGCGTCGGGCTTGCATTGGGTGTGAGCATGCCACTGGTTTCCCTGCGTCTGGAAGGCTGGGGGTACGGGAGTTTCGCCATTGGTGTCATGGCGGCGATGCCTGCCTTGGGCGTATTGGCCGGTGCCAGCCTGGCCAGCCGTCTTGCCGGGTGGGTAGGCGTGCCTGCGGCCATGCGCCTGTGCCTGTGGGGCGGGGCGTTGTCCATCGGCCTGTTGGCCCTGCTGCCGAGCTACCCGCTGTGGCTGGTGCTGCGCCTGTTGATCGGCATGGCGTTGACCGTTGTGTTCGTACTGGGCGAAAGCTGGATCAACCAACTGGTGGTCGAGCAGTGGCGCGGCCGGCTGGTTGCGTTGTATGGGAGCAGCTATGCGCTCAGCCAGCTGGCGGGGCCGTTGGTGCTGGGCATGCTGGGGTCGGACGATGATTTCGGCTTCTGGGCAGCGACGGGCCTGCTGCTGGTTTCGCCCCTGCTGCTGCTGGGCCGCGGTGGCGCGCCCTCTACCGAAGCCTGCAATGTCACATTTGCCGACTTGTTCGCCTTCTGCAGGAGGCTGCCGGTGATCGCTTGGGCCATCGCGCTGTTCGCCTCTTTCGAAGCCATGATCCTTACCCTGCTGCCGGTGTATTGCCTGCAACAAGGCCTGAGCACGGAAATCGCACTGTTCATGGTCAGCACGGTGGTGGTTGGCGATGCGGTGTTGCAGCTGCCCATTGGCGCTCTGGCAGACCACATGTCGCGGCGTGCCCTGTTCACCGGTTGCGCATTGACGCTGCTGTGGTCGAGCCTTGCCATCCCTCTGCTGTTGCACACCTGGGCGATCTGGCCTGTATGGGTGCTGTTCGGCGCCAGCGCAGGCGGGCTGTTCACCTTGTCGCTGGTCCTGATCGGCGAGCGCTATCGAGACGATGCCTTGGTCCGGGCCAATGCCCACGTGGCCCAACTGTGGGGCATTGGCTGTTTGCTTGGGCCATTACTGGCGGGCGCAGGCAGCCAGTGGATCAGCGGCCACGCCCTGCCATTGCTGATGGCCGCCGGCGCGGCTGGCCTCGTGGTGCTGACCCGGCGACGTGGCGCGTTCGAGCCATCGCCTGCATGAACGTGCAGTGGCTAGAGCATTTTTTCCAGCCCAACCGCCTTGCTGATCCAGGCATTGAACCGTCGCCACAGGCTGCCAGGCTCTGACGTGAGCACGCGTCGCTGGCCGTTTTCCTCGGTCACCCAGACCAGCCTGTCGCCAACGAGCTCAGGCTGGTAGCTCAGCGCCGGCGCCATACCCTGCACCGCCAGTGCACGGGTGTATTCGGCCAGTTCAGGGCTGTCGACCAACACACCCACTTCGGTATTCCACAGCACCGAGCGCGGATCGAAATTGAACGAGCCAATGAACGTCTTGTGTCGGTCGAACACGATGGCCTTGCTATGCAGGCTGGAGTTCGAGCTGCCATGGAAACTCAGCTTGCCCGCACTCGGGTCCCCCGGCTGGCGGCGCATTTCATAAAGCTTTACCCCGTGCTCCAACAGCGCCTTGCGATAGGGCGCATAGCCGCCATGCACGGCAGGCACGTCGGTGGCTTCCAGCGAGTTGGTCAGCAGTTTCACCGAGATACCGGCGTCGGCGCTCTGGGTGAGATAAAGGAGCCCGGGCTCGCCAGGTACGAAATAGGCTGAGACCAGAATCAGCTCGTGACGAACATCGCGCAGATCAGGGCCCAGTTGGCGGGTAAGCAGCAGCTGGGGGTCAGGCTCGTCTTTGGCCAGCACCTTGCTGGGGGCGTCCCACAACGCCTGGGCATGGGCCCATATCAGCTCGTTGCGCCAGTTATCCAGGCGCGGCTGCGCTTGATACGCCATCAGGCGGTCGTACAAGGCTTTGCGCCGGGTCCTGGCTTGGGCCAATGACACCTCCAGCCGATGGCGGCTGGTGCGCAGGTCGCTGGCATTGGGCTGGTGCCAGAGGAAGTCGGTGATCGGGCGGCTCAAGGCGCTGTTCCAGTATTGATCGAAACTGTGCCCCAACTGCTGCGCGATTGGTCCCACGCTCAAGAGATCGATGTCGGTGAAGTTCAGATTGGGCTCGGCATCGAAGTACTCGTCACCCAGGTTTCTGCCGCCGACGATGGCCATGCTGTTGTCCACCAGGAACAGCTTGTTGTGCATGCGCCGGTGCTGGCGTGACAGGTTGAGCAGCCGGCCCATTGCGCGCGTGACCCCAGTGGCGCGCCCCAGGTGCAGAGGGTTGAACACTCGGATCTGAATGTTCCGGTGGGCGGCGAGGGTGCCCATGATTGCGTCCAGGCCATCACTGGTCGTGTCGTCCAGCAGGATACGCACGCGTACACCCCGGTCGGCAGCCCGCAACAGCTCATGGACGAGCGCGCGCGTGCTGAGCCCGTCATGGACGATGTAGTACTGCAAGTCGATGCTGGCCTGGGCGCTGCGTATCAGCTCGGCGCGCGCCCGAAACGCCTCGTTGCTGTTGGGTAACAGGCGAAAGCCTGAACGGCCTTCATAAGGCGCTGCCTGGCGCAGCACCGAGCGGCCGAACGCCGAGCTATCGGCCGGCAGCGCCTGGCTGGTTTGGCGCGGCGTATCGACGCTGGCGCAGCCGCCGATGCCAAGCAGCAGCGTCAGCAGCAAGGGTAGGGCTCGCTGGAGTTTCAACGGTGGATCGTCCTGTGCAGCAGGGCTTTGGGGTTGGACCGTGGCGGGCAATGCAAAGTTACGGCGCGACGATGTCTTCGTCCAGCAAGCGTTGAACGGTTTCACCTACCTTGCGCACCGCCGCCTCGATCTGCTGGGTAGGCCTGGCGGCGAAGTTCATGCGCAGGCAGTGTCGGAACTTGCCGGAAGCGGAAAAGATGCTGCCCACGGCTACCTGCACGCCTTGATCGAGCAACGCGTGATTGAGCTGCAAGGTATCGAAATGCTCTGGCAGTTCAACCCAGAGCATGAACCCGCCCTGGGGACGGCTGACGCGCGTGCCTGGCGGGAAGTACCGTGTCACCCAGTCGCTCATCAGTTCACGGCTGCGCTGGTACTGCGTACGCATGCGCCGCACGTGCGGCTGGTAGTGACCGTTCGCAATGAAGTCCGCCACCGCCAGCTGGGGCTGGCTGGCAGTGCTGCCGGTACTGATGTACTTCATGTGCAGTACCCGCTCCAGATAACGCCCAGGCGCTACCCAACCCACACGCAAGCCAGGGGCAAGCGTCTTGGAAAATGAACTGCACAACAGCACACGGCCTTGCGTGTCGAACGACTTCACCGTGCGTGGCCGGGGGTAGGTGTAGGCCAGATCGCCGTAGACATCGTCTTCGAGAATGGCCACGTCGTAGCGTTGTGCAAGGCTCAACAAGGCCTTCTTGCGGGCCTCGGGCATGATGTAGCCAAGCGGGTTGTTGCAACTGGGGGTGATCTGGATGAGCTTGATCGGCCACTGCTCAAGGGCAAGCTCGAGTGCTTCGAGGCTGATGCCGGTAACCGGGTCGGTGGGGATCTCCAGCGCCTTCATGCCCAAGCCCTTGAGCGTCTGCATGGCGCCATGGAAGCTTGGGGAGTCGACGGCGACGATATCGCCAGGCTCGCATACCGCACGGATGCTGCACGACAATGCCTCGTGGCAGCCTGTGGTCACCACCAGCTCCGCCGGCGACAGTCGACAGCCGGAATCCAGGGCCAGGCGCGCGACCTGTTCGCGCAAGGCAAGGTTGCCGTGGATATTGTCGTAATACAGCCCAGGCATGTCCTGCCGGCGGCTGAGCCGGGCCAGGCTGCGCAGCAGCGGTTTGAGGGTCGGGCTGTCGATGTCCGGCATGCCCCGTCCGAGCTGTATCACCCCTGGCTGCGGCGTACTGCGCACCAGCTCCAGGACCTGCTCCCACTGGGAAATGTCCACTGGGCGCTGGGCGGGCCGACTGACCGCAGGCAAGTCCGGTAGATGGCGATGATCGCTGACGAAGTAGCCGGATTTGGGCCGTGGCAAGACCATGCCACTGTCTTCCAGCAGGCGATAGGCCTGCTGCACGGTACTCAGGCTCACCCCGTGCTCCACGCTCAAGGCACGCACCGACGGCAGCCGTTGGCCGGGGCGATAGAGGCCCTGTTCTATACGCGCACCGAGTACCTCGGCAAGGTTCATGTAGAGCGTCACGTCATACTCCTGGGCTGTGCCCGTCGGCGCACCATACAGATCGAAGGAAAAGGCTGCATTCAGTTGCTCTGATGCGTGATCTGTATCCAGATAATAACGGTTTTTTGGATCTGTATTGTCGGCCCCTGCAACCTGCATGCTGTCCCCTATATTGTCATCGAATGGGAGGCAGCAGCGATGGATGGCTTGAGCGATGTGCGCTTTGAAGCGTTGGCACACACCGAGGCCCTACCACGGCGCGTAACCGCCGAGGCGCCCCAGGCTTTCAGCCGTTGGGGGTTGATGGTGCACCGCTGGCGTACCCGCAGGGCGCTGCTGCAACTGACCGATCACGAACTGCGTGATGTGGGGCTTGGCCAGGAAGAGGCACGCAGGGAAGGGCGCAAACCCTTTTGGAGGCCGTGACTGCGTGTCAGACCAGCTCCTTGAGCCTGTGCCACAACATGCCCAATGCCAGCAGTGGTGAGCGCAGGTGCTTGCCGCCTGGAAAGGTCATGTGCGGCACCTTGGCAAACAGGTCGAAGCGTGCGCTTTGCTGGCCTGCGATGGCCTCTGCGAGCAGGCGAGCGGCCAAGTGGGTGGCGTTCAGCCCATGGCCGGCATAAGCCTGGGCGTAGTACACGTTCGGCTGATCGGCCAAGCGCCCCACCTGGGGCAGGCGGTTGGCGCCTATCCCGATCATGCCGCCCCACTGGTAGTCGATGCGAGCGTCCGCCAACTGGGGGAATACGCGGAGCATCTTGGGCCGCATGTAAGCGGCGATGTCCATGGGATCGCGCCCTGAGTAGTGGCAAGCGCCGCCGAACAACAGTCGGTTGTCGGCACTGAGGCGGTAGTAGTCCAGCGCGACGCGCTGGTCGCATACGGCCATGTTTTGTGGCAATAGCGAGCGCGCGCGTTCGCCGAGCGGCTCGGTGGCGATGAGGTAACTGCCGGCGGGCAAGACCTTGCCGCCCAGTTCACGGTTCAAGCCGTTCAGGTAGGCGTTGCAGCACAAGACCAGCGTGTTTGCACGGACTCGGCCTTGGGCGGTGTGCACCTGCACCTGCTGGCCGTAATCGATGCGGGTTACCTCGGACTGCTCGTAGAGTTTCACACCCAAGCGTGCCGCTGCCGCTGCTTCGCCCAATGCCAGGTTGAGCGGGTGCAGATGGCCAGAGCCCATGTCCACCAGCCCGCCTGCATAGCAGTCCGAACCCACGATGCTATGGATGTCCTCCTGTGCCACCAGGCGCAGCTCGTGGGCGTAACCGAGGCTGCGCAGGTGCTCAGCTTCTTCGGCCAGGCCCGCCATTTGCGCCGGCTTGTTGGCCAGGTCGCAATAACCCCAGGCAAGGTCACAGGCGATGGCGTGTCGTTCCACACGCTCGCGCACAATCTGCACGGCTTCCAACCCCATCAGTTGCATGTCGCGAACGCCTTGCTCGCCGATGACCGGCAGAAACTGCTCCAGGCCATGGCCAACCCCGCGGATCAGCTGCCCGCCGTTGCGCCCGCTGGCGCCCCAGCCGATCTTGCGCGCTTCGAGCAGGATCACCGAGAAGCCACGTTCGGCCAGCTCGATGGCGGTGTTGAGGCCTGAATAACCGCCACCGATGATGCATACGTCGGCGCTGTGATCGCCCTGCAGATAAGCATGGTCAGGGTGAGGTGCGCTGCTGGCGGCGTAGTAGGAGGCGGCGTGCTGCGCGCTGTGGATCATGGGGCGGGTCCTGGTGCGTAAGCTGGAACGCGAGAATAAGGCGCGAGCCCAAGAGGGGCAACCGGCCTATAATGGCCACACCTTTTCAGCCCGTTCCCTTGCCATGTCCTGCAACCGTCACAAGATCCACTTCCTGCGCGAGCTCATCCCTGCCTTCGAGTGCGAGCCCGGCTGCCATGACTGCTGCGGGCCGGTCACCACCTCGACCGAAGAAATGGCCCGGCTGCCGCGCAAGTCCCAGGCCGAGCAGGACGCTGCCCTGGAGCGCCTGGACTGCGTGCACCTGGGGCCCCAGGGCTGCACGGTGTATGAACAACGGCCAATGATCTGCCGCCTGTTCGGCACCACCCCGCAAATGGCTTGCCCGCGCGGTCGCGGCCCGGAGCCGATGATCGACCCTGCGGCCGAGCAGCTTGTGCACCAGTTCATCGCCAGCACTCGACAGGTGCTGGTCTAGGTTACCCGGAGAGCGGATAGCTTCAGTCAGGAATCGGCAGGCAGAGGCTTTCCTTCACTTCCTCCATCACGATGTAGCTCTTGGACTCACGTACGTGCGGCAGCTTCAGCAGAATGTCCCCGAGCAGCTTGCGATACGAGGCCATTTCCGAAATGCGCGCCTTGACCAGGTAATCGAAGTCGCCGGAAACCAGGTGGCATTCGAGCACGTGAGGCAGTTTCAGCACGGCCCGGCGAAACTCTTCGAAGGTGTCGCCAGACTTGTAGTCCAGGCTGATTTCCACGAACACCAGCAGGCTACCCTTGAGGTGTTGCGGGTTCAGGCGGGCGTTGTAGCCCATGATGATGCCTTCGCGTTCCAGCCTGCGAACGCGCTCGGTGCAGGGCGTGGTGGAAAGCCCGACCTTCTCGCCCAGTTCGGTGAAGGAGATACGTCCGTCGTTCTGCAGGATACGCAGGATGTTCCGGTCGATCTTGTCCAGTTCACGTTTACTTTGATGCTGGGTTCTCATAGGGGATGCCCCTCCGTGAAAGGCCATTGTGCCGAGAATTCTCGCCAATAATAGGCTTTTATATAGTGAATTGCACTGCCCTTGAGTTCCTATACTGCGCCCATCAATGGCATTCCAGTAACAAACCGCGGCAGGCCGCGAGGGGAGCAAGACGATGCGAGTTCTGGTACTTGGTAGCGGCGTGATCGGAACCGCCAGCGCCTATTACCTGGCCCGGCAAGGGTTCGAAGTGACCGTGGTCGACCGCCAGCCAGCGGTGGCCATGGAAACCAGCTTTGCCAACGCCGGTCAGATCTCGCCCGGCTATGCCTCGCCGTGGGCGGCGCCGGGTGTACCGCTCAAGGCGGTGAAATGGCTGCTCGAGCGCCACGCCCCGCTCGCCATCAAGCTCACCGGTGACGTGGACCAGTACTTGTGGATGGCGCAGATGCTGCGCAACTGCACCGCCAACCGTTATGCAGTAAACAAGGAACGCATGGTGCGGTTGTCCGAGTACAGCCGCGATTGCCTCGACGAACTGCGCGCAGAAACCGGTATTGCCTACGAGAACCGCAGCCTGGGTACTACCCAGCTATTCCGCACCCAGGCCCAGGTTGACGCGGCTGCGAAGGACATCGCCGTGCTCGAGCAGTCCGGTGTGCCCTATGAACTGCTCGACCGCGACGGCATCGCCCGCGTCGAGCCTGCCCTGGCCAGTGTGAAGGGCATCCTTGCCGGCGCGTTGCGCCTGCCCAACGACCAGACCGGCGACTGCCAGCTGTTCACCACCAAGTTGGCCGAGATGGCCAGGAACCTGGGTGTGGAGTTCCGCTTTGGCCAGGACATCCAGCGTCTGGATTTTGCGGGTGACCGCATCAACGGTGTCTGGATCGATGGCAAGCTCGAAACTGCCGATCGTTATGTGCTGGCATTGGGCAGCTATTCGCCGCAGATGCTCAAGCCCTTGGGTATCAAGGCGCCGGTCTACCCGCTGAAAGGCTATTCGCTGACCGTGCCAATCACCGACGGCAACATGGCCCCGGCCTCCACCATTCTGGACGAAACCTACAAGGTGGCCATCACCCGCTTCGACAACCGCATCCGCGTCGGGGGCATGGCTGAAATCGCCGGTTTCGACCTGTCGCTCAACCCCCGCCGGCGTGAAACGCTGGAGATGATCGTCAACGACCTTTATCCTCGCGGCGGAGACCTGAGCCAAGCCAGTTTCTGGACCGGTCTGCGTCCTGCCACGCCGGACGGTACGCCGATCGTGGGTGCAACTGCCTTTGGCAACCTGTTCCTCAATACGGGGCACGGTACGCTCGGCTGGACCATGGCCTGTGGCTCGGGCCGATTGCTGGCCGACCTGATCGCGCGCAAGAAACCGCAGATCAGTGCAGAAGGGTTGGACATCTCGCGCTATGGCAGCCAGCGGGAAGCGACCCGTCAAGGCCACGGTTCACCGGCTCACCAGCAGTAAGCCACATTCATCAATAATGCCTCAGACAATGCCCTCCCTTGGGGAGCCATCATTTATGCCTCAGACACTGCTCCCACAAGTGCATCATTGCGTACCGGGGCGCTCACCGATCACCGGCGAGCGTCCCAGCTTCGTTTTCAACCCGTATGACATTAAGGCAGCCGCATGCGCCCCGCCCGTGCTCTGATCGACCTCCAGGCCCTGCGCCACAACTACCGTCTCGCCCGCGAGCTGACCGGCGCCAAGGCGCTTGCCGTGATCAAGGCCGACGCCTACGGTCATGGTGCCGTACGATGCGCGTTGGCGCTTGAACCCGAGGCGGACGGGTTCGCCGTCGCCTGCATCGAAGAGGCGCTGGAGTTGCGCGCGGCCGGCATCAAGAGCCCCGTGCTGCTGTTGGAGGGCTTCTTCGAAGCCAGCGAACTGCCGATGCTCGTCGAGCATGACTTATGGTGCGTCGTACATTCGGCCTGGCAGGTGGAGGCCATCGAGAAAAGCCAGCTGAGCATCCCGCTCACCATCTGGCTCAAGCTCGACACCGGCATGCATCGTGTCGGGCTGCACCCCAAGGATTATCGCGCCGCCTACGAGCGCCTGCTGGCCAGCGGCAAGGTGGGGCGCATCGTGCTGATGAGCCATTTCGCCCGGGCGGACGAATTGGAAGCTCAAGCCACGGACCAGCAGATCGCCGTGTTCGAGGCCGCTCGCCAAGGTCTGGCAGCAGAGTGCAGCCTGCGCAACTCGCCTGCAGTGCTGGGGTGGCCGCAGGCAGCGGGTGACTGGGTACGCCCTGGCCTGATGCTCTACGGCGCCACGCCCTTCGACATGCCCCAGGCACAAGCCCAACGCCTGCAGCCGGTCATGACGCTGCAATCGCGGGTCATCAGTGTGCGGGAGCTGCCAGCCGGGGAGCCCGTAGGTTACGGGGCGACATTCGTCAGCACGCGTCCTACACGTGTGGGCGTGGTCGCCATGGGCTATGCCGACGGCTACCCCCGCCAGGCGCCCAACGGTACGCCGGTCATCGTCGCTGGCAAGCGCGTCCCCCTGATCGGCCGCGTGTCGATGGACATGCTGAGCATCGACCTGACCGATGTGCCGGAAGCGTCCGTAGGTAGCCCGGTCGAGTTGTGGGGCAAGCAGGTGCATGCCAGCGAAGTGGCGACCCAGGCCGGTACCATTCCTTACCAGATCTTCTGCAACCTCAAGCGGGTGCCACGGGAATACGTCGGGGCCTAGTGCCGTGCGGGTGGTGTGTTGTAAATACTGAACGGCATTGCCATGATATCGTTCACATCCACCCTACACCGTCTCAGGAGGCTCCAGCTTTGGACGTCGGCGAACGACTGCAAGCCATCCGCAAGCTCAAGGGCCTGTCCCAGCGTGAACTCGCCAAGCGGGCGGGTGTGACCAACAGCACCATCTCGATGATCGAGAAGAACAGTGTGAGCCCTTCGATCAGCTCGCTGCGCAAGGTGCTCAGTGGCATTCCGATGTCCATGGTCGAGTTCTTTTCCGTGGAGCTGGAACCTGAAAGCCCAGCGCAGATCGTGTACAAGGCCCATGAGCTGATCGACATCTCCGATGGTGCCGTGACCATGAAGCTGGTCGGCAAGTCGCACCCCAACCGCGCCATCGCTTTTCTAACCGAGGTCTACCCGCCAGGTGCCGATACCGGCGCCGAGATGCTGACCCATGATGGCGAGGAGACCGGTATCCTGCTCGAAGGTCGCCTGGAGTTGGTGGTCGGCACCGAGTTGTTCATCCTCGAAGCAGGAGACAGCTACTACTTCGAAAGCACGCGCCCGCACCGGTTTCGCAACCCTTTCGACCAGCCCGCACGCCTGATCAGCGCCGCCACCCCCTCGAACTTTTGATCCAGCGCAGTGCATTGACTCGCCAATACCCCTTTCCTGTGTAGGGTCGTTTCCCGGCTCAGGGCTTGCCGTTATACTTTTCGGCGCTCGAGGATCCGTGGCCGCGAGCATGATTAGCCACCATGAGGGTGTTCGCGTGAACCAAGTCAAGAAGATGCTGGCCATCCCGGCCGCCGTACTGGCCCTCTGGGCAATCACCGCTACTGCTGCGACCAATGACGATATCGCCAAGCGTCTGGAACCGGTCGGCAAGGTGTGTGTCCAGGGCCAGGAATGCAAGGGCATGGCAGTGACCGCCAGCGCTGGCGCCGGGTCGTCCCGGACACCGGACGATATCATCGCCAAGCACTGCACGGCCTGCCATGGCACGGGCCTGCTCGGCGCGCCGAAAGTGGGCGACAGCGCAGCCTGGAAGGAGCGTGCCGACCACCAGGGTGGGTTGGATGGCATCCTGGCCAAGGCCATCACGGGCATCAACGCCATGCCGCCGAAGGGCACCTGCGCGGATTGCTCGGATGATGAGCTCAAGGCTGCTATTCAGAAGATGTCTGGCCTGTAAGTTATTAGGTTGGCGACCCGGCAAGGCCGCTTCTACGGTCAAGCGCTTCAACGAAACACCTGGTGAAGGCTTGACCGGGAACAGAGTGTCTACAGCCACCATGTAACGCTCAGAACCTGCGCTGTGCCTGAAGGCCACCGAAATGTCGAGTGGCCCAGGTTGCCGTGGCTTCCTTTCCCGCCCAGGCAACCAACCCGTCTACCTGCCTGTCGAACCTCCTGAACCCAAGCACGAACCAGGAGGCCTCGATGCACCTCAGCTCCATCGACCAGGCCGTCGAACATGTCCTGTCACGCCTGCCAACCCATATTCACATGGGCCTGCCGCTGGGCCTGGGCAAACCCAATGCTTTCGTAAACGCTCTCTATGCCCGCATTCGCGCGTTGCCCGAACGCCGTCTGACGATCTATACAGCCCTGTCCCTGGGCCGGCCGTCGCTGGGTGACGGTTTGCAACGGCGCTTGCTCGAACCCTTCGTCGAGCGCCTGTTCGCCGATTATGAAGAGCTTCAATACTTGGCCGACCTGCGCAACGACAGCCTACCGCCGAATATCCGCGTGGAGCAGTTCTTCATGCAGCCAGGCAGCCTGCTCACCAGTGAGTCGGCCCAACAGGATTACGTCAGCAGCAATTACAGCCATGCCGCGCGCGACATCAATGCCAAGGGCCTGAACCTGATCGCTCAACTGGTGGCCGCCACGCCGGAGCGGCCTGTCCACTTGAGCCTGGCCTGTAACCCGGATATTACCCTGGACCTGTTGCCCATGGTCGAGCGCCGCCGTGCTGCTGGCGAGACCATTCTCATCCTTGGGCAGGTGCACGCGCAGTTGCCTTACATGCCCGGCGATGCGGAGCTGCCGATGGATGCATTCGACCTGTTGCTGGACGAGGCCGAGCAGCGTCAGCTGTTCTCCACGCCCAACATGCCGGTCAGTACCCAGGATCATTGCATCGGTCTGCACGCCAGCAGCCTGGTGCGCGACGGCGGTACGTTGCAGATCGGTATCGGCGCCATGGGCGACGCAGTTGCCGCGGCGCTGCTCGCGCGCCAAGGCGATAATCTTGCCTACCGCGCAGCGCTCGACAGCCTGGGCGCTGGCAGCTCGCACACCTTGATCGAGCGCGAAGGCGGGCTCGATCCCTTCGAGCAAGGGTTGTATGGCTGTAGCGAGATGTTCGTCAACGGCCTGCTGGCGCTGGCCGACGCAGGCTTGCTACGGCGCGCTGTCGATGAGCAGGGCGTGATCCTGCACGGCGGTTTTTTCCTGGGCCCACAAGCCTTCTACCAACGCCTGCGCGACATGTCGCTCGAGCAGCGTGCACGCTTTGCCATGACCGGCATCAGCTTCGTCAACGAGCTCTATGGTGATGAAGCCCTCAAGCGTAGCCAGCGACGGGACGCGCGCTTCATCAATACGGTCTTCGGCATGACCCTGCTCGGTGCGGGCGTGGCCGATCAACTGGAGGATGGGCGCGTACTGAGCGGGGTAGGCGGGCAGTACAACTTCGTCGCTCAAGGGCATGCGCTGGAAGGGGGCCGCTCGATACTGCTGCTGCGCAGCTGGCGCGAAGCGAGCGGGGAGGTGTCGTCGAATATCTTCTGGAGTTACGGCCACTGCACCATACCGCGGCACCTGCGCGATATCGTGGTGACCGAGTACGGCGTCGCCGACCTGCGAGGGCAGACCGACAGCGAGGTCATTACGCGACTGCTTGCGGTGTGTGACTCACGGTTCCAGGAGAGCCTGATCGAGCAGGCCAAGAGCGCTGGCAAGCTGGCGCGTGACTTCCAACTCGATACGCGCTTTACCGATAACACGCCGCAGCGGTTGGAAGCGGTTCGAGCAGGGTATGCGCAGTTGTTTGCGGAGTATCCGTTGGGGACGGACTTCACTGTCGAAGAGCAGGATTTGCTGCGAGCGCTCAACTGGTTGAAGAGCAAGTTCAAGCTCAGCGAGGCGCTTGAGCTGGGCAAGGCTGCGCTGGAGGCGCCAGGGCCAGAAGGGTATGAGCGGCACCTGGTGCGAATGCAGCTCGATCAGCCGCAGGGGCTCAAGGAAGAGCTTTACCAGAGGCTGCTGCTGGCAGGGTTGGCGGTGACCTGACCACCGACGGGGCTGCGGTGCAGCCCCATTTGGCCAAGGCGGGCGCTGGTTGGCAGGACATCACTCGATGAAGCTGACCACACCGCCTTCCAGCGATTTCACCCGCGCCAGCGATTCTACGCGATAGCCTTGGCGATCAAGCTCGGCGCGTCCACCCTGGAACGACTTCTCGATCACGATCCCCAGCCCGACCACGGTCGCCCCGGCCTGCTTGATGATCGAGATCAGCGCCTGGGACGCCTTGCCGTTGGCCAGGAAATCATCCATCACCAGCACCCGGTCGCTGCTGTTCAGATGGCGCGGCGAAATGGCCACGGTATTCTCGGTTTGCTTGGTGAACGAATACACCGAAGCGGTCAGCAGGTTCTCGGTGAGGGTCAGCGACTGGTGCTTGCGGGCGAAGATCACCGGCACACCCAGCTTCAACCCGGTCATCACCGCAGGGGCAATACCCGAAGCCTCGATGGTGACGATCTTGGTCACGCCAGCATCGGCGAACAGGCGGGCGAACTCGTCACCGATCAGCTGCATCAGCGCCGGGTCGATCTGGTGGTTGAGAAACGCATCGACTTTGAGAACCTGGTCGGAAAGCACGATGCCTTCTTCGCGAATCTTCT
>CAURYQ010000021.1:0-49241 GCA_963529135.1 uncultured Pseudomonas sp. | reverse complement strand
TCTTGCTCCCGGGAGGACCGCGCTGCAGGCCCCATCCTGGGGCCCAGCGCTTGACAGGCATCCATGCCTGTCACCTCCCTCCGCAAGACCTGCGTTCGGCCTCCTGAAGTCGCGAAGATCAAGATCAAGATCAAGATCAAGATCAAGATCAAGATCAAGAGCAAAACGACGGCAAAGCCAATAATGGATAAAGGCGACTGTACGTTGATACGCACTGTTCAGGGTGGGGTGGGTTGTAATTCAGGTGTGTGTTGGCTTGCTCGTCGGGAGGGTCAATATTAAGCGTACGAATTGAAGTAGAGGCGAGTAAAAGGCATTCGCCAGGATCGCACTCTAAATGCCATTGTCGAGTTGGTGATGACAGAACACCTGACCACCGGGGCCGAAAGTCCAGTATCCGCCCGTCAAGTCATCCTCACTCTACCCACGCTATCGCTCCGATAGCGAACGGTGGTTGTCCTGCAACCTGCGAAAGAGGACAATTATCGGCTTCCTGTCACAACCAGCGATCTTGCATGGCCTTTCTTGCACTTGGTATCAACCATAAGACTGCCTCGGTAGACGTACGCGAGCGCGTGGCGTTTACCCCGGAGCAGTTGGTGGACGCCCTGCAGCAGCTCTGCCGCCTCACCACCAGTCGCGAGGCAGCGATCCTGTCCACCTGCAACCGCAGTGAGCTCTACATCGAGCAGGACCAGCTGTCCGCCGATGCCGTGCTCCAGTGGCTGGCCGACTATCACCGCCTCAGCCTCGACGAACTGCGTGCCAGCGCCTACGTGCATGAAGAGCACGATGCCGTCAGGCACATGATGCGTGTCGCCTCGGGCCTCGATTCGCTGGTGCTTGGCGAACCGCAGATCCTCGGCCAGATGAAATCCGCCTACGCCGTTGCCCGCGAAGCCGGCACCGTCGGGCCACTGCTCGGGCGCCTGTTCCAGGCCACCTTCAGCGCCGCCAAGCAGGTCCGTACCGATACCGCCATCGGCGAGAACCCGGTATCGGTCGCCTTCGCGGCGGTAAGCCTGGCCAAGCAGATATTCAGCGACCTGGCCCGCAGCCAGGCCTTGCTGATCGGCGCCGGCGAAACCATTACCCTGGTCGCCCGTCATCTGCACGAGCAGGGGGTTCGCCGTATCGTCGTGGCCAATCGTACGCTCGAGCGCGCTAGTACCCTGGCCGAGCAGTTCGGTGCACATGCCGTGTTGCTCGCCGATATCCCCCAGGAACTCGCCAACAGCGATATCGTCATCAGCTCCACCGCCAGCCAGCTGCCGATTCTGGGCAAGGGCGCCGTCGAAAGCGCCCTCAAGCAGCGCCGGCACAAACCCATCTTCATGGTCGATATCGCCGTACCGCGCGATATCGAGACAGAAGTGGGCGAGCTCGACGATGTGTACCTCTATACCGTCGACGACCTGCATGACGTGGTCGCCGAGAACCTCAAGAGCCGTCAGGGTGCCGCTCAGGCCGCCGAGGAACTGGTGGCGGTGGGGGCCGAAGATTTCATGGCACGCCTGCGGGAGTTGGCGGCTGTCGATGTGCTCAGGGCCTATCGCCAGCAAAGCGAACGCCTGCGTGACGAAGAACTGCAAAAAGCCCAGCGTCTGCTGGCCAATGGTGGCAACCCTGAAGAAGTGTTGGCCCAATTGGCTCGCGGTCTGACCAACAAGCTCCTGCATGCACCCAGCGTGCAGTTGAAAAAGCTCTCGGCCGAGGGCCGCCTTGATGCGCTGGCCATGGCCCAGGAACTCTTTGCCCTCCACGAGGGCTCCACGGACAAATCCCTGCAATGAAAGCGTCGCTGCTCAATAAACTGGACATTCTCCAGGACCGCTTCGAAGAACTCACTGCCTTGCTCGGTGATGCCGAGGTCATTTCTGACCAGACACGTTTTCGCGCCTATTCCCGCGAATATGCCGAAGTCGAACCGGTCTACACGGCCTATCGGCAATGGCGCAAAGTCCAGGACGGCCTGGAGGGCGCCCAGGCGCTGCTCAAGGACAGCGACCCGGACATGCGTGAAATGGCCGTGGAAGAGGTGCGCGAGGCCAAGGAACAGTTGGTCGTGCTGGAGTCGCAGCTGCAACGCATGCTGCTGCCCAAGGACCCCAACGACGGGCGCAACGTGTTCCTCGAGATCCGCGCCGGTACCGGTGGCGACGAAGCGGCCATCTTTTCGGGCGATCTGTTCCGGATGTATTCGCGCTACGCGGAAAAACGCGGCTGGCGACTCGAGATTCTCTCCGAGAACGAAGGCGAGCATGGCGGCTACAAGGAGATCATCGCCCGCGTCGAAGGCGAGAATGTCTATGGCAAGCTCAAGTTCGAGTCTGGCGCGCACCGTGTACAACGCGTCCCCGAAACCGAATCCCAGGGCCGCATCCATACCTCGGCCTGCACCGTGGCGGTATTGCCAGAGCCAGACGAGCAAGCGGCCATCGAGATCAACCCTGCCGACTTGCGCGTGGACACCTACCGTGCGTCTGGCGCAGGTGGTCAGCACGTGAACAAGACCGACTCGGCCATCCGTATCACGCACTTGCCCACCGGCATCGTCGTCGAGTGCCAGGAAGAGCGTTCGCAGCACAAGAACCGTGCCCGTGCCCTGTCCTGGTTGTCGGCGAAGTTGAACGACATGCAGACCAGCGCCGCTCAAAATGCCATCGCCAGCGAGCGCAAGCTGCTGGTGGGCTCCGGTGATCGCTCCGAGCGCATCCGTACGTACAATTATCCACAGGGCCGGGTCACTGACCATCGCATCAACCTGACTTTGTATTCGCTGGACGATGTGCTGGCCGGTGGCGTCGATGCAGTGATCGAGCCGCTACTGGCCGAATACCAGGCCGATCAACTGGCTGCCCTGGGGGACTGATGACCATCATTGCCAGCCTGCTGCGCAACGCGCAGTTGCCCGATTCGCCCACCGAGCGCCTGGACGCGGAGCTGTTGCTGGCGGCGGCGCTCGGCAAGTCGCGCAGCTACCTGCACACCTGGCCAGAACGTATCGTCAGCAGCGAGGCTGCGCAGACGTACGATGGCTACCTCAAGCGTCGCCGGGATGGAGAGCCGGTCGCCTATATTCTGGGCCTGCAAGGCTTCTGGAAGATCGACCTGGAAGTGGCCCCGCATACGCTCATTCCGCGCCCGGACACCGAACTGCTGGTCGAAACGGCACTCGAGCTGCAGCCTGCGCGGCCGGCCAACGTCCTCGACCTGGGTACCGGCACCGGTGCAATTGCCCTGGCATTGGCCAGCGAGCGACCCGCGTGGCAGGTGACGGCCGTCGACCGCGTACCCGAGGCTGCGGCATTGGCCGAGCGCAATCGCCAACGCCTTGGCCTTGCCAATGTCCGGGTTCAGGTAAGTCACTGGTTCGACAGCCTGGCCGGCGAGCGCTTCGACCTGATCGTCAGCAACCCGCCCTACATCGCCGCTTCAGACCCGCACCTGGTCGACGGTGATGTGCGCTTCGAGCCCAGCAGTGCGCTGGTAGCCGGTGCAGATGGCCTGGACGACCTGCGCATCATCGCCGCGCAAGCCCCGGCTCATCTGGCCCCTGGCGGCTGGCTACTGCTCGAGCATGGCTACGACCAGGCTGCGGCCGTCCAGGCCCTGCTGCGCGAAAACGGCTTTGCCGAGGTGAGCAGTCGCATTGACCTGGGCGGCCATGAACGCATCACCTTGGGGCGCCTGCCATGCTGAGCGATCAGGAGCTGCTGCGTTACAGCCGGCAGGTATTGCTGTCCCAGATCGACATTGATGGCCAATTGCGCCTCAAGCAGAGCAAAGCCCTCATCGTCGGGCTCGGTGGCCTGGGCTCGCCGGTGGCGTTGTACCTGGCTGCCGCTGGCGTTGGCGAGCTGCACCTGGCGGACTTCGACACGGTCGACCTGACCAACCTGCAGCGTCAGGTCATTCATGACAGTGCCAGCGTGGGCATGAGCAAGGTCGACTCGGCCGTGCAGCGTCTGCAGGCGATCAACCCGGAAATCGCGCTGATCGCCCACCGCCAGGCGTTGGACGAGGACTCGCTGGCGGCCGCCGTGTCGGCAGTGGACCTGGTGCTCGACTGCTCGGACAATTTCAGTACCCGCGAGGCGGTCAACGCCGCATGCGTCGCAGCCGTCAAGCCTCTGGTCAGTGGGGCCGCGATTCGCCTGGAAGGGCAGTTGTCGGTCTTCGACCCGCGCCGTGACTACAGCCCGTGCTATCACTGCCTCTATGGCCATGGCAGTGAAGCCGAGCTGACCTGCAGCGAGGCCGGTGTGATTGGCCCGCTGGTAGGCCTGGTAGGCAGCTTGCAGGCGTTGGAAGCCATGAAGCTGCTTGCCGGTTTTGGCGAGCCCTTGGTGGGGCGGCTGTTGCTGATCGACGCCTTGGGCACTCGCATCCGTGAGTTGCGGGTCAAACGCGACCCGGGCTGTAGCGTGTGTGGCAAGCGCGATGGCTGAGCGCGAGGGGCCGATAGGGGTAATGGACTCCGGCGTTGGCGGCCTGTCAGTGCTTGCCGAAATTCGTCAGCGTCTGCCCAATGAAACCCTTCACTACCTCGCTGACTGTGGCCATGTCCCTTACGGGGAAAAGTCACCGGACTACATTCGCGAACGCTGCCGCCACATCGCAGCCTTCTTTCATCGGCAAGGCGCCAAGGCCATGGTGCTTGCCTGCAACACGGCGACGGTGGCAGCGGTGGCCGACTTGCGCGTGCACTACCCCGACTGGCTGATCGTGGGTATGGAGCCAGCGGTAAAGCCGGCCGCGGCGGCGACCCGTTCAGGCAGAGTCGGCGTGCTGGCCACCACTGGCACCTTGCAGAGCGCCAAGTTCGCCGCCTTGCTTGACCGCTTCGCCAGCAACGTCCGGGTGATAACCCAGCCTTGCCCTGGCCTTGTGGAACTGATCGAAACGGGGGACCTGGCCAGCTTGGCATTACGCAACCTGTTGCGCAGTTACGTCGAACCGCTCTTGGCGCAGGGTTGCGATACCTTGATTCTGGGTTGCACGCACTATCCGTTTCTCAAGCCCTTGCTGACTGAAATGGTGCCATCGGACGTGGCTGTCATCGATACAGGCGCTGCCGTGGCGCGTCAGCTCGAGCGCCTGCTCGCAGGCGCAGATCTTCTCGCATCGGGTCCGGCTCGGTCTACACGATTCTGGACCAGTGCCGACCCCGGTGCCTTGATCGATATCCTTCCACTGCTGTGGCAGAAATCCAACGACGTACAGCGCTTCACTTCGTAGGCGCTTAGGCCTGCGCGGCAGTGGCTTGCCAAGGTCGAAAAGCGGATCATCCCCCACTGCTTGCCGCGCCTAGTGTGGCGGCAACGGCCAGAGATTCGACGGGTTCAGGGTCTCGAGCACCAGTTCAGGCTCTCGTGCGGGCAAGCGTGCAAGAAGCTCGAGCGCTGCGGTGTCGGCGGACCAGTCTTCAGGAACGGCGCTGGCGGCGGTCACCGGGTTTTTCAGAGACTGGGGTGCAACTACCGTCAGTGCTATGCCGTTGGCAAGCAACGACTGGCGCTGTTCCCTTATCCACTGCACAGCGTTGTTCCAGCCAGCAGGGGTTTGCGTGGGTGCGTAGAGCTGCGCGGCGGTGTACCGACTGAACACTGCCATCACCTGAGGTTTGTGGCCCTTGGCCAGCAAGGGGGTGGCGTATTCAAGGCAGTGCTGTGCAGCTTCCAGATTGGAGGTGATCAAGTGCTCGAACAGCTCGCTGTCCGATATGCCCGGGGGCAGGTAATCACAGGTGGCGGCATTGAGGATCAGGCCATCCAGCGAGCCCCAGGCCTTGCACAGCATGCGGCCTGCCTCGTCGGCATCAGGTTGCTGGTTCAATCGGCCAGGTAGCCGCAGCAAGCGATCACCATGGTCGGCATCCAGGTGATCAAGTGCTTCGCTCAAGCCTGCACTGGCCGCCACACGATGCCCATTTGCCAAAAGAGTGCGGACCAATGCAAGGCCCAGCCCATCACGTGCGCCTGTAACCCAGAAACTGCGTGAGTCACTCACGGCCTTACCCTCTGTACGCAACTATCTGGACAACTCCTTGAACGCCTGGAGTGCCCGTTGACGACTCTTGTGAAGATCCACGACAGGACTGGGATAGAGGTTAGCATCAATCAAGCCTGGGCTCTTTCCAGGGTCGTGAATATCTTTGTCATTCATGTCCCTCAATTCAGGTACCCACTGGCGGATGAAACGGCCTTTGGGGTCGAAGCGCTGCGACTGCGAGACCGGGTTGAAGATCCTGAAATAGGGCACAGAGTCGGTGCCGGTAGAGGCACTCCATTGCCAGCCACCGTTGTTGGCCGCCAGGTCACCATCGATCAGATGGCGCATGAAGTACTGCTCCCCCAATCGCCAGTCGATCAACAGATTCTTGCTGAGGAACATGGCAGTCAGCATGCGCAGCCGGTTATGCATCCAGCCAGTGGCCAGCATCTGGCGCATGGCGGCGTCGATGATCGGAAAGCCGGTCCGCCCCTGCTGCCAGGCTTCGAGTTCCTTTGGGGCTTTACGCCAGGGCAATGCTTCGGTGTGACTACGGAAGGCGCGGTGCCGCGACACCTGGGGATAGCCCGTCAGAATGTGCTTGTAGAATTCGCGCCAGAGCAACTCGTTGATCCAGGTCTGGACGCCGCTGCTGCCACTGTCGAACTCGCCTCGGTTGTGGGCCAGCGCGGCATGCAGGCATTGGCGAGGGGAGATGACCCCCGCCGCGAGGTAGGCCGAGAGTTGGCTGGTGCCCTCGCGCGCGGGTAGGTCGCGCGAGGTTTCGTAGTCGTCGATGACTTCGTCCGTGAAGCGGGTAAGCCGTCGCTGGGCTTCTTTTTCGCCCGCAGGCCACAGCTTGCGTAGTGAGTCGGCAGTCTTTTCGAAGGGCTCGACGTTGTTAGGAATGGGATCGCTACTGATCGACGTCGGCGCCTGGCGCTTCACCGGCGCCGCCAGCGATGGCAGGCTCCGGTGCAGGTGCTCCAGGCAGTTCCTCTTGAACTGGCCGAATACCTGGAAGTAGCCGCCACTGCGCGTCAATACGGTGCCAGGGCGGAACAGCAGCTGGTCGAGGTGGCTGTGAACCTGAACCTCGGCATCTTCCAGCAACTTGCGCGTGGCCTTGTCGCGGCGCTCCTCGTTGATGCCGTATTCCTCGTTCCAGTGCACGCTCTGCACCTGGTGCTTGCGGCAGACTTCGAGCACTGCTTGAGGGGCGTCATCCCAGGTGTCTATCTTGCGTATAAGCAGTGGAATATTGAGCGATTCAAGCGACTGTCGCACTTCGCGCAGGTTGCGCAGCCAGAAGTCCACCTTGCAGGCTGCATCGTCGTGAGCCTGCCATTGGCCAGGGCTTACCAGCCATAGGGCGACGATCGGGCCGCGTTCGCTGGCGGCGCTCAGAGCTGTATTGTCATTGACGCGCAGGTCACTGCGAAGCCAGGTCAAATGCATGAAGTCAAAGTCTCTTCCGGCTGGCAGTCATAGGCCTTGCAGTAAGCGCAAGGCCGCTTGAGGGGTATCGAAGGTGTGCAAGTGGGGCAGGTCCAGCGAGGCCAGCTGCACCTGATGCAGAGCCAGCAATGCACCGCCGGCGAGGGTGGGCAACTGCAGGTTCTGGAGCGTGCGCTGCAAGGCGCGGGTGTCGATGCGCGGGCCTAGGTTCAGCAGCACGGCACGTGGCCTCAGGGCCGCAGCCGCACTTTGCAACTGCGCGCCGGCCACGGCTTGCTCGAGTATTTCCACCGCAAAGCCATTGCTGGTGAACAACCATGCGCATAACCACAAGCCAGGATCGAAATCTCGGTCACTGTCTTCGGCCAGCAGCACGGGCGGCCCCTGCAGTAGCTGATTGTCGTGATACACGCGCGCGCCCAGCTTGCTGCGCAGCCAGGTATGGAAGAACACCTGCTCAAGGCGTGCATTGAAGTAGTTGCGCCAGCGCAGTTCCAGCAGGTCCAGCAAAGGCAGCAGCAATTGTTCGCACAAGGTGACCGCGGGGTAGAGTGCCATGGCCTGGTTCAGTTGGTGATCCAGTGCCCGTTGCGACAGGTTGGCGATGGCCTCGAGCATCTGGAACTGGCGGGTTTGCCAGTCTCCGGTCGGGGGGGTACTCAGGGGCTTGTCCAGCAAGTCGCCCACTTGGCTGACCGATGCACCTCGCTGTAACCAGGCCAGTATCGCCTCTACCCGCTCGACCTGTTCGACCGGGTACAGCCGGTGTCCTTTGGGTGTGCGTTGGGGCTTGAGCAAACCGTAGCGGCGCTCCCAGGCGCGCAGGGTGACCGGGTTTACGCCCGTGCGCCGGGCCAGTTCACCAATTGGCAGAAGAATCTCAGACCGCATTGCGTAGCCCCAGGCTTTCAGGGTGAGGCTGCAAGTAGGCCTGCTGCAGCAGATAGGGGTCAGGGTGATTGCGCAGGTGGTGCTTGAGCAGGGTCAACGGCACGACCAACGGCACGACACCTTGCTGGTACTGGCCGATCAGCGTTTGCAGCTCAGCTTTGTCGGAGGAGGTCAGGGTGTTTTTGAAGTAACCGCTCAGGTGCTGCAGCACATTGCCGTGGGTGCCACGGCTGGCACATCGGCGCAAAGCCTGCATCAGTTCAGAGAAGTAGCGCGGGCCGATCACCGCCGGGTCATCACCCTTGCTCATGGTGCCGAGCATGCGCCCCAGGGTGCGATACGCCTGCGGGTTGTTGGCCATCAGCAAGTACTTGTAGCGGGAATGGAAAGCCAGCAAGGCGCGGCGGCTCAGGCCCTCTTCGAGCACGCGATGCCAGTCGGCGTAGGCGTAGACGCGACTTATGAAGTTTTCGCGCAGCACAGGGTCATGCAAGCGTCCTTCTTCTTCGACCGGCAGGTCTGGCCTGAGCTCGCAGAATGCGCGGGCGTAGGCACCCCTACCACCATGGAAGGCCGGATGACCGTTTTCCTGGTAGACCTTCACGCGTTCAAGGCCGCACGAGGGCGACTTCTGCATGAAAATATAACCGCAGATATCACCGAGCTCGGCGGCCATTTGCTCGCCGTATTTGCGCAAGGGGCCGGTGAAGTCCGTGCCAGGGTTGCGCGTGCCCACCACTTGGGGGGATTCGGGATCGCCTACCAGGCGGATAGGATCACGCGGTACGCCCAGGCCGATGGCCATTTCCGGGCATACCGGCGTCCACTCGAAATGCTCTTCGAGCTGCGTGCGGCACAGGTCTGAAGACTTGTGCCCGCCGTTGTAGCGCACATTGTGCCCGGTCAGGCAGGCACTGATAGCGATGCGCGGCTTGGTGTGAACTGCAGGGTCGTGCATAGCTGCCTCCGTTAACCTGTACAACTGATAAATTATGTACAGGTTTATTCCAGCACATAGCGGGTCCGTTGCAAACCCTCAAGGTGTAGATAACTGATCAGTCCAAGTGTTCAAGTAAACGGCGAGCGGCCTCCTGGCCACTGAGCCAGGCGCCTTCCACCCGTCCCGACAAGCACCAGTCGCCGCAGGCATACAGGCCCTGATCGGCATCGGCCAGTGCGCCGAACTCGTGGTGGCTGCCAGGGCGTGCATACAGCCAGCGATGGGCCAAGGCGAACGTGGGCGCGGGTACGACGCAACCCACCAGTTCGGCAAACTCGCCGCGCAGGTGTTCGACCACTTCGTCCTTGGACAGGTCGATGTGCTGGCGGCTCCAACTGGAGGTGGCATGCAACACCCAGGTGTCCAGCGCCTCATCGCGGCCTGGTTTGCTGCGGTTGCGTGCCAGCCAGTCGAGCGGGCTCTCCTGGACGAAGCAGCCTTGCATTGGCGTGGCCAGGGGTGCCTGGAAGCCCAGTGCCACCGCCCAGGTCGGTTCCATTTGCACCCCGGCGGCAACGGCTGCCAGTTTTGGCGTAGCAGCCAGCAGCGGGGTAGCCTGCGGTGCCGGCACCGCGATCACCACGCGGCTGAACGGACCATGGCTGCAGCCGTCGGTGTCCTGCAGGTGCCAATAGTCCTTGCCGCGAAAGACCTCGGTGATGCGGCAGGCGAAACTCACGGTCATATCCTTGAGCAGGCCTCGGGTAATGGCGCTCATGCGCGGCACGCCCACCCAACGTGTCTGTTCGTCGGGAGACGGAGTGAGCGACCCGTCACGGTAGTTGTAAAGCTGTGGCTTCCACTGCGCCGCCCAACCGGCGGCCACCCAGTGCTGCAGTTCTTCGACGAAGCGCCGGTCGCGGGCGGTGAAATACTGCGCACCCAGGTCCAGGGCGCCAGCCTCGCTGCGTTTGCTGGCCATGCGCCCACCGCTGCCGTGGCCCTTGTCGAAAAGGTGCACGGTCTGCCCGGCCTTCTGCAGTGCCTGGGCGGCTGACAGGCCGGCGATGCCAGCCCCGATGATGGCAATAGGTATTGTCATGATGGCCTCTTCAAACCTTCCTGGGAGCAGACTACGCTGTCAGGCAAACCTGTACAATCATTCAAATCTGTATAAGGATATTCCGCACGTGATGATTGGTTGGCCTATGTTTATCGGAGAGCATGGGCGCTAGAAAGTGCCTTGATGTTAAAAATAGACCACTGCCTTATTCCATGAGGACACTGCCATGCACATACTGCTGACAGGCGGCACCGGCCTGATAGGCCGACACCTGTGCCATCATTGGCTTGCTCAGGGGCACAGACTCACCGTGTGGAGTCGCCGTCCGAAGGAGGTGGCGACCCTTTGCGGCCGCGGCGTCAGAGGCATTGCCGAGCTCAGTGAGCTGGCTGCGGATGACCCGCTGGATGCCGTGGCCAACCTGGCCGGCGCGCCCATCGCCGACCGGCCATGGACCGCAGCCCGGCGCAGCCTGCTGTGGTCCAGCCGCATTGCGCTCACCGAGCAGCTGCTCGCATGGCTGGGCAAGCGCGAGCAGCGTCCGGCCGTGCTGATCTCCGGCTCGGCGGTGGGGTGGTATGGTGACGGCGGCGAGCGCGAGCTGACCGAGGACTCGCCGCCAGTTGTGGAAGATTTCGCCAGCCAGTTGTGCATCGCCTGGGAAGAAACGGCGCTTCGTGCCCAAGCGCAGGGGATTCGGGTAGTGCTGGTGCGCACCGGGCTGGTCCTGGCCAGTGACGGCGGCTTTTTGTCGCGCCTTCGCCTGCCTTTCAAGCTGGGCCTCGGCGGGCCGATAGGCAGCGGTCGACAGTGGATGCCCTGGATCCATATAGATGACCAGGTCGCCCTCATTGATTTTCTCTTGCAGCGCGCCGATGCCAGCGGCCCTTACAATGCCTGCGCGCCCGAGCCTGTGCGTAATAGAGATTTTGCCAAACAGTTGGGCAAAGCACTGCACCGGCCTGCCGTGATACCTCTGCCAGGGCTGCTGCTCAAAGCCGGCCTGGGCGAGATGTCCAACCTGCTGCTCGGTGGCCAGCGTGCCCGCCCCGCGCGGCTATTGGCCGCCGGATTCACATTCCGTTTCAACGATCTGCAATCGGCGCTGGGCAACCTGTCCAGTCGCCTCTGACATAGGATGCTGCATGACCGATCACGCCTTGCTGCTGGTCAACCTGGGTTCACCGGCCTCCACGTCGGTAGCCGATGTTCGCCGCTACCTCAATCAGTTCCTCATGGACCCTTATGTGGTCGATCTGCCGTGGCCCATTCGGCGTCTTCTGGTGTCGTTGATCCTGATCAAGCGCCCCGAGCAGTCCGCCCATGCCTATGCCTCGATCTGGTGGGACGAAGGCTCGCCGTTGGTGGTGCTTACGCGTCGCCTGCAGGCGGCGATGGTCGACCACTGGCCGCACGGACCGGTCGAAATCGCCATGCGTTACGGTCAACCGGCCTTGCCGCAAGTGCTGGAGCGTCTCGCAGCGCAAGGTGTGCGCAAGGTCACGTTGGCACCGCTGTATCCGCAATTTGCCGACAGCACTGTGACCACCGTCGTCGAACTCGCCAAGCAGACCATAGCCGAGCAGCAGTTGCCGCTGCAGATGCGCGTGCTGCAACCGTTCTACGATGACCCGGACTACATTGACGCGTTGGTCGCCAGTGCCAAACCGTACCTGGAGCAGGATTATGACCACCTGCTGCTCAGCTTCCACGGCTTGCCTGAGCGTCATTTGAAAAAGCTCTACCGTGGCGCCACGCATGACCTGCGCGCGCCCGAGTGCTGCGAGGGTGCCAGCGCCGAAGTGCGTGCGGTGTGTTATCGCGGCCAGTGCCTGGCCACTGCCAAGGCTTTCGCGACGAAGTTGGGCATACCGGCAGGCAAATGGTCGGTGTCCTTCCAGTCACGGCTGGGCCGGGACAAATGGATCGAGCCCTACACGGAGACGCGGCTGGACGAACTCGCCCACGCCGGGGTGAAGAAGTTGCTGGTGATGTGCCCGGCCTTCGTGGCCGATTGCATCGAAACGCTCGAGGAAATCGGCATGC
The DNA here is from genome assembly GCA_963529135.1 of uncultured Pseudomonas sp. Lineage (GTDB taxonomy): Bacteria > Pseudomonadota > Gammaproteobacteria > Pseudomonadales > Pseudomonadaceae > Aquipseudomonas. The sequence continues at coordinate 36,849 of CAURYQ010000021.1, read as the reverse complement.
GCGGCAGCGAGCAGTTCATCGAAGCCGGTGGCCAGGAGTTGGTGCTGGTGCCTTGCATGAACGAGCACCCGGAATGGGTGAGGGTGTTGGCCAAGCTTTGCGAAAACGCGTGATGACCCGCATGGCCTGACCCTGTCCATACAGGGCCAGGCCATGCGGTTCAGGCGTCAAGGCAGCGGGTCATCCTGCTGCTTGTGCTTCCAGGCATCGTTGCCAGGCAGGATCAGGTTCAGCGCAATCGCCACGATCGCACACAATGCGATGCCCTTCAGGCCCCAATCGTCCGGGCCGTCGCCGCTGCCGACCAGCACACCGCCGATGCCGAACACCAGGGTCACGGACACGATCACCAGGTTCCGCGCTTCGGCGAGGTCGACCTTGTGCCGGATCATGGTATTGAGCCCGACGGCAGCGATTGAGCCGAACAGCAGGCAGAGGATACCGCCCATCACCGGGACCGGAATGCTCTGCAGCAGGGCACCGAATTTGCCGATGAACGCCAGGGTGATGGCGAACACCGCTGCCCAGGTCATGATCTTGGGGTTGTAGTTCTTGGTCAGCATCACCGCGCCGGTCACCTCGGCATACGTGGTGTTAGGCGGTCCGCCGAACAGCCCGGCTGCCGTGGTGGCGATGCCATCACCCAGCAACGTGCGGTGCAACCCAGGGGTTTTCAGGTAGTCCCGCCCCGTCACGCTGCCCACTGCGATGACCCCGCCAATATGCTCGATCGCCGGCGCCAGGGCTACGGGGACGATGAACAGGATGGCCTGCCAGTTGAAGGCGGGGGCAGTGAAGTTGGGCAGTGCCAACCAGGGAGCGGCTGCGATCTTGGCCGTATCGACCACCCCGAAGGCGAACGAGAGGGCAAAACCCACCAGCACGCCTGCAATGATCGGCACCAGGCGGAAGATGCCTTTGCCGAACACGGCCACGATCAGCGTCGTCAGCAGCGCTGGCATGGAGATGAGCATGGCTGTGCCATAGGGCAGCAGCACGCTGCCATCGCCAGCCTTGCCCATTGCCATGTTGGCCGCGATCGGCGCCATGGCCAGGCCGATGGAGATGATCACCGGGCCGATCACCACGGGGGGCAGCATGCGGTCGATGAAGCCGGTGCCCTTGACCTTCACCATCAGGCCCATGAAGGTGTACACGAACCCGGCAGCCATTACGCCGCCCATGGTTTCTGCCAGGCCGAACTGGCCCTTGGCAAGAATGATGGGGGTGATGAAGGCGAAACTCGATGCCAGGAACACCGGTACCTGGCGCCCGGTGACCAGCTGGAACAACAAGGTGCCCAGGCCTGCCGTGAACAGTGCGACGTTAGGGTCCAGGCCGGTGATCAAGGGCATCAGCACCAGCGCGCCAAATGCCACGAAGAGCATTTGCGCGCCTGAAACGACCTGGCGCCAAAGCGGGTCGTTGTAGCCGTCCTGCATGGTCAGGCGTCCTTTTGCTTGGTGCCGAAGATCTTGTCGCCGGCATCACCCAAGCCTGGGACGATGTAGCCATGTTCATTCAGGCGCTGGTCGATCGAGGCGGTGTAGATCTGCACGTCCGGGTGGGCCTTTTGCACCACGTCGATGCCCTCTGGCGCAGCCACAAGTACCATGGCGCGGATTTCCCGGCAGCCGGCTTTCTTCAGCAAGTCGATGGTGGCGACCATCGAGGCGCCGGTGGCCAGCATCGGGTCGATGATCAGGGCCAGACGCTGGTTGATGTCCGGCGCGAGCTTCTCCAGGTAGGTGTGGGCCTCCAGCGTCTCTTCGTTGCGGGCCACGCCTACCGCGCTGACCTTGGCGCCCGGCACCAGGCTGAGCACGCCGTCAAGCATGCCGATGCCTGCACGCAGGATCGGCACGACCGTGATCTTCTTGCCGGCGATCTTTTCCACGGCTACCTTGCCGCACCAGCCGTCGATCTCGTAGGTTTCCAGCGGCAGGTCCTGGGTGGCCTCATACGTCAACAGTGCGCCGACTTCCTGGGCGAGTTCGCGAAAATTCTTGGTGCTGATGTCAGCGCGGCGCATCAGGCCGAGCTTGTGGCGGATCAGCGGATGGCGGATCTCACGAGTGGGCATAGGGGGGGCTCCGAAAGGCGGGCAAAAAAACCGCGCTAGATTAATCTATTCAGCCTGTGCTGTCGTCTGATCATTTTGCACGTTAGTCCATAAATGCTTGATCTGTGACGAGCGGATGCGTACCTTTGCCCGCTTTTCCAAAATGCACCTCCTGGAGAGCGCCATGTCCGCCGATCTCGAGCATATCCGTCAAGTCATGCGCGAAGCTGACTGCCTGTACACCGAAGCCGAAGTCGAAGCGGCCATCGCCAACGTTGGCAAGCAGATCTGCAACGAACTGCACGACAAGAACCCCGTGGTGTTCTGCGTGATGAACGGCGGCCTGATCTTCGCCGGCAAGCTGTTGACCCACTTGCAGTTCCCGCTGGAAGCCTCGTACCTGCATGCCACCCGTTACCGCAACCAGACCAGTGGCGGCGAGCTGTTCTGGAAGGCCAAGCCGGAAGTCTCGTTCATTGACCGCGACGTGCTGATCGTCGATGACATCCTCGACGAGGGCCATACGCTCAGCGCCATCATCGAGTTCTGCAAGCATGCCGGCGCCCGCTCCGTGCACACGGCCGTGCTGATCGACAAGGACCACGACCGCAAGGCCAGCCCAGACCTCAAGGCCAACTACGTCGGCCTGCCGTGCGTCGACCGGTATATCTTCGGCTACGGCATGGACTACAAGGGCTACTGGCGCAACGCCAACGGCATCTTCGCCGTCAAGGGGCTCTGAACGCAGCACGCCTGTCGCCCAGGCGCAGCGTGCTAGAGTGCTCCTTCAAGCCAAGGAGCCTCACATGCGTGCGTTCATCCCGTTCCTTCTGGCAGTCAGCCTGCCCCTGGCTGCCGCACCGATGCACAGCCAGTTCCTGCCCCCCGATGACCAGTCGCTGCGCCAGGCGGCGCCTATCAGCCAGCAACTGCTCCAGGTCACGGACTACACCGTGGTGGTCGGCGCCCAGCGTCAGTCAGACCAGCAACCCATCCCGATCACCTCGTCCCTGCAGGTGCGCCTGAAGGGCAAGCCCTTGAGCAAGGCGGCAACCATCACCCAGGTGCTGCTGACGTTCGACGGCGAAGCGGCCAAGAGCCTGAAAAAGCCGGTGTACGACGAAAAGACCCGCACCCTGAACCTGAACTATCCGCTCAGCGATTACCGGGTCATCATGGACCTGCTGCGCAACGAGACGCTGTACGTGCAGTTTCTCACCTATGCCAATGGCCATATCTGGGCCGACCTGCACACTGGGACGGTACGTACGCGTTGAGGCTGGCGCGTGGCGGACGGTACACTGCCGCCCTTTGAACATCGTGATGGTCCAGTTGGAGTCGGCAATGCGTAAAGACAAGAAACAGGTAATCGGTGACGAAATCAGCGACGACTACATCAAGGCGTTTTTGCAGTTCGAGCCAGCCGATGGGGTGACGTCGCCCTCGCTGCACAAGCTGGTCAAGGCCTACCGCGGCTTGCGGGTTGATGACTTCCGGCGCTTCGTGGGCTTCTTCGTCGAGGCAGGCCTCGACCTCGATGGCAAGGACGAACACGGCAAGACCTTCGCCGAGCAGATCGCCGACCAGCGCAATGGCGCCGAGTACGTCGAAATCATCGAAAGCGCGCGCGCCCAGGCATGAAAAAACGCCCCTCGGGGCGTTTTTTCATGAGCGGGTGCTTCAGGCGTAGTGCTTGGCTGGCGGGCAGCTTTGTACCAGGTCCAGTGCCGCATCGTTGTCGGCACTGATCTTTTGATAAAGCGCAGCGTCGGTGGCCAAGGTCTTCTCGCGGGCCGGGAAGATCTCCCTGAGCTTGGCCGCCCAGGCACCTTTGGCTTGTTCCGGGAAGCAGCGCTCGATCAGTTCCAGCATGATCGAGACCGTGACCGAAGCACCAGGCGAGGCGCCCAGCAGCGCTGCCAGGCTGCCATCCTGGGCGGACACCAGCTCGGTACCGAACTGCAGCACGCCGCCTTTTTTCGGGTCTTTCTTGATGATCTGCACGCGCTGACCGGCCACTTCCAGGCGCCAGTCTTCGGCCTTGGCCTCTGGATAGAAGCGGCGCAGGGATTCAAGGCGCTGCTCCATCGATTGCATCACTTCGCTGACCAAGTACTTGGTCAGGTCCATGTTGTCACGGGCGACCGCCAGCATCGGGCCGAGGTTGCCCAAGCGTACCGACAGGGGCAGGTCCAGCAGCGATCCGTGCTTGAGGAACTTGGTGGTGAAACCGGCGTACGGCCCGAATAGCAGCGATTTCTTGCCGTCGACCACGCGCGTATCGAGGTGCGGCACGGACATGGGCGGTGCACCGACAGCGGCCTGGCTATAGACCTTGGCCTGGTGCTGGCTGACGATTTCCGGGTTGTCGCAACGCAGCCACTGGCCGCTCACCGGGAAGCCGCCGAAGCCCTTGCTTTCGGGGATGCCGGAGGCCTGCAGCAGCGGCAGGGCAGCGCCACCGGCGCCGAGGAAGACGAAGCGGGCGTCCACCTCGCGGCTGCCGCCGCTGTTGACGTCCTTGATGCTGACCGTCCAGCCGGCGCCATTACGGCGCAGGCCGACGACCTTCTTGCAGTACTTGACCTGCGCGTCGGGGGCGTCGCCCAGCAGCTTGAGCAGCTTGTTGGTCAGGGCGCCGAAGTTGACATCGGTACCCTTGAGCACCCGGGTGGCGGCGATGTGCTGGTCAGCCGGGCGACCCGGCATCATCAGCGGCATCCACTCGTTCATCACGGCCTTGTCTTCGGTGTACTCCATCTCGGCAAAGGCATGATGCTGCTTGAGCAGTTCATAGCGCTTCTTGAGGAAGGCGATGCCCTTGTCACCCTCGACATAGCTCAGGTGCGGCACCGGGTTGATGAACGCACGCGCCGGGCCGAAGTTGCCTTTCTTGCTCAGGTAGGCCCAGAACTGGCGAGACACCTCGAACTGAGTATTGATGTGCACGGCCTTCTTGATGTCGATGCTGCCATCAGCGGCCTGGGGCGTGTAGTTAAGCTCACACAAGCCGGCGTGGCCGGTGCCTGCGTTGTTCCAGGGGTTGGAACTTTCAGCGGCTCCTGAGTCCATCGCCTCGACCACTTCGAGTTTCAGGCTCGGGTCGAGCTCCTTGAGCAGTACGGCCAGGGTGGCACTCATGATGCCTGCGCCTACCAGTACTACATCAACCGATTCGTTCTGCGCCATTTAACGCGTCTCCACAATCTACAGCTACCTAATTGACAGCATAGGATCACCGGGTTCACCAGGATCGCCATGTCCGACTTTTCGCAGTTCATGCAACGTCCGCGGACACCGCCAACCAGTCTTTGGGTTCGCCTATTGAACCCTGTTTGCCCCAGGTGCGGCAATTCGACTTATGGTCAACGAAGGTCGGGTACGTTATGGAAGCCGCTCAGACACGCATCCAGATTGGAGCCATTTGCCGCCTGTTCAGGGCTGAAGGGGACACACCTGCCGCTGTTGCACATGCCAGATTGTTCATTTGCTCGCCACACTCTTGTGAAGTAGTGAAAACCGTTTTTTTCACGCTCTTTTGGAGACGTGAACCTCAAAAGGGGACTGCGCGATGGCAACCCGCAGGTTCGTTGCAGTGTGACGGCCATGAAGCAGGCGCGACAGCCGATGCAAGACCTGAGTGGAAGGCTCTCTGTGGGCGAGGCGGGTAGATTTGCCGGGGTCAGACGGCGGATGCGGGGCCCGATCAGGAGACGTCCTTATAATCGGGGGGAGATTATAGCGATGTCGCGGTCAGAAATGTCGGCCTTTCGTGGTTTTATTGCGCGGTTTTTCAGGCTGCAAGGATGCGTTGGCGCCATCGGCGGCTTGCCGGCGTGCAAACACGAGCCTCGTCCGGCAAGGCGTGGCCCAGCCAGGCCAGCTGCACCTCGTGCACCTGCACCCAGCCACTGCCATCGGGCGCTTGCGAACAGTGCTTGAAGGCCAGGCACCTGCCGCTGGCGTCCAGCAGGGCGTAGGCGTTGTGGCGACAAGCAGGCAACAGCAGGTTCAAAAGCGAAGCCATGGCAGATCTCCAGTTCTGGTGAACGTGCTGCCACCTTAAGCGTTGTCGGTTAAGCGTTTGTGACAATGCTCGTTGCGCGCGCTGCCAGCCTTGCATGCCGCTTGTAGCCAGGCGCCTGCCGCTGGGTATACTGTGCGCCATCGCCGCATTTTCTGGAGAATCGCGCATGTTGCAACGACTGTTGTTCGGTTTGATCACCGTAGCCAGCCTCAGCCTGGTCGGTTGTGCCCACAGCCCGCAACAACTCAATCCGCAGCCCAAGCTCACGGCGCAGCTCACCCCGGTGGGGCAGGGCCAACCGGTCGTGGTGCGGGTGGTCGATGGGCGGCCTTCACCGTCGCTGGGCACTCGCGGTGGCATGTACCCCGAAACCAGTACCATCAGTGTCAGTGGCAACCAGGTGGTGCCCAAGCTGCAGGCTCAGGCCGAGGCTGCCGTCCGCCTGCTGGGCTTTACGCCGACTACCGCAGGCAACGCGCCGCAGTTGACCATTACCCTGGCCGAGCTGAAATACCAGTCGCCCAAGGACAAGCTCTACGTGACCGAAGCCACCATCGGCGCTACGTTCCGTGCTGACGTCGCCAACAACGGCCGCCGCTACACCGGCCGCTATGGCGCCTCGCTGGACCAGCGCTTCGGCATGGCGCCCAACCAGGACACCAATACCAAGCTGGTCAGCGATGTGCTGAGCGACGCACTGACCCGGTTGTTCAAGGACCCAAGCATCGGCCAGGTGCTGGCGCAGTAAGCACCGAAGGTCACCCAAACCGCTGCCCGGTGACGGCCAGCGGTTTTTTTACCTTAAGCCACCGTCAGGCCGCTTCTATGCGCCAATCCAGCACGCTGATCCCGGTCTGAGTATCCACCTCGGGCCAGTGCTCATGGGCATGCCCGCCCAAGGCGCAGTAGACCAGCCACTGGCGGTCTTGCACATTGATGGCCAAGCCATCGACGAGCGCCTGTTGTTCGTCGCTCTGGGCAACAAGATAGAGGCGGTCCTGGTTTTCGGCATGCAGCATGAACGAGCTCCGGTGCGTGGAAGGACGACAGAGTGGCGTGTTCTGATGACGAACCGATGACAGATGAAATTAAATGACAGCCGGTCGCACCCTTGCAGGCAGCGCCTGGCAGCTTCGGTAGAATGCCGCCTTTTGTTCAGATCGATGCCGAGGTGACGCGATGTCCTTGCACATGCTCTGGGGGCTGATTGCCGCCCATCCCACCAAGCTCATCAATGTGCTGGCGCTGCTGTTGACTTGCCCTGGCGGCCTGCTATTGCAAAGCGCCAGGCGTCGCGAGGCCGATGCACGGCAAGGGCTGGGCGGGGAAGAAAGGGCATTGGCAAGGCTCGCAGGGTGGGTGCCCAGGCAGCGCTACAGCCTTGGCGTTGCCTGTCTGGCCGCCGCACTGCTGCTGTCATGGGTCAGCACCTGGGCCTGAGAATGACCGAGAAGCGGCCAGCGGGTCGCGCACCGCGCGCCCAACCGAGCCGCCCTGGGCCTGTCAGGCGAGCGGCGCCTGCTGCCTGACCTGGTACTGGTTACGCACCGGCGTTGCATACTGCAGCACCAGATAGGGCCGTTGCTCTTGAGGGCAGGCATCGAGCCGACGTTGCCATTCTTCCTTGGCCTTGGCCAGCTCGTCGGCGGGGAATACCTGCTCGGCGCTCGGCACTTGTAGCGAGTCGTCCTGCTCGGCCCACATCGCGTAGGCCAGGTAATGCACCGGAAACAGCCGATAACCGCCGAGGATCTGCCGGTCGATTTCCGCCGCCAGTTGCTTGGTGTCCTCGTAGTACTGGGTCACCGGTGCGGCAAAGTTGATGTGCACACGGCCCTTGTAGCCGGTGATGCCCTTGGCAATGCTGTGGTCGTCCTCGCCAGCCGCCTTCTGGTAGGTGCCGGTGGTGGCGCGGATGTACAGCTCACGCGCCTTGGCCTGGTCGCAGGGGTCGTATTCGTAGCTGATCGAGACCGGCGTCAGGTTCAGGCCCTGGATGACCGCGCCGAACGCCTCGTCCTTGCGGCTCATGTGGAACATCTTGAGGATGGCCGAATCGGTCCGGTCGTCGCCATCCTTGGCCCGGCCCTCGGCCTGGGCGATCCAGATGGACGTGGCGTCGTTGCGAATGGAGTGGTTGATGTAGGCTGACAGCAGCTGGTAAGCGGCCAGTTTTTCCCGACGGCCGGTGATCGAGCGATGCACGATGAAGCTCTTGTTGAGCCGCATGAGGTCGCTGACGAAGGGCTTCTGCAGCAGATTGTCGCCGATGGCGATGCGTGGCGTAGGCAGGCCTGCGTGGTACACCGCGTAGTTGACGAATGCTGGGTCCATGACGATGTCACGGTGATTGGCCAGGAACAGGTAGGCCGTGCCGGCCTTGAGTTGCTCGACCCCCGAATAGGTCACGCCATCGGTGGCGCGGTCGATGGTGCGATCGACGTAGTGCTCGACCTTGTCCTGCAGGGTCGATACACAGGTCACGCCAGCGAATTCCTTGCGCAGGCGCCGGGCGATCAGGGGCTTGAGCAGCCAGCCCAATGCGCCGGCCGCCCGCGGGAAGCGGAAATGAGTCAGGATATCGAGAAATGCCGGGTCGCTGAGCAGGCGTGCCAGAACTCCAGGGACCTCAGCGTCGTCGTATGGTCGGATGGCATCGAATTCGCCCATCATGCTCTCTTGTTGGAAACGGCTAGGGTGATAATAAAGTACGGGCAGGCTCCGAAAAACGGCTCGGACGCACACGGCCCTGTAAACAGAGCGGCAATTATACGCATAAGTCGTCGCGGAGGCCCTGATGCTGGAAACAGAGTTCTACGATTGCCCTTATTGTGGCGAACGGGTGGAAACCGCAGTGGACCTGTCCGGCGGCGACCAGGTGTACACCGAGGACTGCCAGGTGTGCTGTCAGCCGATCGTGTTCGTGCTGCAGGTGCATGATGACGAGTGGATGCTCGAAGTCAGACGTGAGGATGATGCGTGATGAGGCGTATCTACGAACCTGAAAGCCTGCTCGAGGCAGAAATGCTGGCGGGTATGCTCGCCAGTGAAGGTGTGCAGGTGCACCTGGTGGGGCGCGACCTGGTCGGGGCGACCGGCGAGTTGCCCATGCACGGCCTGCTGGGCCTGTCGGTAGCCGACGAGCAGGCCGAATACGCACGGCAGTTGATCGATGCGTACAATGATGCCCAGCCATTGGTTGGCGACGAGCCGGAGAGCTTCCCCGGTACCTTGATCTGCTAGGTTCAGAATTACCTCATGTGTGGACGTTACGCCCTGTTTCGCTGGCCACGGGCATTGGCAAGCCTGCCTGGCTTTCCTGCCAGCCAGCCCGCCCAGTGGAATATCTCGCCTGGGAACACGGTGCTCATCCAGCGCCAGTTGGATGGGCAGCAGCACGTGGCCAAGGCCCGCTGGGGGCTGACGCCGCCGTGGCTGACCGACCTGTCCCGGACCCCCGCCCACGCCCGCGCCGAAACGCTGGTCGAGCAACCAATGTTCCGCGAAGCTTTTCGCCAGCGTCGCTGCCTGGTACCGGCCAATGGTTTCTATGAATGGCGGGGCAGTGTGCGCAAACGGCCTTATTGGCTTACACCAGGCGAGGGGGCGTCGCTGTACTTCGCAGCCGTGTGGGAGGCTTACGCCGTGCAGGAGCAGGTCTGGCTCAGCTGCGCCGTGGTGACCCAGGCAGCGATGAATCAGCGCAGGCCCTTGATTCTGGACGAGGCGGGGCAGGCTGCCTGGCTGGACCCGGAAACGCCGTTGGTGCGTTTGCAGGAATTGCTCGCCAGCCCTTCGACGCCCTTGCGCGAGCGGGCACTGGCGCCTTTCGTGAACGACCCGAAACTCGATGCGCCCGAGTGCCTCACGCCGGCCTGAGTGCCCGCGCGGCCGTGCGCTAGCGCTCGCCGTTCGGGGCTGTGTGCAAAATCTTCCCTGTGGCTATGGCGGCCTACCCATGAGTCATCCTAGGATACGGCGCATGTAAAAAGGAGTGTTTCCATGCGTAAGTCTTTTGTCATCAGCCTATTGAGCGCTGGCATCCTGCTTGCCGGCTGCCAAGGGGTGAATACCACCAGCGGCGGTGCCGTGGGCGTGGAGCGCAAGCAATACATGTTCAGCATGCTGTCGCCGGACGAGGTCAACACGATGTACGCCCAGTCGTACCAGCAGACCTTGGGTGAAGCGTCGAGCAAGGGCTTGCTCGACAAATCCAGCGCAGACGCCAGGCGCGTACAGGCCATCGCCAACAGGTTGATTGCGCAAGCGCCTCAGTTTCGTCCGGACGCCGCGCAGTGGAAGTGGGAAGTCAACGTCATCAAGAGCGATGAGCTCAACGCCAACTGCGGTCCGGGCGGCAAGATCATCGTTTATACCGGCCTGATCGATCAGCTCAAACTCAACGACGCCGAGATCGCAGCCGTCGTCGGTCATGAAATCGCCCACGCCTTGCGCGAGCACAGCCGTGAAGCGATGTCCAAGGCCTATGGCGTGGAGATGGCACGCCAGGGCGCAGGCGCCATCTTCGGCCTGGGTCAGGACAGCATGGCGCTGGCCGACACCGTGGTGAACTATGCGATGACCTTGCCAAACAGCCGGGCCAACGAAAACGAAGCGGACCTCATCGGTCTGGAGTTGTCGGCCCGTGCAGGCTACGACCCCAATGCAGCCATCACGTTGTGGAACAAGATGAGCAAGGCTTCGGAGGGCACACCGCCAGAGTTCATGAGCACTCACCCCGCTTCGGCCAGCCGCATTGCTGCGCTGCAGGCAGCCATCCCCAAAGTCATGCCACTGTACCAGGCAGCGGCCAAGCCCTGAGGTTGGCTGCACGCGGGCAGGCAGGCGCATTGACTGCGCGTGCCTGCCCGCCGATGCATCAACCTACCCAGCCGCTGGCCTTCATCGCCGTGTAGACCGCGACGATTGCGAGCACGAAGAACGCGGCGGCGGCCAAGCGACGAATCAGCGTCAGAGGCAGTTTGTCCGCGGCGAAGTTGCCGGCCAGCACCACTGGGACGTTGGCGATCAGCATGCCCAGCGTGGTCCCCACGATGACCATGATCAGGTGGGGGTACTGCGCGGCCAGCATGACCGTGGCGACCTGCGTCTTGTCGCCGATCTCGGCCAGGAAGAACGCGATCAGCGTGGTCAGGAACGGCCCGAAACGACGCGCAGGGTTTTCGTCATCGTCCATCTTGTCCGGCACCAGTGTCCAGAGGGCCGTGGCGGTGAAGCTGGCGGCCAGGATCCAATGCAGCGCGGCGTCGCTGAAGAAGCTGCCGAACCACGCACCCACCGCGCCTGCCGCGGCGTGGTTGGCCAGCGTGGCTGCAACGATGCCGGCGATGATCGGCCAGGGCTTGCGAAAGCGGGCAGCCAGGATGAGTGCGAGCAGCTGCGTCTTGTCGCCGATTTCGGCCAGGGCAACGATTGCGGTGGGTACCAGCAGAGATTCCAGCATCAGGATTCCTACGGGGGCGGGTCGACACGGCTATGACACGTACGACCTCCCCGCCCCGGGTAAGGTGTGCGTGTCATAGGTCTTGTCAAACCCCGGGCCTGTCTGTGCAGGCCTGCCCATGCAAGCTGCATGGTGGGTCGCACGCGCCATGGTCTGTGGACCAAGTATGTTGACGCGTGCCGGGCGAGCGCGGCGCTCGCGGGAGACTACTCCCCTAGGACGGTGCGGATTCTGCCCTTGCGAAACGGTTTCGGCAAGCGCTGTTTTTATCGGCGTATTGCCTGATAGATTCTGAAGCCGTCGGCCTCGTCCAGAACCAGGCAGTTGCCCAAGGCTGTTTCGATGATCGGTTTGTAGCGCAGGAAAGTATTGGCTACCAACCGAATTTCGCCGCCTTTTCTCAGATGCATTGCAGATTTTTGCAGCAAATTTTCCGAAGCCTGGTAATCGGTGTGCACCCCGGTGTGGAAGGGCGGATTGCTCAATATCACGTTCAGCTCCTTGGGCGCCGCATCGATCCCGTCACCGTGCACGACGTCCGCCTCGAGGCTGTTGGCAGCCAAGGTGAGACGGCTGGCTGCAACGGCAAAAGCGTCCACATCGAGCATCGTCACCTGGTTATGGGGGTAGCGACGTTTGACCGCTGCCCCCAGTACGCCAGCGCCGCAGCCGAAGTCCAGCACATGGCCAGTTTGCAGCCCATCAAGGTGGCGCAACAGCACCGCCGTGCCTCGGTCGAGACGACCATGGCTGAACACCCCAGGCAGGCTCACGACCTGCAAGGGGCCGTCAGGCAGTTCCAATTCGAACTGCTTGGCCAGCGTTTCCAGCGCAACTGCCGCCGGCGCCTGCTCGACGCTGACTTGCCACAACTGGCAGTGCCGAGCGCTGTCGAGCTTGCGCGGCTTGCCCAATGCCTGGAGTTGCCGGGCAACGCTCTCGATCCCCCCGCGTTTCTCACCCACCACGTACAACGTGCCGCCTTGCAGCCGTGCAGCCAAAGTAGTGAGTAGATAGGCAGCCAGCTCGCGCGACTTGGGAAGAAACAGCACGGCACTGGTTGCCTCCACCGCCGGTGGCTCCACCGCGCAGTGGCAGCGGCCGGCAAAGCGGCTTTCCAGCACAGCATGATCGCCGGCATGCCAGGTCCAGGCATGGGCTTGGGGCAGCTGGGCCAGCAAGCCGTCCGCAGGGGCCCCGGCAATCAGCAGCGGGCCCTGGAACAGCTCTGCCTGGCGGAGCAACACTTCACTGCGCGGGTCCATGGACGACGCCTCCGAAAAATCGCGCAGTGTAGCAGAGGCGCGCCCGCGCCTCAGCCGACCACGCGGCGTGCTTGTCCGGCGAAGTACGCTTGGGCGTTTTCCGCCAATTGACCGACGATCCGCTGCCGCGCTTCTACGGCGCCCCACGCGCTGTGCGGGGTGATGATCAAGCGCTCGATGCCGGGTTCGAGCAGGGGGTTGCCGGAAACCGGAGGCTCGACGCTCAGCACGTCGGTCGCGGCGCCGCCCAGGTGCCCGCTGCGCAATGCGTCGGCCAGTGCCTGCTCATCGATCAGCCCCCCGCGCGCGGTATTGACCACGAGTGCACCTGGCTTGAGCAGGGCCAGTTCACGTCCGCCGATCATGTGCCGGGTATGCGGGTTCAAGGGGCAATGCAGGGTCAGCGCATCGATCTGCGGTAACAGCTCATCGAGCGGCAAGCGGTCGGCGCGGCTCGGACGACCGGGAATCTGCCCGCTCAGCACTCGCATGCCAAAGGCCTCTGCCAGACGCGCCACTGCACTGCCCAGTTCGCCGTGGCCGAGCAGGCCAAGCGTCTTGCCTTCCAGTTCGACAATCGGATAGTCCAGCAGGCAGAACTGGCTCGCCCTGGCCCATCGCCCCTCGGCCACCGCCTTGTTGTAGTCACACAGGCGTGTGGCCAATGCCAGCAGCAGACCCAGGGTGTGCTGGGCGACCGAGGGCGTGCCATAGCCCTGGCAGTTGCAGACCGTGATCCCTTGCGCGTGCGCAGCGGCCAAGTCGACGTTGTTGGTGCCGGTAGCGGCCACCAGGATCAGCTTCAGCTGCGGGTTCGCTTCAAGTGTTGCCGCATCGAGCACCACTTTGTTGCTGATCACCGCCACGGCGCCCTGAAGCCTTTGCGCGACCTGTTCTGGCGTCGTGGTTGCAAACAACGCCAGCGAATCGAACGACCGATGCAGCGGTGTCAGGTCCAGATCGCCCAGGTCAAGCGAGTCGTGGTCGAGAAAGACGGCGTGGCGCGAGCTGGGCATGCATGGGCTCCGGTTCAAAAAGAGGAGGAATTGAGGCTTGAAGGGTTCCTGTAGCCCAGTGTCCGGTCCTGGCTTGCCGCCCGTCAACGCCTGTCAGCGCAGCCTGCCAGAGGCAAATCATTCCTTCGGCTGATTTGGCGGGCTCGCTCGAGCACTACAGTGACGACCATTCGCTGTACGCCCGCGTCTCAATGAAAGGGATATTTATGCTGCAGACTCGCCTGCTCAAACCCGCCGACGGCGCCTATGCCTACCCGCTGCTGATCAAACGTCTGCTAATGTCGGCCAGCCGCTATGAAAAAACCCGTGAGATCGTGTATCGGGACCAGGTGCGGCTGACATACACCCAGTTGAGTCAGCGCATCGCGCAACTGGCCAACGTGCTGACCGAAGCCGGTGTGAAGGCCGGTGATACCGTGGCCGTGATGGATTGGGACAGCCACCGCTACCTGGAATGCATGTTCGCCATCCCGATGATCGGGGCCGTGGTGCATACCATCAACGTGCGCCTGTCACCCGACCAGATCCTCTATACCATGAACCACGCCGAAGACCGGCTGGTGCTGGTCAACAGTGACTTCATCGACCTCTACCAGTCCATCGCCGGCCAGTTGACCACGGTCGAGCGCACCGTGCTGCTGACTGACGGGGCGAATGCCGAGGCGCCCCTGCCCAACCTGGTTGGCGAGTACGAACAGCTGCTGGCCGCAGCGAGCCCGCAGTACGATTTTCCAGACTTCGATGAGCACTCGGTGGCCACCACCTTCTACACCACCGGCACCACGGGCAACCCCAAAGGCGTGTATTTCACCCATCGGCAATTGGTCCTGCACACCCTTGCCGAAGCCTCGGTCATGGGCAGCATCGACAGCGTGCGGCTGCTGGGTAGCGATGACGTGTACATGCCCATCACCCCCATGTTCCACGTCCATGCCTGGGGCATTCCGTACGTCGCGACCATGCTGGGCATCAAGCAGGTGTATCCGGGCCGCTACGAGCCCGAGATGCTGCTCAAGCTCTGGCGCGAGGAGCGGGTCACGTTTTCCCACTGCGTACCCACGATCCTGCAAATGTTGCTCAACTGCCCCCACGGCAGGGGCGTGGATTTCGCCGGCTGGAAAATCATCATCGGCGGCAGTGCGCTGAACCGCTCGCTGTACGATGCGGCCCTGGCCCGAGGCATTCAGTTGACGGCAGCCTACGGCATGTCCGAGACGTGCCCGTTGATCAGCGCCGCACACCTGAACGACGAATTGCAGGCCGGCACGGACGATGAGCGCATCACCTACCGGATCAAGGCCGGGGTGCCGGTGCCGTTGGTGGAAGCGGCCATCGTCGATGGCGAGGGGCGTTTTCTGCCCGCCGATGGCGAAACACAGGGTGAACTGGTATTGCGCGCACCATGGCTGACCCAGGGCTATTTCAAGGAACCGGAAAAAAGCCAGGCGCTGTGGGAGGGCGGCTGGCTGCATACCGGCGACGTTGCCACGCTGGACAGCATGGGCTACATCGACATCCGTGACCGCATCAAGGATGTGATCAAGACCGGCGGCGAGTGGCTGTCCTCGTTGGACCTCGAGGACATGATCAGCCGGCATCCGGCGGTACGGGAAGTGGCCGTGGTCGGTGCCGCCGACCCCCAGTGGGGTGAGCGCCCCTTTGCCCTGCTGGTCGTGCGTGAAGGCCAGGCCATCGATGCCAGGGCGCTCAAGGAACACCTCAAACCTTTCGTTGAGCAAGGGCGCATCAACAAATGGGCCATTCCCAGCCAGATCGCGCTTGTTACTGAAATTCCCAAGACCAGCGTCGGCAAGCTCGACAAGAAACGCATCCGCCAGGACATCATCGAGTGGCAGGCCGGTAACAGTGCCTTCCTGTCGACCTTGTGAAAGGGGGTGTGCGGCAATCTGTCAGGGGGGAACCCGCGTGCCAGAGGGGTGCGGTGCTTGCCAAATGGCGCAAATGCGCCATTCTTCAGCACTGCCGGGGCGCAATCGGAGCACATAGCCATCCCCAGGCGGCACGGAGCGCAAATCACACTTTAGAGGGATCAAGCGCCTGTGCCTTGCTGGCTATAGTCGGGGCCAGGGGTTTTTCGGAGGGGAGGGTGAGCAGGCGTGTGCTTGCACACCGGTCATTCGGGCCGTTCCGGAAAGCATCCACTGCCATAACAAAAAAGAACATGGAGTAGCGTCGATGAAATCTGCAAACCCGTTCTGGCGCAGAGCCAGGTTGCCAATGGCTGTAAGCCTGGCGTCCACGCTCGCCAGCCCCGCTTTCGCGGTCAGTTTCAATATCGGTGAAATCGAAGGCCAGTTCGACTCGTCGCTCTCCATCGGCGCCAGCTGGTCGACGGCCAGTCCCAATCGCAACCTGATCGGGGTCAACAACGGCGGCAAGGGCCTGTCGCAAACGTCCGACGATGGCCACCTCAACTTCAAGAAGGGTGAAACCTTCTCCAAGATCTTCAAGGGCATCCATGACCTGGAGCTCAAGTACGGCGATACCGGCATCTTCGTGCGCGGCAAGTACTGGTACGACTTCGAACTCAAGGACGAGGGCCGCCGGTTCAAGGACATCAGCGACTCCAACCGCAAGGAAGGGGCCAAGTCGTCGGGCGCCGAACTGCTCGATGCGTTCGTCTACCACAACTACTCCATCGGCGATCAGCCAGGCTCGGTGCGCCTGGGCAAGCAGGTGGTCAGCTGGGGTGAGAGCACCTTCATCGGCAGCGGCATCAATGCCGTCAACCCGATCGACGTGTCGGCGTTTCGCCGGCCAGGGGCCGAAATCAAGGAAGGCCTGATCCCGGTCAACATGTTCTATGTGTCCCAGAGCCTGACCGACAACCTGTCGGCAGAAGCCTTCTACCAGCTTGAATGGGACCAGACCGTCGTCGACAACTGCGGCACGTTCTTCTCGCAGCCGGACATCATCGCCGACGGCTGCACCGACAACCTGCGCGTGCTCAACAGCAGCCGCACGGTCCCTGCCGCGGCGCGTCAGTTCCTGGCCACCCGTGGGGTCAACATCAACGAAGAAGGCGTGATGGTGCGGCGCGGCGGTGATCGCGATGCCCGTGACAGCGGGCAGTTCGGCGTGGCCATGCGCTACATGTTCGAGCCGCTTGACACCGAGTTCGGCGCCTACTTCATGAATTACCACAGCCGTGCGCCGATATTCAGCGCAACTGGCGCATCGCCTTCGGTCTTCGCCGCCATCCCGACCCTTCCGGCACAATTGCGTGCCTTGGCACCGTTGATCGTGGCCGGCAACTCCCAGTACTTCGTGGAGTACCCCGAGGACATCCGCCTGTATGGCCTGAGCTTCTCCACCACGCTGCCGACCGGCACGGCCTGGAGCGGCGAGATCAGCTACCGTCCCAATGCGCCGGTGCAGCTCAACACCACCGATATCCTGTTTGCCGGTGTGCGCCCGCTGGGCGGCGCCCTGAGCAACGCTTCGCTGCTCAATGGCGTGCCTGGCCAGGACCTGCATGGCTACCGTCGCAAGGAAGTCACGCAGTTCCAGACCACACTGACCCACTTTTTCGACCAGGTGATGGGCGCCAGCCGCATGACGGTGGTGGGTGAGCTGGGCGTGACGCATGTCGGTGGCCTGGAAAGCGCCTATGACACCCGCTACGGCCGCGATCCTGTATTCGGCCCGGGCCCGCTGCCGGCCACCGGTGGGGCCAACACCTGCCAGGCGCTCAACACCAGCACCATCGGCGGGGCAGGGGCCGGTGCCTCGACGGCCAACCTCAACCGCAAGTGCGAGAACGATGGCTATACCACCAGCACTTCGTGGGGCTACCGCGCACGGGTCATCTGGGATTACAACGACGTGTTCGCAGGCGTGAACCTCAAGCCGAGCGTGGCCTGGTCGCACGACGTTTCCGGTTATTCGCCCGGCCCTGGCGGCAACTTCGAGGAAGGGCGCAAGGCCGTCAGCCTGGGGCTGGATGCCGAGTACCAGAACACCTATACCGCCAGCCTGTCGTACACCAATTTCTTCGACGGCAAGTACAGCACCGTGGATGACCGCGACTTCCTCGCCCTCAGCTTCGGCGTGAACTTCTAAGCATACGGATCCAGGACGACACGACATGAACAAGACCAGAAGTCTGCTGCAAGCCGGTGTGCTGGGCCTGTCCCTGCTGGCAACTAGCGTGATGGCGGCAGTACCGGCCGGCGAAGCGAGCAAGTTGGGCACGACCCTGACCCCCATGGGCGCGGAAAAGGCCGGTAACGCCGATGGCTCCATCGGGCCTTGGCAGCCTCTCTCGAAGACGGCCGGCAGCGTCGATAGCAAGGGGTTCCTCGCCGACCCTTACGGCAGTGAAAAACCGCTGTTCACCATCACCGCGCAGAACGCCGACCAATACAAGGACAAGCTGTCCCCGGGCCAGATGGCCATGCTCAAGCGCTACCCGGATACTTACAAGCTTGCGGTCTACAAGACGCACCGCGGGGCAACGGTGCCGGCCGAGGTCTTCGCAGCGATCAAGGAAAACGCCACCCAGGCGACGCTGGTGGAGGGCGGCAACGGCCTCAACAACTTCCGCACGGCGGTGCCATTCCCCATTCCGCAAAGCGGCCTTGAAGTCATCTGGAACCACATCACCCGCTACCGCGGTGGCAGCGTCAGCCGCCAGGTCATCCAGGCGACTCCACAGCAGAACGGTTCATTCAACCCGGTGTCCTTCTCCGATCAATTCGTGTTTCGCGACCGGATGAAGGACTACGACCCCAACAACCCGGGGAACATCCTGTTCTATTTCAAGCAGGAAGTGACCGCGCCTGCGCGCCTGGCCGGCACCGTGCTGCTGGTGCACGAAACCCTCGACCAGGTGAAGGAGCCGCGCAAGGCGTGGATCTACAACGCCGGTCAACGCCGCGTGCGTCAGGCGCCGCAGGTATCGTATGACGGTCCGGGGACGGCAGCCGACGGCCTGCGAACCTCCGACAACCTCGACATGTTCAACGGTGCCCCGGACCGCTATGACTGGAAACTCGAAGGCAAGAAGGAGCTGTACATCGCGTCCAATGCCTTCAAGCTCGACGACCCGAAACTCAAGTACTCCGACATCGTCAAGGCCGGTCATATCAACCAGGACCTGGCCCGCTACGAGCTGCGCCGCGTCTGGCATGTAGTCGCCACGCTAAAGCCTGGCCAGCGACACATCTATGCCAAGCGTGACTTCTACATCGACGAAGACACCTGGCAAGCTGCCGTGATCGACCAGTATGACGGCCGCGGCCAGCTGTGGCGGGTATCCGAAGCTCACGCCCAGCCTTACTACAACGTCGAAGTGCCGTGGATCACGCTGGAGGCGATCTACGACCTGCAATCGGGGCGCTACCTGGCCTTGGGCATGAAGAACGAAGAAAAGCGCGCCTATGACTTCGGCTTCTCCGCCAGCAAGGCCGACTTCCAGCCAGCGGCCTTGCGTCAGTCAGGTATCCGCTGACGGCCACGCCGAAGAAAAGGGGGCTGTGTTCAGCGGCCCCCTCGTTGCACTGCAAGGGCGCCAGCCTTTGCAGAAGTTCCAGGCGGCTACGATAAGCCGCCTGAATACCCCGCCAAAGCCCCCGTTTCATCCCGCGTCGATCAGCGCTGTTGCTTTTTGTCGTAGTCTTTTTCCGGCGCATTCGCACCACCAACTTCAAATGCATAGCGTTAACCGCTAGTCTCGCAACCACCGCCTACGCCGTATTTTTCCACCCAGAACGAGCCGGCCATGACAGATCTGTCCCGTACGCATGGATGCACCAGCCAGGCCATGGGCCTGATGGACGAGCATTTCTTCCGCCCGCCGTTACCCGAAGGGCATGTGCCGCGTCAGCGTTTGTGTCAGCGCCTGCAAGCCGGGCTGGGTGGCCGATTGCTGCTGGTCAGCGCCCCGGCAGGGTTCGGCAAGAGTTCGCTGGCGATCGAGTTCTGCGAGACGCTGCCTGCCCACTGGCGCACCTTGTGGCTGGGCTTGAGCCTGCGTGATGCCGACCCTGGGCGCTTTCTCGAACGCCTGCTGGACGGCTTGCAGCAGCACTGCCCCGCCATGGGTGGGCAGGCAATGAGTCTGCTGAAAATGCGGCAGCGCCACCAGCCGTTCGCCTTCGAAGAATGGCTTGGCACCCTGCTCGACGAGTTGGCACTGAACCTGCGCAGCGAGGCGCCCTTGCTGTTGGTGCTGGACGACTATCACCTCGCCCAAGGCCCGGTGCTGGACCACTGCCTGCAATTCTTCCTCAACCACCTGCCTGCGGGGCTGGTGCTGCTGGTGACCAGCCGTCAGCGCCCGGACTGGCACCTGGCACGCCTTCGCCTGTCCCGGCAACTGGCCGAGCTGAGTGAGCAAGACCTGCGCCTGACGGCCGAGGAGTCGCTTGCTGTGCTTGGGCGCAAGCCCACTGGCCTGCGTGGCCAGGCGTTGGACAACCTTATTCAACGCAGCGATGGCTGGGTGGCAGGCCTGCGCTTCTGGCAGCTGGCCACCAGCGAGTCCAGCGACGAGCACGTCCTACCACAGGCCCTGCACGGTGGCGAAGGCCTGATCCGCGACTACTTGCTCGAGGAAGTCATCGAGATGCTGCCTGGGCACGTGCAGCGCTTTCTCGACGAGACGGCATGCCTTGAACGCTTCTGCGCGCCGCTGTGCGACGCTGTAAGGCTGCAGCAAGACAGCGGCGCCATCCTGGGTTTCCTGCAATCGCACCAGGTGTTTCTGGTGCCGCTGGATGAGCACGGTCGCTGGTTTCGCTACCACCACTTGTTCTCCGATCTGCTTCGCAGCCGCCAGGGGTGCGAGCCTTTGACCGAGCGCCACCTGCGCGCTTCTCGCTGGTTCCAGTCCCAGGGCTTGCTGGACGAGGCGGTGGAGCAGGCATTGCGCGGCGGCGACCTCACGGCGGCGGCCGACCTCGTGCAAAGTCTGTCCGAAGAGCAACTGCTGGCCGAACAGAACGTGGCGATGCTGCTGCGCTGGAAAATGGACCTGCCCGACAGCCTGTTGGTCAGTACGCCGCGCTTGATCGTGTTGTACAGCTGGGCCCTTGGCCTGGCGTGCCAGCTCGACGCTGCCGAAGAGCTGGCAAGCCACCTGGGGCGCTTTCTGCCAGCGCCGTCAGCCACGGCGCAGAAGTCCATGCTGGCCCAGTGGCTGGCGCTCAGCGGCGTCATCGCCAGAGGGCGTGGCGACCGCGAGCGCACCCTGAACTGCTGCACCGAAGCGCTGCAGAGCCTGCCCTGCAAGCGGTACGGCCAGCGCCTGGTGTGCCTGTCGACCTTGTCCAACCTGGCAATCGCCGAGGGCGACTTCTGGCGTGCACGCAGCTGGAACCGAGAAGCGCTGGAGTTGGCCCAGCGCGTCGGCAACCCGTTGTTCGAGGCCTTGGCACACTACGACAGGGCGCGTGTGCTGCATGCACGCGGTGAGGTCGTGCGGGCCATGAGCGAAGTGCGCCAAGGGCTGCAGCGTCTGCAGGGGTTGTCCGCGCAGCGGCTGTATGCGATCCGGGCGCGGCTCACCTTGTACGAGGGTTACCTGCTGGTGGCGCGTCTTTGCCCGGAACAGGGGCTTGCTCGACTGCGTGGTGGCTTGGGCGAGGCACGTGCCTGCCGGGACATCAGTGTGCTCATCGGTCATTGCGTGATTGCCATGCTCGAAGGCCGGGCAGGGCGTTTCGCCGATGCGTTCACCGAACTCGCCGAGGCCGAACGCCTGATGCACATCTGGGATGTGCCGCCTGTTTATTACCTGGCGATGATTACCCTGGTCAAATGCGAGCTTTGGCTGGCGCAAGGGCGCATGGACCTTGCGCAGTCCTGGCTGTCTCGCCTGGGTCAGACGTACGGTGGCGCGCAGGCGGCGCTGGCCCCCGAATTCCACCCATTGCTACCGTGCCACGTCACCTTGCAACAGGCGGCGCTGGACCGCACCCAGGGTCGCTTTGCAGAAGCGGCGCGCACGTTGGAGCAACTTGCCGAACGTGGCCAGGCCTGTGGCGGCATGATGCTCAAGGTCAGCGCCCTGTGCCAATTGGCCGTTCTGCACCTTGAGCAAGGGCATCAGGCACAGGCCGGGCAGTTGATGCCAGAACTGTTGCAGGCGGCCAGTGGCGGTGTGCTGCAACCCTTCCAGGAGCTGCTGCAACGCTACCCGCAGTGGCTGCGCGAGCAGGTTCAGGCAGGCGCAAGCTGCCCAGTCCGGGCCCAGTTGCTCGAGCGCCTGCCCGGCCAGCCGGGCGCCAACCTTAGCGCCGATACGCTCAGCAGCCGCGAGCGGGCGGTGCTGGAATTGATCGCCCAAGGCTGGTCGAACCAGCAGATCAGCGAGCGGCTGTTCATCTCGCTGCACACGGTCAAGACGCATGCTAGCCACATCAACAGCAAGCTGGGGGTCGAACGCCGTACCCAGGCCGTGGCCCGGGCCAAGGCGCTGGGCCTGCTGGGATGACACTGGTAGCGCGGGCCCAAGGTCGTTAAAATGCTGGCCTGATGCCACCCTGCAGGTGGCGCGCATGCCACACTCATCTTTTCCGACCGGCTGCCGATACAGCGTTCGGTGGTTCGCCTCGTGCCATATTTCCAATTTTTCCAGGGCAGGTCGTGTTGATGCTGCAGTTCGGGCAAAAGAGTTTTCTGATCGTTGACGACTTCACCGACTTTCGCACGTCGACCCGCTCCATGTTGCGCGAACTGGGCGTTCGCGACGTAGACACCGCCGACAGCGGCGAGCAGGCGCTGCGCATGTGCGCCCAGAAGCGTTATGACTGCATCCTGCAAGACTTTCACCTGGGCGATGGCAAGAAAAATGGCCAGCAGGTGCTCGAAGACCTGATCATCGACAAGCACATCAGCCATGAGTGCGTGTTCATCATGGTCACCGCCGAGAGCAGCCAGGCCATTGTGCTCAGCGCCATCGAGCACGAGCCCGACGCCTACCTGACCAAGCCATTCAACCGAGTTGGCCTCGCCCAGCGGGTTGAGAAGCTCTACCAGCGCAAGGCGCTGCTCAAGCCCATCCTTCAGGCGCTGGACCGCAACCGCCCGGGCGAAGTGCTCGCAGCCTGCGCCGAGCTGTGCAAACGCGACCCGCGCCTGGCGCCGCTGTGCCTGCGCTATCGGGCCGATGCACTGCGCAACCTCAACCGCTTCGAAGAACTCGAGAAGTTTCTCAAGGCCATTCTCGCCAGCCGCCCGCAGCCCTGGGTCTACGCAGCGTTGGGCAGCCTGATGCACAAGCGCGGCCAGCATGCCCAGGCCCAGGCTGTCTACGAACAGGCGCTCAAGGCTTTCCCGATCATGCCCAGCCTCTACGACGGCATGGCCGACGTGCTGGAGGCCCAAGGTGAAACCAAACGGGCCCAAGGGCTGCTGGAGGAGGCCGTGCGCCTGTCGCCGCTGTCGGTTCGACGCCAGGCGAAACTGGGCAAGCTGGCATTGGCCAACGAAGACTTCGACAGCGCGTCCAAGGCGTTCAGGCATGCGGTTAACCAAGGCCAGAGTTCACGCTACAAGGATGCCGAGAACAACCTTGGCTTGGTCCAGGCATTGATGAGCCGCAATGCAGGGTTCGGGCTGGATGCCCGCACCCGGGTCGAGATCAACACCACGCTCAGCGAGGTGGCCAAGGAGAACCCGGAAGATCAAGGCCTTCAGGTGCGCGCCCGCATGATGAAAGCCGCCAGCCTACAGCAGGCCGGCGATCCGGAAACCGCTGCCAAGCTGACGGACCAGGCCGTTCAGCGCCTGGAAAAGATGAACCAGTTCTTCTCGGTCGATGCGGCCCTGACCGTTGCCCGGCAATTGCAGGCTTCCGGGCAGGATGCGGCAGCCATCGGCGTCCTGAGGAGCTGTGTGGAGAGTTATGGCGACGACCCCAAGGGCATGGAAAGAGTAGGCCAGCTGACGGATGACCCCAGCGTGCTGAACGCCATCACCGAAGCCGTCACGCTCAACCGACAGGGCGTGCGCAGTTACCAGGGAGGTCAGCTCGGCGAGGCGTTGCAGTTGTTCCGCAAAGCACTGGGTCTACAGCCCAGGAACATCAGCATCGCCCTCAACACCGCCCAGGCGCTGCTGCGCATTGGCGGAGAGAATCCTCAGCCCGCGATCATGCAGGAGTGCCGCGACGCCTTGACCAGCGTGGCCGGTATCCCTGCCAGCGATAATCGCTATGACCGCTACCGCAAACTGCATACCCGGGTGTTCGGCGCATGAATCTTGATAATCAGGGGCTGGATTTTTCCACGGTGATCGCCTCCACCGTGCACGACCTGAAGAATTCGCTTTCGGCACTGATCCAGTCCCACAGCCAGTGGGTCCAACGTCTGCCCGAAGAGCTGCGCGGCGGCGCCGAACAAGGCGTGATGGAGCATGAATTTCGCCACTTGAACGGCATGCTGGTGCAGTTGCTGGGTTTGTACAAACTCGGTGTCAACCAGTTACCGGTCTGCCCGGACTATCACGAACTCGACGATTTCATCGAAGCCCAGTTGGCAGCCCATGAAGAGGTGTTGCAACACAATGCCATCGAGGCGACCTGGCGCATCGATACCGATAACCCGCTGGGCTTTTTCGATCGTGAACTGGTTGCATCGGTTGTCACCAACGTCATCACCAATGCCACGCGGTTCGCCGAAAAGGCCCTGTTGATCACCATCGAAGAGGCGGACAACCAACTGGTCATCTGCGTCAACGACGACGGGCCCGGCTATCCGCCGCGCATGATCGAACGGCAACAGGAATACATTCAGGGCATCGACTCCACCAGTGGCAGCACGGGGCTGGGCTTGTATTTCGCCGCGCGCATTGCGGCCTTGCATGAAAGCGGCGGGGTGCAGGGCCGTATCGACATCTCCAATGGCGGTGCGCTGGGTGGCGGCCTGTTCCGTTTGTACCTGCCCTGAGTGGCGGGCAGCGCAGTACACAAATGCATCGGCGAGCGCGGAATTTTCCCCGTGCCAGACACTCCAAGCCTGACATAGAGCCGGTCCCGATCCACGGCATACATGACTTACACAAGGAGCTTGCCCATGTTCACCATGCGTCGCCTGATTATCGTCGCAACCACCGCTGCCCTGATGACCGGGTGTGCGGGGCAGAACCCCTATGAAAACCAGGGGCAAGATGCCGGCGGCATGAGCAAGACCGCCAAGTACGGTGGCCTTGGTGCCTTGGCCGGTGCCGTCGCTGGCGCCGCGATCGACCACAATCACCGTGGCAAAGGCGCACTGATCGGCGCCGCTGCCATCGGTGCCGCCGCAGCCGGGTATGGCTACTATGCCGACAAGCAGGAAGCCGAACTGCGCGCGAAAATGGCCAATACCGGCGTCGAGGTTCAGCGTCAGGGCGACCAGATCAAGTTGATCATGCCAGGTAACATCACCTTCGCTACCGACTCGGCCAACATCTCGCCGAGCTTCTATGCGCCGCTGAACAACCTGGCCGGCTCGTTCAAGCAATTCAACCAGAACAACATCGAAGTGGTGGGTTTCACCGACAGCACCGGTAGCCGCCAGCACAACATGGACTTGTCCCAGCGCCGTGCCCAGGCAGTCAGCAGCTACCTGACCTCGCAGGGTGTGGACGCCTCACGCGTGACCGTGCGTGGCATGGGCCCGGACCAGCCGATCGCCAGCAATGCCGATGCCAATGGTCGCGCGCAGAACCGGCGCGTGGAAGTGAACCTCAAGCCGATCCCTGGCCAGCAGTACGATCAGCAGCAGGGCCAGGTTCAGCAGTATCCCTAACTGAAACGCAGGGGCCGCCTGCCGGCCCCTATCCTCAACGTACCTCGCTGGCCTGAATGGCCGTCAATGCGATGGTGTGCACGATGTCGTCGACCTGTGCCCCACGGGGCAGGTCGTTCACTGGCTTGCGAAGGCCCTGCAGCATCGGCCCAAGGCTCACGCCATCGGTGCTGCGCTGTACGGCCTTGTGTGTGGTATTGCCGGTGTTCAGGTCCGGGAACACGAAAACCGTGGCACGACCTGCAACCTGGCTGCCTGGCGCCAAATCGCGTGCCACGGCAGGGTTGACGGCCGCATCGTACTGCAACGGGCCATCGATCAGCAGCTGCTCGGTGGCATCTCTGGCCATGCGTGTGGCCTCGCGGACTTTCTCCACTTCCTCGTCGCTTGCCGAATCGCTCGAGTAACTGATCATCGCCACCCGTGGCGTTATGCCGAAGGTGTGGGCCGATGCGGCACTCTGGCGGGCGATCTCGGCGAGCTCGGCGGCATTGGGGTGGGGGTTCATCACGCAATCGCCGTACACCAGCACCTGATCCGGAAACAGCATGAAGAACACCGACGAGACCAGGCTGGCGCCTGGTGCCGTCTTGATCAATTGCAAGGCTGGGCGGATGGTGTTGGCCGTGGAGTGCACAAGGCCTGAGACCAGTCCATCGACTTCGTCCAGGGCCAGCATCATGGTGCCGATGACCACCGGGTCTTCGAGCTGTTGCTCGGCCATCGGCGCATTGAGGTTCTTGCTTTTTCGCAGCGCCACCATGGGCTCGACATAGCGGTCGCGGATCAGGTCCGGGTCCAGGATTTCCAGCCCTTCCGGCAAGGTGATGCCTTGGGCACGGGCCACGGCATCGACGTCCTCGGGCTTGGCGAGCAACACACAGCGGGCGATACCGCGGGCCTGGCAGATGGCTGCCGCCTGCACCAGCAGCGGCTCGGCACCCTCGGGCAAGACGATGCGCTTGTTGGCCTGCTGCGCGCGCTGGATCAGTTGATAGCGGAACACGGCCGGCGACAGACGCATCTCGCGCGGTGCACCGCAGCGCTGGCTCAACCAGGCGCCGTCGAGATGGCCGGCCACGAAGTCGGTAATGAATTCGGCGCGCTCTCGGTCATCTACCGGAATTTCCCGGTTAAGGGAATTGAGCTGATTGGCGGTGTCGTAGGAGCCTGTGCTGACCGACAGGATGGGCAACCCTGCCTGCAGCGCACCGCGACACAACCCCAGGATGCGCGCGTCGGGCTTGCTGTCGCTGGTCAGCAGCAGACCGGCCAGCGGCACGCCGTTGATGGCTGCAAGGCTCACTGCAAGGATGATGTCGTCGCGATCGCCTGGCGTCACCACCAACGTCCCGGACGTCAGCAATGGCACTGTGTTAGCCACCGTGCGGGCGCAGATGATGATCTTGGTCATGCGCCGCTGCTCGTAGTCACCGGCATTGAGCACCTGGGCGCCGAGCAGCTCGGCCACATCCCGGGTACGCGGGGCATTGAGCTCAGGCTGATAGGGGATGCACCCGATCAGGCGGAAGTCCTCGCCCCGCAGCAGCGGGGAGTGCTCCCGCAGCCGTGTGGAGAATTCCTGCATGCTTTGCTCGGTACGCACCTTGTTCAGGATGACGCCGAGCACCTTGGGGTCGCGCGGGCCCCCGAACAGCTGGGCCTGCAACTCCACTCTGCCTGACAATTCACTGAGCACCTCCTGTTCGGCAGCCGAGACCAGGATCACTTCAGCGTCCAGGCTCTTGGCCAGGTGCAGGTTGACGCGGGCTGCGTAGCTGGCATGGCGGGTCGGGACCATGCCTTCGACCACCACCACGTCATTGCCGACACAGGCTTGCTGGTACAGGCGTACGATCGATTCGAGCAGCTCGTCCAGCTGGCCATCGCCCAGCATCCGTTCGACCTGGGCAAGGCTCAACGGCGTGGGTGGCATGATGCCGTGGGTACGTGCTATCAGCTCGGTGGAGCGTTCCGGGCCGGTGTCGCCGGGATGGGGTTGGGCGACGGGCTTGAAGAAACCCACCTTCAGGCCGGCGCGCTCCAGCGTGCGCACAAGGCCCAGGCTGATGGAGGTAAGGCCAACGCCGAAGTCGGTTGGTGCTATGAAAAAGGTTTGCATGCGTGCTTCTCGAGATAAGCGGTGCAAGGGATCAACGCTCAAGGGTAGCGCTATCGGCACCCTGTGCGCACCAACCGCATGGGAACGGCTGGCCGAGGCGCTGCGCGCGCTGCTCGGGGTCGAGCACCCAAGGGCGCAGTTGCCAGGGAGGCGCGTGGCGCAGGTGCTGGGTGTGGCCGCAGGTCAACTCGGCGAACCAGTGGCCTTCGACATCCTGACGCAATGCGACGATCCGACTGATGGGCATGGGTCGATCCAGGCGAGGTTCGCAATCGGGCGATGGCTTGGTTACACTTGTCCGTTCTACATTCTTTTGCAAAAGGTCTTGCCCCATGCTGATCGCCGCCAACAAGGCTGTCTCCATCGACTATACCCTGACTAACGACGCCGGGGAGACCATCGACAGCTCCGCCGGTGGCGCGCCGCTGGTTTACCTGCAAGGTGCCGGCAACATCATCCCTGGCCTGGAAAAAGCCCTGGAAGGCAAGCAGGCCGGCGACGAGCTGACTGTTTCCATCGAGCCTGAAGAGGCCTACGGCGAGTACATGGCCGAGCTGGTCAGCACCCTGAACCGCAGCCTGTTCGAAGGCGTCGACGAGCTGGAAGTGGGCATGCAGTTCCACGCATCGGCGCCCGATGGCCAGATGCAGATCGTCACCATCCGCGACGTGGATGGCGACGACGTGACCGTCGACGGCAACCACCCACTGGCCGGCCAGCGCCTGAACTTCCAGGTCAAGGTCGTGGACGTGCGTGACGCCAGCGAAGAAGAAATCGCTCACCGTCACATCCATGGTGAAGGCGGTCATCACCACTGATCTTTCTGCGCTAAGCTCAGAAAGTCGCCAGGCGTTCGGGCAAGCCGCCCTGCCTTCCCACGGAAGGCGACGGCTTGAACGAGCGCCTTTTTAGTGGGCGCGATTTGCCCGGGGGCCGTCGGCGACCTGAAAAGGGGATTACAGCATGAGTGCTTTTCACGACCTGAAGTTGAGCGCGCTTGATGGTGGCGAACTGTCCTTGAAACCGTACAAGGGGCAGGTGGTGCTGGTGGTCAACGTGGCTTCCAAATGTGGCCTGACACCCCAGTACACGGCGCTTGAACAGCTCTATCAGACCTACAAAGACAAAGGGTTCACGGTCCTTGGCTTGCCCTGCAACCAGTTTGCAGGCCAGGAGCCGGACAGCGAAGCGGAAATCCAGGCCTTCTGCAGCACTCACTACGGCGTGACCTTCCCCCTGAGCGGCAAGCTCGAGGTGAACGGGCCGCAGCGCCACTCGTTGTATCGCCTGCTGGCAGGTGAGGGCGCGGAGTTCCCGGGGGACATCACCTGGAATTTCGAGAAATTCCTGGTGGGCAAGGATGGGCGGGTCTTGGCGCGCTTTTCCCCGCGCCTGGCCCCGGACGATCCTGCGGTGGTCCAGGCCATCGAGAAGGCGCTCGGCTGATCACTGAGGGTAGTGCTCCCTTGTCGAGTGCCGTGGCTTCACCGCGGCGGCATCGGCTGCATCGAGGCTGCCTGGCGCGCCTCTTTGTTCAACGAGGCATCGAGCAAGTGTGCTTCGAATTGGTCGACGATCCTGCCCCATCCCTGGTTGCGTGCGTGCTGGCGAGCATTGAGCCGCACTCGCCGCAACGTTTCGCTATCTTGCAGCAACCAGCAGGCGGCATCGGTGAACGCTAGAGCGTCGCCAGGCATCGCCAGCGCACCGCTGTGCCCATGACAGATATGCTGTGCAGCAGCCGTGTGGTCATAAGCGACCACGGCCAATCCCGAGGCCATCGCTTCGAGCACCACGCTGTCGCAGGTCTCGACCAGGCCCGGAAACAGAAACAGATCGCCGCTGGCATAGTGCTCGGCCAGCTGTTCGCCTCGCTGGATGCCACAGAACAGGGCATCGGGTACCTGTTGTTCCAACTTTCCCCGCAGTGGCCCATCGCCAACCAGGATCAGGCGTAGTCGTCGATGGGGCAAAGCCTGTCGCAAGGCCTCGAAACACGATTGCACAAGGCCCAGGTTGTCCTCCGGCGCGAACCGGCTCACGTGCATGACGGCGATGTCATCCAGGCCCAAACCCCAGTGCTCACGCAACGCCTGGCTGCGCCGAGACGGATTGAACAGGCAGGGGTCCACGCCCCGCTCCATGCACACCAACCGCTCGAAGCCGCGGCGCTCCAGCCAACGCTGTTGACTAAGGCTGGTCACCAGGGTCAGCGCGGCCCGGCGATGAAACCAACGCAAGTAGAATGTGAGCACGCGTGCCGGCAGGCCCAGGCCGCATGGCCCCGAGTAGTGGGGAAAGAGGGTGTGGAAACCGCTGATCACGGCGATCTCCAGCCGCCGAGCGGCGCACAGTGCGCTCAGCCCCAAAGGCCCTTCGGTGGCGATGTAGATGACATCAGGGCGCTGCCGCCCCCAATGCTTTGCCAGGGTGTGCAGCGAGACCTCGCCCCATTGCAGACCGGGGTGCCCTGGCAATGGCCAGCCTCGGCACAGCCGTACGTCCGGGGCGTGCCCCGAGTGGCGGTCCCCGGCCTGACGGGGGCGAACCACCGTGAGCTGATGGCCACGTTGGCGGAGCCCGTCGCATAGATTTGACAGCGTGTGGGCCACGCCGTTGATTTCCGGGGCGAAGGTTTCGCTGACGATGCAGATGCGCAGGATGAGGGTGTTCATGGCCTGACTATCCGCCTCCTGCATTGCGCGGGTATGACGCCGCCATGACGTAAGGATGATGCTGGGCTCGCGGCGTTGAAAGGCTCGGAAATATTCATCCAGGACGTACTCAAGAGGCCCACTGCCCAGCCGATGCAGTTGCATTCGCCCCTACGCTCCAGGAGAGCGGTGATGTTCAACAACAAGCTCAAGCAAGAAATACGGCAGTTGCGTGAAGAACTGATGACCATCGATCAGATCAAGAGCAGCCTCGACAGCGAAATGCTGGTGCTGCAACTTGACCCGGCCGGACGCATCGAGATGGTCAATGGCAATTTCGAAACCGAGATGCTGTACCGGGCCGACCAATTGCTTGGGCGCCACATCGAGGACATCGTGCCCGCGCACGTCAAGGCGCTGGATTTTCACCAGCGCATGAAAAATGCCATCAGCCGAGGCGAGCACTTCAACGGCGCGTTTCGCCTGCTGCGCGGCGACGGCCAGGAAGCATGGTTGCGCTCGATTCTGCAGCCTGTGAAGGGCAGCGATGGTCGCATCAAGTATTTCACCCTGCATTCGAGCGACCTGACCCGTACCATCGTCACTTCTCGCGAGCACGAAAGCCTGATCAAGGCCCTGATGCGTTCGACGGCCGTGATCGAGTTCGACCTCGATGGCATCATCCTGACTGCCAACGAGCGTTTTCTGTCGGCGGTGGGGTATCGACTGGATCAGATCCGTGGCAAGCATCACCGCATGTTCTGTGAACCCGCCGAGGTCAATTCGCCCGGTTACCAGGCGTTCTGGGACAAGCTTCGCCGAGGTGAATACGTTGCCGAGCGTTTCAGGCGGATCGACGCCCATGGCCGGGTGATCTGGCTGGAAGCGTCTTATAACCCGATCTTCAACGCCCACGACGAACTCTACAAAGTGGTCAAGTTCGCCACGGTCATCACCGATCAGGTCAATCAGGAGCAAGCGGTGGCCCAGGCCGCCGACGTGGCTTACAACACCTCCCGCGAAACGGATACCAGCGCCCGTCGCGCCACCGACGTGGTCGGGCAGAGCGTCAGTGTCATGCGCGGACTGGAGACGTCGATGCTTCAGGCTGCCGAGGGCATCCAGGCGCTGGACACCCAGTCGCGGGTCATTGGCTCGATCATCAAGACCATCAGCGATATCGCCGGGCAGACCAACCTGCTGGCGCTCAACGCCGCCATCGAGGCGGCCCGCGCTGGGGAGCAAGGGCGTGGCTTTGCCGTGGTGGCCGACGAAGTACGCCAGTTGGCTTCGCGCACCAGCACCGCCACCGAGGAAATAGCCCGGGTCGTGCAGCAGAACGAGCAGCTGGCCCAGGCCGCCGTTGCCATCATCGACACCAGCAAGCGCCAGGCCGAAGAGGGCCGAGCACTCGCGGACGAGACGGGAAGCGTGATCGAGGAGATCCAGGAAGGGGCCCGGCGAGTGGTGGATGTGGTAGGACAGTTCTCCAGCCGCCTTGGGCAGTAACGCTGGGCACGGGTACCGACAGGCCGTGATGTGCGCTCAGGTATCACGACGCCGGAGCGCTTGATCGGGTACAGCGCCAACCGTTGCCTCAAGGGGCGGCGCATGGCCGCTTCAGCCCGTGACTCGATTATCGCCAGCCCATGGCCCACACCTGGGCATCGCGCAATACTCGCCAGTCCAGCCACTCGCTGCGCCCGCTGTGCACTGCCTGCAGCTCCACGCGCAGCAGCACGCCCGCTTCGTCATGTTCCAGGTCGGTGACCAGAAAGTGCTTTTCACGGTTCACCGGCTGCGTTGCGGTCCATTTCGACAGCTTGAGCTTGGCGGGGTTGAAGCGATTCATGGGAGGCTCCTGTGATGAGTAGGGTCGCACCTGGGGAGGCTCAGGCTCGATGCGTAGGCGAGGTCACGACCCGGGCATTGCCGTTTTCCCGCACCCAGAACAACGTCGCCCCGGCCACCGCCGCCGGCATCATCACCACGTTCACCCCCGGGATCAGCAACGCCAGGTACGTCACGCCGCCAAAGCCCAGCGACTGCCAGCGCTTCTCGCGCAGCCAGGCGAGCATGTCCTGCCAGCTCATCTTGTTGTTGTCGGCCGGGTAGTCGATGTACAGCAAAAGCCGGCTACATCACCTGCAAACCTCGTAAATCAAGGCCCCTTCCCAAGGGTTTGAGTGGGAAATGTATCAGCTAAGTGGATGTCTTGAAACGTCGGAGGCGACGCCGCGTCAGCTCATGAGCCGGATTGCTGCCTTCGTATGCCTATCTTAGGGGCGCTGCAAGCTGCTGGCGTGTGACAGCCATTTTAGGATGTGCAAGCGCTTTCGGTTTAACCCCAAACCACTTCGGGCTTACGTCGGAAGTATTGACGCTTTCGCCGTTTTGATGTAATAGCATGATAGCAAAGTGACACATTTGAGCTAGTGGCCTCTCGTCTTGGACTACATTTTAAGTGTAACTATGGAGTTGTTTGATGCAGGAAGTATTACATTCATTCGGGGTGCGTCATCTAAGAAGCTTTGGAGAGTCATCTCCTTCGATACCAATCAAACCGATCAATATTTTGGTAGGTCGTAATAGCTGTGGTAAAAGTACATTTCTCAGAACTTTTCCATTGCTCAGGCAGTCAGTGCAAGCTGACACTAAAAGCCCGATTTTATGGTTCGGAAGTTTGGTAGACTTTGGGGATTTTGATACGGCTTTACATGATGGTGGGGGGAAAGAGATAAGTTTTGAGTTCAATGCGACGCTGGAAGTGGTAAAAGATGATGGCTGGGGTTTCGAGTTTGAAGTTGAGGAATCTGACACGTCGTCGGAAGATAGATTTTTCGACGTAAAAATTTGTATATCCATCAGTCGGCAGAATGATGCCCAGCTTCGGACTAAGTTGCTTTTTGAGGTTGGTTCTTCTTGCGTGGAAGTTGTTTATAGCGGTAACGATGTTGAGCGTACTACCGCCTTTAATCGTAATTATGATCTGAAATTAAACTTCCCGCTGAAAGTCATAAGCGATCATGGTGCGTTAATTCCGATTAGTTTGCGTGGGCTGAGAGAGGTTAAAAGAGACGGAGCCAGTTTTTCGCCAAAAAGATTTAGTCTGGTTAATACGCTGCGTCAAGATGCCACTAGGATGCTCGCTGATTATTTCGAGACTCTGCATCATGCATCTAAAAGCAAGATAAAAATAAGGGAAGCCGTTGAAAGCATAAGGCTTCGACCCAAGGCTAACTTGTTGCAAGAGATTGAAGGCGCATTTCCTAGAGATAGATTTTTTTTAAAAAACTTGGCCTCTAATGAGGAGGGTGTAAAGGATGTAACTTTTACGCTCCTTGTTGCTCGTGAGTTTAATGCCTTCTTGAAGGCCGCTGATAGTTTGTTTAAGTCGTTTTTTTCCGGTGTGCGATATCAGGCGCCTTTAAGGGCGGCAGGTGAAAGATTCTATCGATATCAAGACTTGAGAGTTGACGAGGTAGATCACACGGGCAGTAATCTGCCAATGGTGATTAATTCGCTGGATTCAAATAGTCAAAAAAATCTGAGTAACTGGATTCTTCAGAATTTCGGGTTTGAGCTTTTATTGTCTGCAAACGGATTGCACTACGAAATTCACGTTAGAGAAGAGGGAGATAGAAATTTCCATAACGTTAGTGATATGGGGTTCGGCTACTCCCAAATTCTACCGGTAATCGTTTCTATATGGCTTGAGTTTGTGGCGCATTTTAAAAGGCGGCCATTCGGTCTAAATCGCTCAAAAGGGCCAAGGGTAATCGTTCTGGAGCAGCCTGAGTTACACTTGCATCCAGCGCTACAGTACAAATTCGGTCTGGCTATTGCTAAAGTTATTTCTCAGGTACATAGAGCTGATCTGTATTTCGTGATCGAAACGCATAGCAAGCACCTAGTAGATGCTCTCGGGGAGTCGATTAGGAATGAGGTGATAGATGAATCTATCGTCAACATAGCCCTCTTCGAGAAGACAGATGGTGTAACGAGTACATCCATATCCGGGTTTGACTCGGAAGGTTATCTTATTAACTGGCCAGCCGGATTTTTGTCTCCCGATTATGATAATTAAAATAACTGACGGGGTTGATTTGGCTTCAGATTTTGAAGCAAAATTAACCGCTATTGAGAATCTCCTAAGAGCACATGGGGAAGGTAAGCATCATTTGTGGATGCCTGTCCCTACGCTTAAGGAACTTTTGAAAGTTGACGGTTTTGGAGTGTTCTCCAAGAAAGTATTATACGAAATGATGAGTCTTTCTAACGAACAGAGAATGATTCATAAAGACTTCCTTTTTTATGTCAGTGTCGATTTTGTTGACAAGCATAGAATGGACTTTGTTGATGGTGTGTTATACGCAGGTTATCAGAATTTCTATGATAGCGGCGCTACCCAGGAATCTATACTGCTAACGGAAAACGATCTAGACGGTGAAGCCTATGTGTGGGGTGCTAAAACATACCTCCATAAGCAAAAGGTTAGTGGCCTCAACGTCGTACTGGATATTCAGCCTGGTGGTGGTAATACAACGATTACCAAATTCAAGAGATTGGATAAAGGGAAAAGATTTTTTGCCTGTTTAATCGACAGCGACAAGGATCATCCAGAGGCTGCAATTGGTGCAACAGCAAAAAGGTTCAAAAGCATAGTTGAAGGTTTCGAAGGGAAACGTTACTTTGAGATCTTGAAATGTCATGAAATCGAAAACGTAATTCCAATTTCAATTCTTAAGGCTGTGTCCGGGGAGATGTGTGACGACGGCATTGCCTTTAAGCCAGAATTTATCTCTTATCGAACTTTTCCGGATCATAAAATTGGTTTTACAGTTAAACAGGCGCTTTCAGATGACCGGAGTCGTAAGTCAAAGTACTGGAATGCCATCGCGTCTTTTGATGAGGAGGATTTGGTTTGCCCAAAATTCGGCGAAGATTTGCTGAAAAACTGTGTTAGTTTTATGTCATCCTTAAGTCCCAAAAAGTCTGTTTCACATATCGATGAAAAATTCGATTTGGAGTGGTTGAGGATAAGCAAGATAGTCGCTTCGTGGGGAGTCGGCGGACGTGCCTTGAGGAGCTGATTAATTTTGTTATGGCTACTTGTTTGAATGGGAGGGGGATGTTTGAGCTTCTCAGAGTTGCCACTGTCTTATCGTGCGTGTAACGATTTATTTCTACCGGCGGTGTGGGATATCGGTGGGGTAAGTTGATATCTCTGAAGGGAGTGGTAGGGTTATGAGATCGTCTGTCAAATTTTCATGGGTACATTGTCCTAAAAAATCGGCTTTGGAACAGTATGGACAAATTACCTGGACAGATATCTGTAATCTGTTGAGATTGGCCAACTGGTGATCGGTGTTAAGAGCCACTCCCATGCCAGACATAGGACTTGTCAGGAAAAATGAAATATCTGTGGCAACGTAAAACTCCGCCAAGGCTAGGCTATGTCCGACATAGCTGAATCGCTGATGAAATAGCATCGGTGCTAGGTTTTGTCTGAAAAGTCGCTTTGGCTAAAATGACCCGCTCTGGTTGCTGGGAGGGTCGTCATGGTAGGCCGTTACGAAATCTCATCTGAACGCTGGGCAATGATCGAAGCCATCGTTTCTCCTCCTCAACGTATGGGGCGCCCAAGGCGCGATGACCGTCAGATGCTTAACGGCATCTTCTGGATCTTGTGCTCAGGCGCCAAATGGCGCAATCTTCCAGAGCGCTTTGGGCCCTGGAAGACCGTTTATCAGCGCTTCCGACAATGGCGCGACAACGGCACTTTCGAGCAGGTTCTGCGCCATTTGCACCTGCGTTTACGTGAAGACGGCTTTATCGATCTGGATACTTGGATGGTTGACTCGACATCGGTTCGAGCTACCCGAGCGGCCAGCGGTGCCGGAAAAAAAGGGGCCCGCAGGAACCGCACCACCACTGCCTCGGCCGTAGCAGGGGCGGATTGACGACCAAGATACATCTGGCCTGCGACAGTAACGGCTTCCCGC
Source organism: uncultured Pseudomonas sp. (assembly GCA_963529135.1). Classification (GTDB taxonomy): domain Bacteria; phylum Pseudomonadota; class Gammaproteobacteria; order Pseudomonadales; family Pseudomonadaceae; genus Aquipseudomonas. Next base: position 478 of record CAURYQ010000021.1, on the reverse strand, counting down.
TGACCGTCATGCTGTCGCCCGGTGAAGAAGCCGACTCGCGCTACTTCATGCCGTTACTGGAGCAGATCAGCCTGCCGGGTAGCCGGGGTCGTCCGCGTAAGCGCTGCCGTTATGTACTGGCGGACAAGGGCTATGACAGCCAGATGCTGCGTCAGTACTGTGATCGTTACGGCATGCAGCCGATCATTCCCTTGCGCAAAATGCACCGCAAGCCTCGACCAGGCCTGCCTCGACTATTCGATCGGCCACAGTATAAAAAGCGCAACGTGATTGAGAGGCTGTTCAGTTGTAAGCGCTCCATAAACCCCACCTAACCAATGATGGGCAGAGCACTCAGCTATATATTTGAGGCGTGCAATTCCACGGTAGCAGCCCTTCGTAGTCTTCCACTGAGCACGCCAGCGGCAGGCGTTCCAGTGCGTAGCGTAGCCACGCATAGGGCTCTTGGCCGTTGGCTTTGGCTGTCTCGACTAGGCTG
>CAURYQ010000020.1:0-49432 GCA_963529135.1 uncultured Pseudomonas sp. | reverse complement strand
TTCGGCTGCTTGATGTTGTTCCAGAAGAACTCCTTCTGCGAATAGATGGCGTAGTGGGCCGGGTCGACGTTGATGATCGCGCGGGCCAGGATCGCCATGTCGTGCGCAGAGGAGTAGTGCTCTGGGTTCGGCAGGCCGGTAGGGTTCATGAAGTGGCTGTTGGTCATGCCCAGGTCGGCAGCCGTCTTGTTCATCATGTCGGCGAAGGCATCTTCGCTACCGGCGATGTGCTCGGACAGCGCGACCGAAGCGTCGTTGCCGGACTGGATGATGATGCCGTGCAGCAGGTCGCTGACGGTAACCTGGCTGCCCACCTTGATGAACATGCGCGAACCGCCCGTGCGCCAGGCATTTTCGCTGACGGTCACCGGGTCGTTCTCGCCGATCTGGCCACGGCGGATGTCCAGCGTGGCGATGTAGGCGGTCATCAGTTTGGTCAGGCTGGCCGGAGGGAGGCGCTCGTCACCGTTGTTCTCGACCAGCACGTTGCCGCTGGACGCGTCCATGAGTACGTAGGACTTGGCAGCCAGTTGAGGCGGCGCGGGCGTCATCTGCTCGGCCGCGAAGGCCACTGGAGTGAGCAGGAGCAGTACGGGCAAGCAAAGTCGTTTGGCAAGGTTGGTGATGTTCATCCGTCTCTCGAAAATCGCTAATGGTCTGAGATGTTTTCTGGGCAAGCACATGGCCCACCACCAGTCGGTCTAGTTATTGGGCCTTCGGCCTGGCCCGGCAACGAGCGAAAGGCTGCCGCTGCGGGCAAAACCGGCATTGTACATGGCTGGGCCCGTCAATTCATGACAAAACCGCCACTTTGACCCGCCCCGTTCGCGGACAAACACTTCCCACAGGCGGTTCATGCCGTGTGAGAAGGTCTACCCGCCTGATGGGGCTTTGGTTCAGTCAGCTGTGACCAGCTTGGCCTGCCCCAGGTTCGCCAGGCGAATGCTGTTCTGGGCCTGCTGGACTTCACCCTGACTGTTGATCGGGCCTAGGCGTACGCGGTGCAAGGTTTGCTGGTTGCGTACGATCGAGCTGATGAACACCGGTGCGCTGACCATGCTGCTGAGCTTGGAGCGCAGCAGCTCGGCTGCATCCGGGTTGGCGAACGCGCCGACCTGCAGGAAACTGCCACCGGTGCCTGCAGGCACGTTGTTGCCACCGACCTGCACCGGCACCACGGGTGCTGCGTGCTGCTGCGGCGGCGGCGTCCACTGTTCTACCCGGCCGGAACTGGCCGGGATCGCCTGAGTCTGGGCCACCTGGGGCTCCTTGAGCACCATGGGCGGGTTCTGGCCGCGCTGGGCCCACCACTGCTGGGGGTCGATGCCTTCGACACGCACATGGGCCGTGCCGATTTCGGCATAGCCCAGTTTCTTCGCCGCCGCATACGACAGGTCGATGATGCGATCGGAATAGAACGGGCCACGGTCGTTCACCCGCAGGATGACGCTGCGACCGTTGGCCAGGTTCGTCACCTTCACATAGGCAGGCAGCGGCAGGGTCTTGTGCGCCGCACTCATGCCATACAGGTCGTACAGCTCGCCGTTGGCGGTGTTCTGACCATGGAACTTGGTGCCATACCACGACGCCGTGCCTTCGGCGCGGTAGTTGCGGGCATCCTGCATCGGGTAGTAGGTCTTGCCCAGAACGGTATAGGGGTTGGCCTTGTAATTGCCGGTATGCAGGGTGGGCGTGGCATCGGGGATCTTGTTGACATCCACATCCCACCACGGCGCACCGTCCTTGTGGGCACGGTTGATGTCCAGGCCCGGCTGGCTGCGCACCACACCCGCGCCGCTGGTACTTTTGGGCGCCGGACGGCTGGAGGAGCAACTGACCAACGCAAGGCCGATGGCGGCGCAAGTGACCAGCTTGAAGGAGGTGGTAGAGAAAATTGCGCGCATTAGTTGACGCCCCGTGCTTGGACCAGCTGTTGCGCAAGCTGATGCACCGCCATGGCATACATCACGCTGCGGTTGTAGCGAGTGATCGCGTAGAAATTCTTCAACCCCAGCCAGTATTCTGGCCCGTTCTCGCCCTCGAGGCGGAACGCCGTCACCGGCAGATCATCGCGCAGCGCATCATGAACCGACCAGCCAAGCGCACGCAACTCCCCGACGGTACTGGCCGGTTCGATGCCGGTGGTCAGGCCCTGCTCGGCGCGCTCGCCTTGCACCGTCGCGCGGCTGACCACGCCCTGCCCCGCTACCCAGCCGTGGCGCTTGAAATAGCTCGCCACGCTGCCGATGGCATCGTCCGGGTTGGTCCAGATGTTGATGTGCCCATCACCGTCAAAGTCCACGGCATAGTTGCGAAAGCTGCTGGGCATGAACTGCGGCAGCCCCATGGCCCCGGCGTAGGACCCCTTGAGGGTCAGCGGGTCCAGTTGTTCTTCACGGGCCAGCAGCAGGAACTCACGCAATTCCTTGCGGAAGAAGTCGGCACGCGGCGGATAGTCGAAGCCCAGGGTGGACAACGCATCGATCACGCGGAAGTTGCCCGTGTTGCGCCCGAAGAAGGTTTCCACGCCGATGATCGACACGATGTATTGCGCCGGCACTCCGTATTCCTGCTCGGCCCGCGCCAACACCGCCTCGTGTTGGCGCCAGAAGTCCACACCCCGCGCAATGCGCGCATCGGTGAGGAACATGGGGCGGTATTCCTTCCAGGGCTTGACCCGTTCGGCTGGCCGCGAGATCGCATCGAGGATCGACTGCTTGCGCTGCACTTCACGGAACACGCCCATCAGTTGTTCTGGGGCAAAACCATGGTCGCGGCTCATCTGGCCAACGAATTCGGCCACCTGGGGCGAGTTGTCGTAGTCGCCGGCCTCAGCCAGCTGTACAGCGCCGAACAGGCTCACCGCACCGAACCACGGCGCACAACGGGTAGCCCAGTTACGCACTGCTTGCATGTAATTCTTCACCTTATTCAAACCTGTGCGATCCACTTTCGATGCGTGTGAATCGACATCAGAACGCCAAACGCTGACAGCAGCGTCACCAATGAAGTTCCGCCATAACTGATGAAGGGCAGCGGCACGCCCACGACGGGCAATAGGCCGCTTACCATCCCGATATTGACGAACACGTATACAAAGAACGTCATGGTCAAGCTGCCTGCCAGCAGCTTGCCGAACAATGTCTGCGCCTGCGCCGTGATCATCAGACCGCGGCCGATCAGCAGCAAATAAACGATCAACAGCAGGCAGATGCCCACGAGGCCGAATTCCTCACCCAGCACGGCGATGATGAAGTCGGTATGACTCTCAGGCAGAAAATCCAGGTGCGACTGCGTGCCCAGCAGCCAGCCCTTGCCGAATACGCCGCCCGACCCAATCGCCGCCTTGGACTGGATGATGTTCCAGCCCGTGCCCAGCGGGTCGCTTTCAGGATCGAGGAAGGTCAGCACCCGCTGCTTCTGGTAGTCGTGCATCACGAAAAACCACATAGCCACCGCCACCGGCACCGTAGCCGCCAGCACGCTGAGAATCCAGCGCCAGCGCAGCCCCCCCATGAACAGGACGAAGGCACCCGACGCCAGGATCAGCAATGCCGTACCCAGGTCCGGCTGGCGCACGATCAGGATGAAGGGGACGCCGATCAATACCAGGCTGATGGCCACGTGCTTGAGGTGCGGCGGCAGGGTGCGCTTGGACAGGTACCAGGCGATGGTTGCCGGCATGATGATCTTCATGAATTCCGAGGGCTGGAAGCGGATCACCCCGGGTATGTTGATCCAGCGCGTCGCCCCCATGGCGTTGTGGCCCATCACGTCCACCACCACCAGCAGCAATACCCCGGTGAGGTAGGCCAAGGGCACCCAGCGCGCCATGAAGCGCGGTTCGAGCTGGGCAATGACGAACATCGACACCAGGCCGATGCCGAACGACGTGGCTTGCTTGAGCAGCAGGTCCCAGTTTTTGCCACTGGCCGAATACAGCACGAACAGGCTGCCTGCGGCCAGGGTCAGGAGAATGATGAGCAAGGGGCCATCGATGTGGATGCGCTGCAGGAAGCTGGCGCGCCGACGCATCACATCCTCGCTGGAGAGCATGCGATCGAAATTGTTCATCACAGCGGCGACTCCTGAGTAGCGGTAGCAGGCGCGAGCTCAGGCTTGAGCCGGCCATTTTCGTCGAGCAGCCAGGCGTCCATGATCTGGCGCACCACAGGCGCAGCCACCCCCGAACCCGACTCGCCGTTCTCGACCATCACCGAGACCACGATCTTGGGGTCGTCCGCCGGGGCGAAGGCGACGAACAAGGCATGGTCGCGGTGACGTTCCTGAAGCTTGTTGCGGTCGTACTTCTCGCCCTGCTTGATGGCCACCACCTGTGCGGTGCCGCTCTTGCCGGCGATCCGGTACTGGGCACCGATGGCGGCCTTGCGGGCGGTGCCACGCGCGCCGTGCATCACCTGCTCCATGCCATGGGTCACGCGCGCCCAGTCGGCCTTGTCGCGCAACACGATGTCCTGCATCGGGTTTTCGTCGACCGGCGGTTCACCCTCGATCGTCTTGGCCAGGTGCGGGCGGTTCCATACACCCTTGTTGGCAATCAGCGCCGTAGCCTGTGCCAGTTGCAGCGGCGTGGCCTGCATGTAGCCCTGGCCGATGCCCAGGATCAGAGTCTCGCCCGGGAACCAGGCCTGCCGACGCGTGGCCCGCTTCCATTCGCGCGATGGCATCAGCCCCGCCGATTCCTCGAACATGTCCAGCGACACCCGCTGGCCAATGCCGAACTTGTTCATGTAGCTGGATAACCGGTCGATGCCCATCTTGTGAGCCAGGTCGTAGAAGTAGGTGTCGTTGGAGCGCATGATGGCGGTGTCCAGGTCTACCCAGCCGTCACCTGAGCGGTTCCAGTTACGGTATTTGTGATCGTAGTTGGGCAACTGATAGTACCCAGGGTCGAACACTCGACTGCTGGGCGTGACCGCGCCGCTGTCCAGGCCGGCGATGGCCACCGCGGGCTTGATCGTCGACCCTGGCGGATAGAGCCCCCGCAGGATGCGGTTGAACAGCGGTCTATCGATCGAATCACGCAGCTCGGCGTAGGCCTTGAAGCTGATGCCGGTGACGAACAGGTTGGGGTCGAAGCTGGGCTGGCTCACCATGGCGAGCACTTCACCGGTGCGCGGGTCGAGCGCCACCACCGCGCCACGGCGCCCGGCAAGGGCTGCTTCGGCGGCTTCCTGCAGCTTGATGTCCAGGCTCAGCACGATGTCCTTGCCAGGCTTGGGGTCAGTACGCTTGAGCACCCTCAGCACACGACCGCGAGCGTTGGTTTCGACTTCTTCGTAGCCTACCTGGCCGTGCAGCGTGTCTTCATAGAAACGCTCGATGCCGGTCTTGCCGATGTGGTGCGTACCGCTGTAGTTCACAGGGTCGAGGCTTTTGAGCTCTTTCTCGTTGATTCGCCCGACGTAGCCCACCGAATGCGCAAAATGCGCACCTTGCGGGTAATGACGCACCAACTGGGCAACCACCTCCACCCCCGGCAGGCGGAACTGGTTCACCGCCACCCGGGCGATCTGTTCTTCATTGAGCTCGAACAGGATCGGGACCGGCTCGAACGGCCTGCGGCCCTGACGCATGCGCTTTTCAAATAGCGCGCGGTCGTCAGGGGTGAGCTCCAGTATCTCGACGATGCTGTCCAGCACCTGCTGCCAGTTCCCCGCACGTTCACGGGTCATCGACAGGCTGAAGCTGGGCCGGTTATCGGCAATCACCACGCCGTTGCGGTCGAAGATCAGCCCACGTGTCGGCGGGATCGGCTGCACGTGCACCCGGTTGTTCTCCGACAGCGTGGAGTGGTAGTCGTACTGGATGATCTGCAGGAAATACAGCCGTGCGATCAGCACGCAGATGAGCAGCATGACCGCCACGGCGCCGACCACGACGCGGTTGCGCACCAGTCGGGCGTCTTTTTCGTGGTCCTTGAGGCGGATCGGCTGCGACATCGGGCTGCTTACAGGCTCATTTGTGGTAGGGATGCCCGGACAATACCGTCCAGGCCCGGTAGATCTGCTCGCCGATGAGTATCCTGACCAACGGGTGCGGCAGGGTCAGCGGCGACAGGGACCAGCGCTGTTCGGCGCGGGCGCACACTTCCGGCGCGAGCCCTTCGGGCCCACCCACCATCAAATTCACCGTGCGCGCATCGAGGCGCCAGCGATCCAGCTCGCCTGCCAGTTGCTCGGTGCTCCACGGTTTGCCATGGACCTCCAGGGTCACGATGCGCTCCCCCGGTTGCACCTTGCCGAGCATGGCTTCGCCCTCCTGACGGATCAGGCGGGCGACGTCGGCATTCTTGCCGCGGGTGTTCAGCGGTATCTCTACCAGCTCGAGCGAAAGTTCGGCCGGCAGGCGCTTGGCATACTCATGCCAACCCTCCTCGACCCACTTCGGCATGCGCGAGCCGACCGCGATCAGGCGCAGACGCACGGCGCTTTCCTTATTCGCGGTCTTTGAGTTTGTCGGAGTACTCGTGGACGTGGTCCGGGCTGTGGTGCTTGCCATCGGCAGCACGGCTTTGCTCGGCACCCTGCCACAGACGCTCCAGGTCATAGAACTGGCGTGCAGCGGCGGTCATCATGTGCACGATGACATCGTTGAGGTCCAGCAGTACCCAGTCGCTGTCGCCCTTGCCTTCTTCGCCCAGGGGCTGGGCGCCTTTGGCCTTGACTGCCTCGCGCACCTTTTCGGCCATCGCGTTGATCTGACGGTTGGAGGTACCGGTGGCGATGATCATGTAGTCGGTCAGGCTGTGCTTTTCACGCACGTCGATGACCTGGATGTCCTGGGCCTTGACGTCTTCCAGCGCTGCCTTGGTCACTGCGACCAGGTCGTCGCCGTAAATTTTCTGCTTGGTCATATAAAACTCGTTCAACTCGTAGGATGAGGTGCCAGGGGCACCGTCAGTTGGGTGCACGATACAGTTCGTGCGCCTCGATGTAGGCCAGTACGGCGTCCGGCACCAGGAACCTCACCGACCTGCCGCTGGCCAGCAGCTGTCGGATCTGTGTAGCCGACACCGCAAGCGGTGTCTGCCAGACGAACGAAATGTTTCCCGCCGGGCCGGACATGGCGGTGGGATCGCTCTGCGAACGCGCAGCCAGCAGGTTGCGCAGTTCGTCGGGGGGTTCTACGTCCGCATCCGGGCGTTGCAGCACCAGGATGTGGCAGTGTTGCAGCAGTTCTTCCCAGCGGTGCCAACCGGGCAGCCCGCAGAAAGCATCCCAGCCCAGGACCAGGAACAACTGATCGTCGACGGCCAGTTCGGCACGGATCGACTCCAGCGTGTCGATGGTGTACGAAGGCTTGTCGCGCGCCAGTTCACGCGCGTCCACGCTCAGGCCGGCCACGCCCATGACAGCGCCCTGCACCATGGCCAGGCGATCATGCGCGGCCACCTGTGGCGCCCCTCGGTGCGGCGGGCGGGCGTTGGGCAACAGGCGCAATTCGTCCAGGGCCATGAACTCGGCGACTTCCAGCGCACTGCGCAGGTGGCCGATATGAACTGGATCGAAGGTGCCGCCGAGAATGCCGACGCGTCGTACTTCCTGGGCCTGACTCAACTCAGCAGGACTCCTGGCCGCGCAGCTGACCGTCGCCGATCACCACGTATTTCTCGCAGGTCAGGCCTTCGAGGCCGACCGGGCCACGGGCATGCAGCTTGTCGGTGGAAATACCGATTTCGGCACCCAGGCCATATTCGAAACCGTCGGCGAAGCACGTCGGGGTATTGAGCATGACCGACGCCGAATCGACCTCGGCCATGAACTGGCGCGCTTCACCCTGGTGCTCGGTGATGATCGAGTCGGTATGGTGCGAGCCATAGCGGTTGATGTGCTCGATGGCTTGCTCCAGGCCTTCGACCACACGAATGGACAGCACCGCATCGAGGTACTCGGTGTGCCAGTCCTCTTCGCTGGCCGCCCGCGCATCGATGAGCGCACAGGTACGTTCGCAGCCGCGCAACTCCACGCCTTTTTCCTGGAAGCGGCGCGCCATTTCGGGCAGGAAGCGCTCGGCGACCTGCCGGTCCACCAGCAGCGTTTCCATCGCGCCGCAAATCCCGTAACGGTAGGTCTTGGCGTTGAACGCCACGCGCCAGGCCTTGTCCAGGTCGGCATGCTGGCTGACATGGACATGGCAGATACCGTCCAGGTGCTTGATGACCGGCACCCGTGCGTCACGGCTGATGCGCTCGATCAGGCCACGGCCACCGCGCGGGACGATGACGTCCACGAATTCGGGCATGCTGATCAGCGCTCCCACCGCCTCGCGATCGGTGGTTTCCACCACCTGGACCACGGCCGCAGGCAAGCCTGCGGCCGACAAGCCGCGCTGGATGCAGGCAGCGATCGCACGGTTGGAATGAATGGCCTCGGAGCCGCCGCGCAGGATCGTGGCATTGCCCGACTTCAGGCACAGGCTGGCGGCGTCGATGGTCACGTTCGGGCGTGACTCATAGATGATCCCGATGACGCCCAACGGCGTGCGCATCTTGCCGACCTGAATACCCGATGGGCGGTAGCTCATGTCGCGAATGGCGCCGACCGGATCAGGCAGGCTGGCAACCTGGCGCAGGCCGGTGATCATGCCGTCGATGCGCGCCGGAGTGAGGGCCAGGCGGTCGAGCAACGCGGCTTCCAGCCCATTGGCACGGCCCTTGGCCAAGTCCTGCTCGTTGGCTGCGATCAACGCATCACGGCCTGCGTCCAGCGCGTCGGCGGCAGCGTGCAGCGCACGGTTCTTCTGCGCAGTACTGGCACGGCCGATCACCCGAGAAGCTTCGCGGGCGGCGCGACCCAGGCGGGTCATGTAGTCAAGAACGGACTCAGTCATGGGCTCGGTGTCTTGGCGATGGGGAAACGGCTGATTATAACTGTCGCGCAGGTGTACGCCCAGCGGTGGGTGGCGGATGGTAGAAAAAGCCGCCGGTAATTCGTAGGAAAGATGTAACCGGGGTTATCCACATAACGGCATGACACTGTGGAAATGTCCGCTGTGCTCCCTTGCATATTCTCAGGTTTCAGATTCGGTTAAGGTAATCGTTGTTATCATCATCGCCTTTAGCCTGCGAAGCCTTTGCATGCCAGCACTGCCAGACAGCTTTTTCGACCGCGACGCCCAGACCTTGGCCAAAGCCCTACTGGGCAAGGTCATTCGTCATCGCCAGGGCAACCTGTGGCTCGCCGCACGCATCATCGAGACCGAGGCTTATTACCTCGTCGACAAGGGCAGCCATGCGTCGCTGGGTTACACCGAAAAGCGCAAGGCGCTGTTCCTCGATGGCGGGCACATTTACATGTACTACGCCCGAGGCGGCGACTCCCTGAACTTCAGCGCCCACGGCCCTGGCAATGCCGTGCTCATCAAATCTGCCTATCCCTGGCAGGACGCCCTCTCGGGCCCCGACAGCCTGGCGCAGATGCACCTGAACAACCCAGACGCGAGCGGCAACCTGCGCCCGGTCGAGCGCCTGTGCGCCGGGCAGACACTGCTGTGCCGGGCGCTCGGCCTGAAGGTGCCGCACTGGGATGCGCAACGCTTCGACCCCGAGCGGCTGTATGTGGACGACTGCGACAACCCTGTACCGCGGGTGATCCAGGCGGCCCGCCTGGGCATTCCTCACGGACGTGACGAGCACCTGCCTTACCGATTCGTCGATGCCGACTATGCCCGCTTCTGTACGCGCAACCCATTGCGGCGTGGTCAAGTCGAAGGCCGCGACTTCTCCATCATCGAACAAGAGAACTGAACCATGGATCAATGGCTCGACAGCCTCACGGGCTGGTTGGGCGCCAACCCCCAGTGGCTTGGCGTGGCGATCTTTCTGGTCGCCTGCATCGAATGCCTGGCCATCGCTGGCATCATCGTTCCAGGCACGGTGCTGCTGTTCGCGGTGGCGGTGCTGGCCGGCAGCGGTGTCCTGGGCCTTGGAGAGACGTTGCTGCTCGGCTTTCTGGGCGGGCTGCTGGGCGACGGGCTGTCCTACCTGATTGGCAAGCACTTTCACCAGAACATTCGCCGCCTGCCGGTGCTGCGGCACCACCCGGAGTGGATCGGCAGCGCCGAAACCTACTTCCAGCGCTACGGCATCGCCAGCCTGCTGGTCGGCCGATTCATTGGCCCACTGCGGCCGATGTTGCCAATGGTCGCCGGCATGTTCGACATGCCCCTGCTGCGCTTCATCGCCGTCAGCCTGGTTGCAGCCGCCGGGTGGTCGATCGCTTACCTGCTGCCTGGCTGGGCCACCGGCGCCGCCATGCGCCTGCCCCTGCCCGAAGGCTTCTGGCCCCAGGCCGGCATCATTTTCGGCACGCTGGCCGTGATCGTCGGCCTCAGCCTGAGCACCAGCATCCGTGGCCGCCGGCACGGCACGCGCCTGATCGGTGCCATGTGCCTGCTGGCCCTGGCCGCGGTATTCCTCGGCTGGCCTTACCTGCACGCTTTTGACGACGGCGTGATGACGCTGGTCCAGGAGCATCGCAGTCAGGCTATCGACGGCGCCGTGGTGGTGGTGACGCGGCTTGGGGATTTTCGCACCCAATTCTTCCTTGGCGGGCTGCTGACAGCTTTGTTGCTGGTGGTACGTCAGTGGCGACACGCTTTTTTTGCAGCCGGGGCCCTGATGGGAACCGCCATCGCCAACGGCACGCTCAAGTGGCTGTTCGCCCGAGCACGCCCCGAAGTGCTGACCGACCCGCTGACCAGCTACAGCATGCCCAGCGGCCATAGCTCGGCGTCGTTCGCGTTCTTTCTGGTACTGGCGGTACTCGCCGGCCGCGGCCAGCCACCGCGCATGCGCCTGACCTGGATCATGCTGGGTTGCATTCCGGCACTGGCCATTGCCCTGTCGCGGGTGTACCTGGGGGCACACTGGCCGACTGATATCCTTGCCGGTGCCCTGCTGGCGTGCTGTGTCTGTGCGATCAGCCTGACGTTGTCACAAGTGCGCCAGCCCCTGCCAGCCCTGCCGCTCAAAGTCTGGTGGCTGGTGCTACCGGCCTGCCTGGCTTTGCTGACGTTCTTCGCCACGCACTCGCTGCCCCACGCATTGCTCAGGTACCAATACTGACGCCCAGGGCCGATCAGGCGAACAGCTCGCCCTGGATGCGCTCGAGCAGCCTGTGAATCTCGCCCAGCCGTTGCTCGGGCGAGTCCTGGCCCAGCAAGTCCAGCTTGTCTTGCTCGGTGAAAGGCAGCAGGTAGGCCAACTGGTTGGCCAGCGCCTGGCGCCCGTCCACCGGACGAGGCATGTCGAGGGCCTCGACCATGGGGTGCTCGCCCAGGGCCAGCAACAGCGCCAGCAAATCATCGTCCGCTTCCTGCAGGGGGCTGTCTTCAAGCTCTGGCAGCCAATGCACCTGCCCCATCAGCAACTGGTCCTTGAGCACTTGCGTGGCCTGCAGGTCGAAACGCCGCACCCCTTCGACGCGAATGCCCAGCAAGCCATTGTCCTGCTGCACGAAATCGCGGATCACGGCCTCGCAGCCGATGGATGCCACGACCGGGGGCGCCTTGCCGACTTGCTCGCCCTCCACGATGCAGACCACGCCGAAGCCTTCGCCTTGTTTCATGCAACGCCCGATCATGTCCAGGTAACGGGCTTCGAAAATCTGCAGGTCGAGAAAACAACCCGGAAACAGCACGGTGTCGAGGGGAAACAGCGGTAGCATCATCATCACTCCTCAAGCCACCAGGCTGACGGCCAGCGGCAGGAACACCGCCGTGGCCACGCCCATCAGGCTCATCGCCAACGCGGCAAACGCGCCGCATTCGTCACTTTCCTGCAAGGCCACCGAGGTGCCTACCGCGTGGGCGGTGATGCCCAGGGACATGCCGCGTGCCTCAGGGCTCAGCACCCCGCAGCGGCTCAACAAGGCAGGCCCGAAGATAGCCCCGATCACCCCGGTGATCAGCACGAATACCGCCGCCAGCGCCGCCACCCCACCGATCTGCTCGGCCACCAGCATCGCGATGGGCGAGGTGACCGACTTTGGCGCCATGGTCATCAGGATCATGTGCTCGGCGCCAAACCACCAACCCAGCACCAGGCAACACAGCGTGGCGAACAGGCCTCCGAATACCAGCGTAGTCAAGGTAGGCCAGAACAACTGACGAATACGGCGCAGGTTCAGGAACAGCGGCACTGCCAGTGCCACGGTGGCCGGGCCGAGCAGGATGTTCATGATCTCGGTGCTCTTGCGGTATTCGCTGTAGTCGATGCCGCACAGCAGCAGCACGCCGATGACCAGCGCCATAGACACCAGCACCGGTTGCAGGAAGATCCAGCGGGTCTTTTCATACCCGGCCAGCACCAACTGGTAAGCCCCCAGGGTAATGCCAATGCCGAACAATGGATGGTGGACCACCGCGTCCAATGCGCCTTGCCAGTCGAGCATCATGGCTGGTCCTCACGCCTGGCCTGGCGGTGAATGAGCTTCTGCATCAGCACCCCCACGACCACCAGCGTCAGCAGGCAGGAGATCAGCAGCGCACCGGCGATGGCCCAGAAGTCGGCAGCAATGTCACGGGCATACACCATCACCCCCACCGCAGGCGGCACCAACAACAGTGGCAAGTAGCGCAGCAGGCTACCGGCCGCTTCGTTGAGGGGTGCTCCCACCTCACCGCGCACCATCAGAAAGCCCAGCAGCAACAACAGGCCGATGATCGGCCCCGGCAAGACGGGTAGCAACAGATGATTGACTGCCGTCCCTAGCAGCTGGAACAGCACCAGCCAGGTCAAACCCCGCAACAGCATAACGTTCTCCTTCAGGCATGCGGCACATTATAAGCATGCACACGGGGCCAGCGCCGAGCGCAACTTGACCGGCCTGGCCAGGCATGCTGATCTTGCACTCTCGTACCACTTCACACCTTGGAGCATTGCCATGCCGCTAGTGCCGGTCACCGCGCTTACCCAATACGTCGGCCAATCGCTCGGCCACTCGGCCTGGCTGACGATCGACCAGCAGCGCATCGATCGCTTCGCCGAAGCGACTGGCGATCATCAGTTCATCCACGTAGACCCCCAGCGAGCGGCGCAGACCGTGTTCGGCAGCACCATCGCCCATGGCTTTCTGACCCTGTCACTGATTCCTGCACTGATTCAGGACATCCTGGTCTTGCCGCAAGGGTTGAAAATGGCCGTGAACTACGGGTTGGACAGCGTGCGCTTCATCCAGCCGGTGAAGGTCGACAGCCAGGTGCGGCTGCATGTCCAGCTGGACGATGTACAGCAGAAGCGGCCAGGCCAATGGTTGCTCAAGGCCATTGCGACCTTGGAGATAAAAGGCGAGGAGAAGCCCGCCTACCGGGCCGAATCCCTGTCCCTGTGCTTTGTCTAGCCACTGGCTTGCAGCAGGACCAGGCGTCTCTACAAACCCCACACACTCGCGTAAACTGCCAGGCTCCGCGCAGCCTTGGGGCTGCCCTTTTCGATTTATCAAAGGTACACGCCATGCCCTGGCTGCAAGTACGTCTGGCCATCAGCCCGGAACAAGCCGAAACCTACGAAGACGCGTTGCTGGAAGTTGGCGCGGTGTCGGTCACCTTCATGGACGCCGAAGATCAACCGATCTTCGAGCCGGACCTCAACACCACGCCTCTGTGGTCGCATACGCATTTGCTGGCCCTGTTCGAGGCCGACACCAACGCTGAACAGGTGTTCGCGCACCTGCGCCTGCTGACGGGCGTCGAACTGCCCCAGCACCAGGCCGAAGTGATCGAAGATCAGGACTGGGAACGCAGCTGGATGGACAACTTCCAGCCCATGCGTTTCGGCCGTCGCCTGTGGATCGTCCCCAGCTGGCACGAGGCGCCGGAAAAGGACGCCGTGAACTTGCTGCTCGACCCTGGGCTGGCCTTTGGCACCGGCACCCACCCCACCACTGCCCTGTGCCTTGAGTGGCTCGATGGCCAGCAACTGCAAGGCACCCAGGTGCTGGACTTCGGGTGCGGCTCGGGCATCCTGGCCATTGCAGCCCTGTTGCTGGGCGCGCGCGAAGCGGTAGGGACGGACATCGACGTGCAGGCCATCGAAGCCTCCCGCGACAATGCCCAGCGCAACGGCATCGCCGACGAACTGTTCTCGCTGTACTTGCCCGAGGACATGCCCGCCATGCAGGCCGACGTGCTGGTGGCCAACATCCTGGCCGGGCCCCTGGTTGCTCTGGCACCGCAGCTTTCCAGCCTGGTGCGCCCCGGTGGCCTGCTGGCCTTGTCGGGCATCCTGGCCGAACAAGGCGAAGAAGTGGCCAGCGCCTATGCTGCCGATTTCGACCTCGACCCCATCGTCGTGCGTGACGGCTGGGTGCGAATCAGTGGTCGCCGCCGCTAGTCGAACCTAGAATAGCCCTCAGCACAGCCTCCGGATCGCCGCATGACCGACAGTTTCGTCACCCAGTGCCCGCATTGCCAGACCAGCTTTCGCGTCACTCACCACCAGTTGAGTGTGGCCCGTGGCGTGGTGCGTTGCGGCCAGTGCCTGCAGGTGTTCAATGCCGCCAAGCAGTTGCTGGAGCAGAACCGCAGCGCGTCGCTTGAGACAAGCCCGCCAGTTGCACCTGAAACGGCGCCGGTGCCTGTCGAGCCCGCGCCCCTGCAAGCGCCTGTCACCGCATCGGACGACGAGGCCTGGGCCCAGACGGCGCAGGCCTTGGACGAACTCGATCTGGATAAGGAACTGGAGCGCCTGGAACGGCGTTCCTCGCCGGTACAAGTGCGAGAGGCCGACCAGGCCTCCATGCTGCACGCACGGCGTCACGAAGAGGACGCGGACGAACACCTGGACGAGGCGTTCGGGACGGCAACCGGCGAGCCGTTCGAACCGCAACAGGCTGATGCCGCCCCCGTCCTCAAGCCCATTCCCCTTGCCGACGCGCTGCCCGAGAAGCGCACCGAGCCGACGTTTGCTGCTGAGCTGGGCGCCGATGCAGACGATGAGCCGCCAGTACGTGACACCGCCCCGGTGAAGGATGAGCCGAAACTGGGAGAGCCGCTGCGCTCCGACGACGAAGACGATGTATCGGTAGGCAGCTTGACCGCGCACGACGACGAACCTCTGGCAATGAACCTGCGCGCCGACGATGAGCGCGAAGAAACCCCGTTGCCTGGGGGGCGCCTGGAGCCCGACGTATCCGACAAGGCTGAGCGGCCTAGGCGCAAGGGGCCCTTGGTGGATGTGGTGGACGACCCCTTGCAACTGGGCTGGGAAAAACCGGCACCTGCCTGGGGCAAACGCCTGCTGTGGGGAGGGCTGACGCTGATCGCGGCCGCCTTGCTCGCCCTGCAGTATGTCTGGTTCCACTTCGACGAACTGTCCCGGCAAGACCAGTACCGCCCGCTGTTCGAACAGGTATGCCCGGTAGTGGGCTGCCAAGTGCCATCTCGGGTCGATGTGAGCCGGATCAAGAGCAGCAATCTGGTGGTACGCAGCCACCCGGACTTCAAAGGCGCGCTGATCGTGGATGCCATCATCTACAACCGTGCGCCCTTCGCCCAGCCGTTTCCCTTGCTGGAGCTGCGCTTCTCGGACCTCAACGGCCAACTGATCGCCAGTCGACGCTTCAAACCGGCCGAATACCTGTCCGGGGAGCTGGCCGGGCGCGGCGAAATGCCCAGCCAGACCCCCATCCACATCGCACTGGACATTCTCGATCCTGGTCAGCGCGCCGTGAACTACAGCCTGAGCTTCCGCTCGCCTGAGTAAACGCCGCCCACAGACGCGACGCACCGCAGCCATGGCCGCCCGGATACCGCTTGTCCGGGTCTGACGACCTCGAGCCCGGGGTACAGGGGCGGCAGGCCTCAGTTGTTCAGATTTTATCCAAATCCATCTTTATCCGGTCATCCAGAGCGGGTATCATGCCAACCCTTTTTCGAACCTCAAGATTCGGCCCCACAACAGGGAACACCTATGTCGGCGGTACGCATCGGCCCTTATACACTGCGCAATAACCTGATCCTCGCGCCCATGGCTGGGGTCACGGATCAGCCTTTCCGAACACTTTGCCAGCGCATGGGCGCAGGCATGGTGGTGTCGGAAATGGTCTCCAGCGACCTGTCCCTGTGGAACAGCCGCAAGTCGAGCCTGCGCCGCATCCACGAAGGCGATCCCGAGCCGCGCTCGGTCCAGATCGCCGGCGGCGATGCACAGATGATGGCGGCCGCTGCCCAGGCCAACGTCGCCGCGGGCGCCCAGATCATCGATATCAACATGGGCTGCCCCGCGAAAAAAGTCTGCAACAAAGCTGCAGGCTCTGCTTTATTGAGAGATGAAGCACTGGTCAGTGAGATTCTGCACGCCGTCGTCGGCGCGGTGGACGTCCCGGTGACGCTCAAAATCCGCAC
This sequence comes from uncultured Pseudomonas sp., assembly GCA_963529135.1. Taxonomy (GTDB): domain Bacteria; phylum Pseudomonadota; class Gammaproteobacteria; order Pseudomonadales; family Pseudomonadaceae; genus Aquipseudomonas. The sequence continues at coordinate 33,064 of CAURYQ010000020.1, read as the reverse complement.
CGGCTGGGACCGGGCGAACAAAAATGGCCTGAATGTGGCGAGGATCGCCGAACAGGCCGGCATCCAGGCGCTGGCGGTCCATGGCCGCACCCGCGCCGACCTGTATACCGGGGAAGCCGAGTACGACACCATCGCCGCCATCAAGCGCGCGGTGTCCATCCCGGTCTTCGCCAACGGCGACATCACCTCGCCGGAGAAGGCCAAGGCCGTGCTCGATGCCACTGGCGTCGACGGCCTGCTGATCGGCCGGGCGGCTCAAGGGCGGCCCTGGATCTTTCGCGAGGTCGAGCACTACCTGCGCACTGGCGAGCATCTGCCAGCGCCGCAACTGGACGAGGTGGAACGCATCCTGCTGGAGCACCTGGCCGCCCTGCATGCCTTCTATGGCGATGTCATGGGTGTGCGGATCGCCCGCAAGCACGTGGGCTGGTACCTGGCGACACGACCCGGCGGCAAGGAGTTTCGCTCCCGGTTCAACGCTTTGGAAGACACACAAGCGCAGTGCGCCAACGTTCGCGCGTTTTTCAGTGAACGTCGACAGAGCCTTGAGACAGAGGACGGACAAGGGGTGGCCGCATGACGATGATGACCGAAACATTTGTGAGTGGAACAACGCCCGTGAGCGACAACGCCAACCTGAAACAGCACCTGAACACGCCAAGCGAAGAGGGCCAGACCCTTCGCGACAGCGTCGAGAAGGCGCTGCACAACTACTTCGCCCACCTCGAAGGCGCGACCGTCACGGACGTGTACAACCTGGTGCTCTCCGAAGTGGAGGCGCCGCTGCTCGAAAGCGTGATGAACTACGTCAAGGGCAACCAGACCAAGGCCAGCGAGATGCTCGGACTCAACCGGGGCACCTTGCGCAAGAAGCTCAAGCAGTACGACCTGTTGTAACCCGAATCCCAACCAGAAAAGGCGACTCCCATTCGATGAGGTCGCCTTTTTTGCTGACTCCACCGCGTTATGGAATCCGAAATGACCGACCAGACTACCCGCCTGCCGATCCGCCGCGCCCTGATCAGCGTCTCCGACAAGACCGGTATCCTCGAATTCGCTCGTGAACTGCAACAGCTGGGCGTCGAGATCCTGTCCACCGGCGGCACCTACAAGCTGCTCAAGGACAATGGCGTCGACGCGGTGGAAGTGGCCGATTACACCGGCTTCGCCGAAATGATGGACGGCCGGGTCAAGACCCTGCACCCCAAGATCCACGGTGGCATTCTCGGGCGCCGCGGCACCGATGACGCCATCATGGCCGAGCACGGCATCCAGCCGATCGACCTGGTGGCCGTCAACCTCTACCCCTTCGAGGCGACCATCACCAAGCCAGGCTGCGACCTGCCGACGGCGGTCGAGAACATCGACATCGGTGGTCCGACCATGGTCCGCTCGGCGGCCAAGAACCACAAGGACGTGGCCATCGTGGTCAACGCCAGTGATTACGCCGGTATCGTCGAAGGCCTCAAGGCCGGTGGCCTGACTTACGCCCAGCGCTTCGACCTGATGCTCAAGGCCTTCGAGCACACGGCAGCCTACGACGGCATGATCGCCAACTACATGGGCACCGTCGACCAGGCCAAGGAAACCCTGAGCACCGAAGCACGCGGCGACTTCCCGCGCACCTTCAACACGCAGTTCGTTAAGGCGCAGGAAATGCGCTACGGCGAGAACCCGCACCAGCGTGCGGCGTTCTACGTGGAAGCCAAGAAAGGCGAAGCCAGCATTTCCACCGCCGTGCAATTGCAGGGCAAGGAGCTGTCCTTCAACAACGTGGCCGACACCGACGCTGCGCTTGAGTGCGTCAAGAGCTTCGTCAAGCCAGCCTGCGTCATCGTCAAGCATGCCAACCCGTGCGGCGTGGCCGTGGTGCCTGAAGACGAAGGCGGTATCCGCAAGGCCTACGACCTGGCCTACGCCACCGACACCGAATCGGCCTTCGGCGGCATCATTGCCTTCAACCGCGAGCTGGACGGCGAAACCGCCAAGGCCATCGTCGAGCGCCAGTTCGTCGAAGTGATCATCGCACCGACCATTTCCCAAGCGGCGCGCGACGTAGTCGCGGCCAAGCAGAACGTGCGCCTGCTCGAATGCGGCCAGTGGCCAGCCGAGCGTGCGGCCGGCTGGGACTTCAAGCGCGTCAACGGCGGCCTGTTGGTCCAGAGCCGCGACATCGGCATGATCACGGCCGACGACCTGAAAATCGTCACCCAGCGTGCACCGACCGAGCAGGAAATCCACGACCTGGTGTTCGCCTGGAAAGTGGCCAAGTTCGTCAAGTCCAATGCCATCGTCTACGCCAAGCAGCGCCAGACCATCGGCGTGGGCGCGGGCCAGATGAGCCGTGTCAACTCCGCCCGCATCGCTGCCATCAAGGCCGAGCATGCCGGTCTGCAGGTGCAGGGTGCCGTCATGGCCTCCGACGCATTCTTCCCGTTCCGTGACGGCATCGACAACGCAGCCAAGGTTGGCATCAGCGCGGTGATCCAGCCGGGTGGCTCGATGCGTGATGCCGAGGTGATCGCCGCCGCTGATGAAGCCGGCATCGCCATGGTATTCACCGGTATGCGCCACTTCCGCCATTGATGCACGGCAATCGGCCGCACCCAGGCAGGCATCTGCTGCGGTGCGACCTGGCACAGCGAGAGGCGATCCCTCTCGCTCGACAGATTGAGGTTTTGACATGAAAGTTTTGATCATCGGCAGCGGCGGCCGTGAGCACGCCCTAGCCTGGAAAGTCGCCCAGGACCCACGCGTCGAAAGAGTCTTCGTGGCCCCGGGCAATGCCGGCACCGCCATCGAAGCCAAGTGCGAGAACGTTGCCATCGACGTCTGCGCCCTGGAGCAACTGGCCGACTTCGCCGAAAAGAACGTCGACCTGACCATCGTTGGCCCCGAAGCGCCGCTGGTCATCGGCGTGGTCGACCTGTTCCGCAGCCGTGGCCTGGACTGCTTCGGCCCGACCAAGGGCGCTGCACAACTGGAAGGGTCCAAGGCCTTCACCAAGGACTTCCTGGCCCGCCACAAGATCCCGACGGCTGACTACCAGAACTTCACCGAGATCGAGCCGGCCCTGGCCTACCTGCAGGAAAAAGGCGCGCCGATCGTGATCAAGGCAGACGGCCTGGCAGCGGGCAAGGGCGTGATCGTCGCGATGACCTTGGCAGAAGCCGAAGCCGCCGTGCGTGACATGCTCGCTGGCAACGCCTTCGGCGACGCGGGTTCGCGCGTGGTCATCGAGGAGTTCCTCGATGGCGAAGAGGCGAGCTTCATCGTCATGGTCGACGGCCACAACGTGCTGCCCATGGCCACCAGCCAGGACCACAAGCGCGTCGGCAACCAGGACACCGGCCCGAACACGGGCGGCATGGGTGCCTACTCCCCCGCCCCGGTGGTGACTGCCGAGGTGCACCAGCGGGTGATGGATCAGGTGATCTGGCCGACCGTACGCGGCATGGCCGAGGAAGGCAACGTCTACACCGGCTTCCTCTACGCGGGCCTGATGATCGACAAGGCGGGCAACCCGAAGGTCATCGAATTCAACTGCCGCTTCGGCGATCCGGAAACCCAGCCCGTGATGCTGCGCCTGGAGTCGAGCCTGGTGCTGCTCATCGAAGCAGCCTTCGCCAAGGCGCTGGACAAGGTCGAAGCGCAGTGGGACCCACGTCCTAGCCTGGGCGTGGTACTGGCCGCTGGTGGCTATCCAGGGGATTACGCCAAGGGCGCGGCCATCGCTGGCCTGGATGCGGCAGCGAAGCTGGAAGGCAAGGTATTCCATGCAGGTACTGCGCTGAAGGACGGTGACGTCGTCACTGCCGGTGGTCGCGTGCTGTGCGCCACGGCCCTGGGTGAAACGGTCGAGTCCGCCCAGCAGCAGGCGTACCGCCTGGCAGAGCAGATCAGCTGGGACGCAAGCTTCTACCGCACCGATATCGGCTACCGGGCAATCGCCCGGGAACGCGGCGAGCAGTAACAGCCTTGGCGCTGCCGCGTCGTGACGCCCGCGCTCTGGAGCCGGGCGCACGACAACCGTCTTGTCGGCACAGGCCTGCGGGCCTTGCCTTCGACTCGGCACGCCGCGCATAGTTAGCACCCGCACATGGGCCAAGAAGGGATTTCGTAGTGCGCCGGCTCCGGATTGCCTCAGCATTGATCGTCAGTTTGCTGACCCTGATCTGCATGTTTCCCGCGATGGCGGAACATGACAGTGGCTGGGCCCTGCTGCTCGACGAACAGGGCAACCTGCAACTGAGCGACGTGCGCTCGGACCGGTACCGCAACCAGTTCAGTCCGCTGGAGCTGGCCGAGCTCGATGCCGCCCCCCCCGATCAGGCGTTGTGGCTGCATCGCCGGCTTGAGCCCGGTGAGCAGGAACAACTGCTGCGCGTATTTGCGCCCGACCTTTCCGGCCTCGACCTCTACGCCCTGCAAGGCGACAAGCTTATACGGCACCTGCATCACGGCCGCCAACCCGGCGGTGCCAATCCGACATTACGCGGCAGCGACCACGTGCTGGCGTTGCCCAACAGCAAGCAAGACCTGGACATCTACCTGCGACTGGTATCGGAACACCAGCTGCGCCCGGCCATCAGCCTGGAGCCCGCTGCACGGGCAGCCGCCAACCAGACTCAGCCGTTGCTGTTCGGCATGCTGTTCGGCGGCCTGGTGATGCTGATCCTGCACAACCTGATTCGCTTCATCTACAGCCGCTCGAGCACCGCCCTGATCCTGGCGTTCTACCACGGCCTGATGCTGCTCAGTGGCCTGATCCTGCTCAACCTCAGTGGCCCATGGTGGCATGTGTGGTACAGCGCCCAGACGCCAGCGGCGTACCTTACGCTGGTACTGGCGGGGTTGGCCGGGCTGTATTTCACCCTGCACTTCTTCGCCCCGCGCAACACACCGCGCCTCAACCGTCTGCTGAGCGCCGAAATGCTGTTGGTCGGTGTCAGTGGCATCGTGCTGCTGTTCATCGATACCCTGCCACTCAACCTCATGACCTACGCCCTGATGGCACTGGGCAGCGTCACGATGCTGCTGGTCAGCAGCTACCACTGGTACCGGGGCTATGCGCCGGCACGGTTGTTCGGCCTGGCGATGATCATCTTCAACGTAGGCGGGCTGGTGCTGCTGCCTGCCCTGCTGGGGCTGACCCGCACCTCGACCCCCTGGTTGCTGTGCATACTGCTGGGTTTGGCGGTGGCCAGCGGCCTACTGTTGAACCTGGCGGTCAGTGATCGCCTGCGGCGCATAAACGAGGAGCGCTTCAGTGCCAGCCGCGCCCTCGCAGCCAGCGACGCGGAAATCAACGCCAAGGCCGAGTTCCTGGCCAAGATCAGCCACGAAATCCGTACCCCCATGAATGGCGTGCTGGGCATGACCGAACTGCTGCTGGGCACGCCGCTGTCGGTGAAGCAGCGCGATTACGTCCAGACCATTCACAGCGCCGGCAACGAGCTGCTCACGCTGATCAACGAGATACTCGACATTTCCAAGCTCGAATCCCGCCAGATCGAACTCGACGATGTCCAGTTCGACCTCAACGCGCTGATAGAAGATTGCTTGAACATTTTCCGGGCCAAGGCCGAGCAGCAGAACATCGAACTGATCAGCTTCACCCAACCTCAGGTTCCGAGAGTGGTCAGCGGTGACCCAACCCGCTTGCGTCAGGCGTTGTCGAGCTTGATGGAGAACGCCCTGAAGAACACCGACCAGGGGGAGATCCTGCTCGTCGTCGCGCTGGACCAGCGCGGCGACACACCACGCTTGCGCATTGCCGTGCAGGACAGCGGCGAACCCTTGTCGGCAGCCGACCGCGAAGCGCTGCTGCAGGCAGAGCTGCACAGCAGGCACTTCCTGTCGAGCAACCGCCTGGGTGGCCACCTGGGGCTGGTGATCGCCAAGCAGCTGATCGGCCTGATGCACGGTGAGTTCGGCATAAAAAGCAGCACAGGCACTGGCAACACCTTGTGGCTGACGCTGCCGCTTGACCCAGCCTGCCTGGAGCAACCTCCGACCGACCTGGACGGCCCACTGCGCGATGCGCGGGTGCTGGTGGTGGACGATAACGATACCTGCCGCAAGGTGCTGGTCCAGCAGTGCAGCGCCTGGGGCATGAACGTCAGCGCGGTACCCTCCGGCAAGGAAGCCCTCGCCTTGCTTCGAACCAAGGCACACCTGCGCGATTACTTCGATGCCGTATTGCTCGATCAGAACATGCCGGGCATGACGGGCATGCAGCTGGCCGCCAAGATCAAGGAAGACCCCAGCCTGAACCATGACATCCTGGTGGTCATGCTAACCGGCATCAGCAATGCACCCAGCAAGATCATCGCGCGCAACGCCGGGATCAAGCGGATACTGGCCAAGCCGGTCGCAGGTTATACGCTCAAGACCACCCTTGCCGAAGAGCTGGCCCAGCGCGGACGCGAAAACGTGCTGCAAGTCGCTCCGCCAGGCAAGTCGCAAGCGCTGGACCTGCCGCCAGACTTCAGCGTCCTGGTCGCCGAAGATAACAGCATCTCGACCAAGGTCATTCGCGGCATGCTCGGCAAGCTCAGCCTGCAGCCCGACACCGCCTCCAATGGCGAAGAAGCCCTCACGGCGATGAAAGCCAAGCGCTATGACCTGGTCCTGATGGACTGTGAGATGCCCATTCTCGACGGCTTTTCGGCCACCGAGCGCCTGCGCCAGTGGGAAGCCACCAACCCGCGGCCGCGCACGCCGGTGGTGGCGTTGACAGCGCACATTCTTGCAGAGCACAAGGAACGTGCCCGCTTGGCCGGTATGGATGGGCACATGGCCAAACCGGTGGAGCTGTCGCAGCTGCGCGAGGTAATTCAGCACTGGGCAGACCAGCGCAAAACCCTGGTAGATCCACCCCCTATGCCCTGAGCGCTGGGCCTGCGCCTCGAACTACCCAAAAGCCCTGCTGAGCCCAAGCCAACGGGTGTTCATCGGCGCGATACCGGGATGGATCAACGCTGTGATGAGCACCAGCGATCAAGTGCCTCAAGTTTCGTAATTATGAATACGCTTCAGCGAGACATTGACAACATTGGCCGCTACTTTTGGCAAGAAACTGTTCTCGAACGCCAGAATGTTGAACCGGACCAGTTCAGCACGCACATGCTTGTAACTACGCTTGCGCTTGATGAAGCCCGCGCTGAATGCCGACTGATTATCCGTTTCGTGATAGATCATCATGTCGACGCGGTTAGGCCCGGCTGGCGCACACGCGCTGACTTGAAAGTACTGCCTTTCAAAAGCCTTTCTCTCAAGTTCCAACAGTACCGACTGATCATTCAGCAAGGCCTGAACGGACCTATCGACCGATGAAGCAAAGCTGTCACCCACCGTTTTAGCAAAGGTCTGTACCATGTGATCGGTGTACTGGTTGCGTTTGGTATCCGGCCAGTGGATCTGTTCGGCAGTCAAAGCATCCCAGCCTGCAAATTTGAGCTGGTTGCGGTAATAAGCGAACCAGTCTGTGATCAGGCCCTCCTTGAACGCGGTTTCCGTCGCGCGCTCAGCCAGTGCCATCGCCAACAGGACCTTGTTCCGTTGTTCGGGGGCGACGCCTGGCAAGAACGAAACAATCCCTGCCCCGATGACTGCAGATGAACCTTTACCCATGATTGTCTCCTGAATGTTGCTGGTGGGGATGAAGGCAGTAACTGTCCTGCGCATCCCGGGTTTTCATCAGGTCATGCAGTTCCTTGCGCTGATGCTGGAAGCGGCCTTCGTCCAGAATGACGGACAGGCCGTTGATCTCAGCCTCCGCCTCCAGCAGGTGCGGGCTCAACAGGGTGTCCAGCGAGAGCGGCTTGTCGATCTGCACGGCAACGCTGCACAGATCCAACGCCGGCCCATGCCTGAGCAGACCGATTTCAAGCACGATCACCGAATGCTGCGCCTGTGCCTGCGCGCTGAATCGCATAAGGTGATGGTAATGCTCGGTCGACCTGGCCAAGGTCGCCTTCACGGCGTCCAGTACGGCCTGCCGGGGAATCGAGCGCATCCTCAGCCAGGCCTCGAGTGGCTGAATGGGTGCAGTGCACCGCGCCGGCCCCAGCTTCATGAAATCATGCGTACTGGATGTCTTTATCCAACCCAACTGCCGATAGGCGTCCTGATAGGCTGTGCGCCACCTTTCGTAGTCGTCAAAGCGTGACGAGGCAACCTTGTTGGCCAACAGCTGTGCGTAGAGTATCGAGTCAGCTGCAGCCTGACGCTGGGCGTGCGGCACTTGTGCGCTGTATACCAATGCCGTGCCGCCAATCAACATGACCTGCTCGTGTGTCTTATCCATCGCGATACCTAATCCGAAAAACTGAAAAAGCGGCGTTGAGGCAACGCCGGCGTGTGATCAGATGTCGTACTGGAGTACATTCTCGACGCTGCGCACGCCGATCTTGTTTTCCACGGTTTCGCGAACTTTGTCGTAAACGAAGTCGTTGAGGGTAAGCACTGCAGTCCCGGCGTAATACTGGCTTTTATCGAGCTGCCATTGCACGCCCAGGATGTCATTGTCCAACTTCGGGGCAGACGCCTTGATGCAGCTCACCACCATGACCACATCGTTGTTTTCCGTTTCGATGCAAGCCGCCAGGCCGACCAAGCCTCGGGCCTTGTTCTTGCGCTTGTGGTCAGCGACCTTGGCATCGTCTTGCACAGTGGTCATCTTGTCGAATGCCTTGTTTGCCAATGCGCCCAGCTTAGTGCCGCCCAGCAAGGCATTGGACGCCACGCCAATGGTTCGCACGGCGACAGCCCCTACCGTGATCGAGAGCCCTGCCGACGTTTCGAGTTCAAAGGTGCGCCTTGGTACCGTGAAGCCGACGTCACGCATGACGTCGATGAACTTCTCGTACCATTCCCGGCTCTGGTCCTCGGCACTGAAGGCTTTGTCTGCAACCAGCGTGGCGAAGTGAAAGGCGTTTTTGACATCATGACGGTTTTGCTTGGACATGCCGGCACCGCAGGCCAGCAGGTTGCCCTCTACCAGAATGGCGGCATCATTTGTAGTAGCGACTTGAGCGTTATCAGACATGCGGAGGCTCCTTCATGGTTGCTCCTGAAATGGAGCAACCACCTTAATCAGGGCGCTGCACAAGCACAGCGCTGAAGCGTTTCCTAGCCGGCTAGCAGGCCGAGGGATACCAACGGGGCGTGTACGCCCATACTCCGCCCGAAAGCCGCGCAAATACGCATGTTGTGGAGGAGCCGACCAAGACCATGGTGCGCATGTCGACCATGTCTGACACCAACTCAGCCAAGGTCACTACCTTGAGCGTCTGCCCCGGCCTGCCGATGTCACGGCCAAGGACTACAGGCGTGTGCCCCTCGCGGTGGCGTCGCACCACGTCCAGCGCCTTGCCTAGCTGGTGCGGCCTGGCTTTGGAGATCGGGTTGTAGAAGGCCAGCACCAGATCGGCCTGGGCCGCCAGGTCCAGGCGTTTTTCGATGATCGCCCACGGTTTGAGGTTGTCCGACAGCGACATCACGCAGAAGTCATGCCCCAGCGGGGCACCAGCCTGAGCGGCAGTGGCAAGCGACGCCGAAACCCCGGGCAGTATCTGAAGATCGACGCGGTGCCACGCCAGGTCCTCGGAGCCGTGCAAGGCTTCGAGCACGGCAGCGGCCATGGCGAATACTCCTGGGTCGCCCGACGACACCACCACCACCGAACGCCCTTGGGCGGCGAGTTCGAAGGCATGCCGGGCGCGCTGCATCTCCTCGCGGTTGTCGGTGCAGTGCATGACCTGATCGTCACGGAATGGCCCGGCCATGCGCACGTAGGTTTCGTAGCCCAGCACATCTTCGGCCAGTGCCAGCTCGGCCTTGACTGCGGGCACCATCAGTTCTGCCGCACCCGGACCAAGACCGATGACAGCCAGCCGACCACGGCGGCGGCCAACCTGCGCCACATCGACCGGTGCCGGTGCTACGGCGATGACTGCATCCGTCTGCACGATCAACTGAGCGTGGGGCACTGCGCTGGCCACCATGCCAACCAGGTCGTGCGGCTTGGCGGTGAACCTCAGAGCGACCCCCATCGTCTGCGCGGCCTGGTGCAGGGCGCTATCGGGCATGGCTTGCTCGTCAGCCAGAATGCAGGCCACCGACGGCTCGGCAACACCAGCCTGTTGCAATGCGCTGCGAATGCTTTGCAGGTCGCCACCGGCAACACCGATAACCACCGAGCGAGGGTGGATCAGCAATTCGTCACGGTTGGCCGGGCGGGCCTGATGGCCCACATGAATGGTGCGCCGGGCAGCGTCGCTGGCCGGTAATTGCGCTTCATGCAGCCATGGGGCCTCGCCTTCGATGCGCACCGACTCACCGGCCAGCAGGTCCGAGACGAAGCGCTTGCCTTGCTCGATGTCCGCCAGGGCGTAGCCTTGAGGCGGGTTCAGTAGACAGGTGCCGAACCGCAGCTCGCCACTGGTGGTGATGGCGGCGACAACGCCGAGTGCTTGTGCGATTTCCCGGGCCATGACATTGACACCGCCCAGCCCGCCGAGCAACGGCACGACTGCACTGCCGTCCTCGGCCACAGCCAATACCGGCGGCTCACTGCCTTTTTCGTTGAGCAGGCTTGCCAAGCTGCGGATGACGATGCCGGCCGCGCACAGGGCGATGATCGGCGCGCCCTGCTGGTACAGCCCGCGCAGGGTGTCGCCGAACGCGGCGTAGGTGTGGTCGGCGCCTTCGACTCGGCCTTCGAGGCCATGGACGCTTGCCTGTGGATAAAGCGCCTGGATACGGCGCGCCGTCGCAAGACTGCCTGTGCCAAGCACGATGATTGCCGGGGCCTTGTGCATGCTCATCCCTGCCATTTTTCCCCCGGCACGATGATCAGCGAGAAGTAAGGTGACGACTGCGGATCGACCTGATCCAGCGGCACGATCTTCTGGTTGGCCATGGTTGCACGCTCTACATACAACGCACGCCCATCCAGGCCAAGCTCGGCCAGTACCTCCCGCACCTTGGGGAAGTTGCGACCCAGTTTCATGATTACCGCTGCATCGGCGTCGGCCAGACGGCGCTTGAGGTCTTCTGCCGGCAGCACCCCGGACAGCACCGACAGGCTCTGGTTGCGATAGACCAGTGGTGCGCCGAGCACCGAAGCGCCGCCGAGCATCGAGCATACGCCCGGTATTACCTGCGCTTCGTAGCGCTGGGCCAGGCGGTCGTGCAGGTACATGTAGGAGCCGTAGAAGAACGGGTCACCCTCGCAGATCACCGCCACATCACGTCCTGCGTCGAGGTGTTCGGCTACCTGCACGCTGGCTTCGTCATAGAAGTCGCTGATGACCTGCTCATAGGACAGGGGCGCAGGCAAGGCTTCGGTGGTCACCGGATAGACCAACGGTAGCAGCGTCTGCTCGGGTTGCAGATGCGCTTCGATGATGCCGAAGGCATTGCCGCGCTTACCCTTGGCAACGAAGTAGCCGACCACGGGCGATTCGCGCAGCAGGCGCAGGGCCTTGAGCGTGATCAGCTCAGGGTCGCCTGGCCCTACGCCCAGGCCGATGAGTCGTCCGCGCGGGCCCATCACTCCACCTCCGTGGCCAGGGCGTTGACGGCCGCAGCGGCCATGGCGCTGCCTCCCAGCCGCCCCTGCATGATCACGAACGGCACGCCACGGCTGTCGGCCGCCAGCATGGCCTTGGACTCGGCGGCGCCGACGAAGCCGACGGGAAACCCGAGGATGAGCGCAGGGCGCGGGGCGCCGGCGTCGAGCATCTCGAGCAGGTAGAACAGCGCCGTCGGCGCGTTGCCGATCACCACCACGCTGCCTTCCAGGTGCGGGCGCCACAGCTCCAGTGCAACGGCGGAACGGGTGTTGCCAGCCGCCTTGGCCAAACCCGGCACGCTGGGATCGCGCAAGGTGCAGATGACCTGGTTGTTGGCCGGCAGCCGTGCGCGCGTGATGCCTTCGGCGACCATGTGCGCATCGCACAGGATCGGCGCGCCACGCAACAGCGCCTGACGCCCGGCCTGGCCAGCGCCCTCGGAGAATTGCAGGCCGTCGATTGCATCGACCATGCCGCAGGCATGAATCACGCGTACCGCAAGCTTTTCCAGGTCTGCGGGAATCCGCTCAAGTCGGGCTTCCTCACGAATGATCCGGAAGGAATTGCGATAGATCTCCTGACCATCGCGGATGTAGTCAATCATCAAGGTGCTCCGTCGGCAGGTCGAGCATGGCGCCTGCTTCATTCAAGGTAATGTCAGTGGCGCGCAGTGCGCCGAACCCCGGCAGGCGGGGGTCACGCTGGTAGAGGTCATAGCGGCCCGGCGCGCGAGCCAGCAGCGTGACCGGGGCGGCATGGGCCATGGCGCACGACCGGGAACAACCGGAAAGATGCACGCTGGCAGGCGCTCCGGGGCCTAGTAACGCGGCCAGCGCCACGGCGTCTGCCTTGGTCTCGCTCAAGGCCTTGGTACAGCCACTGGCGCCGGTACAGGCACAGAACCGTGCCAGGGGCTCGGCGTCCTGGCACAACAGGCCCACCGCCGTCAGGTCGAGCTGCGCCTGGCGGATGCTGCCAGGCGCCAGATTGGGAACGACCAGGCTTTGCCAGGGGGTCAAGCGCAGACTGCCGTCGCCCTGCATGCGGGCAACGTGCGCAGCTTCGCGGAGCATGGCCGGGGTTAGCCGCCCCAAGGGCGGCGCCACGCCAAGCGCCGTCCCGCGTACTTGAGGCAGTGCGCCCAGCCATGACACCGGGCGAATCGGCCGGCGCCAGCCCAGCACGTCAGGGTCCTGACGCAACGCCACGCCGAGCCCACTGATGAACTCGGACGCCGGGCAGGTTTCCAGCACATGCCGCATGCGTGATTGGGTGGGGATGGCCAGGTCCAGAAACCGCTCCAGCACAGCGCGCACCAGTGCAAGTCCCTGGTCGAACGGCACCGCACCTAGTACCGGACCGTTTCCAGGGCAGCCGGCCAGGCCGAAACCGAGCCACGGCTGCTGCTCGAGCTCAAACGCCGAGAGCCATAGATCGTGTGGGTGGTCGAGCATGGCCAGGGACTCGCCGGCATCGAGCTGAAGGGCGAACTTGGCCGATAAGGCGTGGAAACCTGGCGTCCCTTCAAGCAGATCGAGGATCTGGCCAGCCAGCGGCCTGGCATCGAGCACCATCGCCGGGTCGAAACCGGCCAGAGGGCTGAGCATCAGGTTGCGAACATCGTCACCCGCCGCTTCACGCGGGCCCAGCCCGGCACCGAGCAGCGCCGTCACCAGGCCCTGGTGATCGGGGCCTATGCCACGGATCTGCAGGTTGCCGCGGTTGGTGGCCTCGATGACGCCGCCTGCAAAGCGTTCTGCAGCGCAGGCTACGGCTTCGGCCTGCTCGGCCAGCAACACACCACCTGGCAGCTTGATCCGGCAGATGCCGCCATCCCGGGCGCTGACGATGCGCCATAACCCCGGGCAGGCCGAGGGGCGGGGCGAACTGTAGGGGGCTTGAGGTTGCATCGCTGTGGTGTCCGGCAATCCGTGAAACTGCGCTTGAGTGGAGAAGGCGCGGTATTATGCCTGCTTTGGCCGCCCGCATGAAAAGCCGGTGGTCGAGCATCTTTCGTGTACAGCCACAATCGGGCGAGCTGCACACGCCCGAACTCTAGAGGTATGGATGGCACCCTGGCTGACGGTAGTAGGCATCGGCGAAGACGGTTTCAGCGGCCTGGGCAAGCAGGCCCGCCGTGCGCTGCTGGGTAGCACCCGGATTATCGGCAGCCCACGCCAGCTGGCGCTGCTGCCACGCTGCGTGGCCGGCGAACGACTGAACTGGCCGACGCCCTTCTCGCTGCAGCCGGTTTTGGCGCTGCGCGGCTCGCCCGTGTGCGTGCTGGCCAGCGGCGACCCGATGTTCTATGGAGTGGGCGCCAGCCTGGCGCGCCAGGTGCCTGCCGATGAGATGCAGGTGCTGTCGATGCCTTCTTCGTGCGCCTTGGCTGCGGCGCGCCTGGGCTGGGCGCTCCAGGACGTACAGGTGGTGTCGCTGGTGGCAAGGCCCCTGGCCGCGCTCAATGCGCACCTGCATGGCGGTCTGCGCCTTCTTGTACTGAGCAACGATGGCGACAGCCCGGCGGCGATCGCGGGGCTGCTACGCGAACGTGGTTTCGGGCCCAGCCGCCTGTGGGTGTTCGAGCACTTGGGCGGTGAAGGCCAAGGTGAATTGACCGGGACTGCTTCCACCTGGAAGCACCGCCAGACGGCCGCCCTCAACCTGGTGGCCATCGAATGCGCGGCAGCACCCGACGCCGCTCGCCTGCACCGTCTGGCAGGCTTGCCCGATGAGGCGTACCGGCACGATGGCCAGCTGACCAAGCGCGATGTACGTGCCATCACCCTCGCCCGCCTGGCGCCAGAGCCTGGGCAGTTGCTCTGGGACGTGGGCGCCGGTTGCGGCTCGATCGGTATCGAATGGATGCGCGCGCACCCTGCATGCCGAGCCCTGGCCATCGAGGCCGACGAAGGCCGTCAGGGCCTGATCGAGCACAACCGCGACGCCTTGGGCGCACCCGGCCTGCAACTGGTGCGCGGCAAGGCACCCGCGGCGCTGGAAGGCCTTGAACTTCCCCATGCCGTATTCATTGGCGGCGGTGTGACCCGTCCGGGTGTACTGGAACGGTGCTGGTCGAGCCTGCGCCCAGGCGGTCGGCTGGTGGCCAACGCCGTGACGCTGCAGAGCGAACTGGCCCTGGCCCACTTCCGCGAGCAGCATGGCGGCGAACTGACCCGTATCCATGTGGCGCACACCCAGCCTCTGGGTGCCTTCGATACCTGGCGCCAAGCGCTGCCCATCACCTTGCTCGACGTGGTCAAGCCTGCCGATGCGTGAAGAAACCCGCGAACAGCCCGCGCCCCTGCGCAGCGGCCTGACCACCGGTAGCTGCGCCACTGCCACCAGCCTGGCAGCCGCGCGTCTGCTGCTCACGGGCGCTGAGTGCGATGCGGTGAGCATCACCCTGCCCAAAGGCAAAGTGGTGCAGATGCGCCTGGAGTTCTGCCGCCGGCTCGATGACCACGCCGAAGCGGGCACCATCAAGGACGCCGGCGACGACCCGGACGTGACCCATGGCGCCTTGCTGTTCAGCCAGGTACGCCTGCTTGCCCAGCCCACCGTGCGCTTCGTCGCAGGCGCAGGCGTGGGCACCGTTACCCGGCCTGGCCTGGTCCTGGCCGTGGGCGAGCCGGCCATCAACCCGGTTCCACGGCGCATGATCACCGAGCACTTGCAGGCCCTGGCCACCGAATGCGGCTACGCCGGTGGTTTCGAGGTGACCGTCAACGTGCAGGGCGGTGAAGCACTGGCGCTCAAGACCATGAATCCCCGTCTCGGCATCCTTGGCGGCCTCTCGATACTGGGTACCAGCGGTATCGTGCGGCCCTTCTCCTGCGCGGCTTACATCGCCTCCATCCATCAGGGTATCGATGTGGCGCACACCAACGGTCATACCCACATCGCCGCCTGCACCGGCAACGCCAGCGAGGACACCATGCGCCGTGTCTACGGGCTGCCGGAAATCGCCCTGATCGAGATGGGCGACTTCGTCGGCGCGGTACTCAAGCACCTGCGCAAAGTGCCTGTGCCACGCCTGACCCTGTGCGGCGGCTTCGGCAAGATCAGCAAGCTGGCCGCCGGACACATGGACCTGCACAGCCGCCATTCCAGCATCGACCTGCCGCAACTGGCAGGCTGGGCGGCGGCAGGCGGGGCCGACCCTGCATTGCAGGCTGCCATCGTGGCTGCCAACACCAGCCAGCAAGCCCTGGCGCTGGCACACCGCGCCGGCGTTCCGCTGGGCGATGCGGTGTGCCAGCATGCCCTTGCCTTCGCCCGCAGCGTCGTGCCCGCGCAGGTGCGAGTCGAGGTGGTCGCCATCGATCGGCAAGGCGGCATCGTCGGCCGGGCGGGCCAGCCATGACCGAACGCATTCTGCTGCTTGGCGGCGTCACCGAAGCGTTGGCCATCGCGCGCTTGCTGGGCCCGGCCCACACCTACAGCCTGGCCGGCATCGGCCGTGTGCCCGACGACCTGCAGTGCCAGGTGCGCGTGGGTGGCTTCGGGGGCGCCGCTGGGCTGGCCCACTACCTGCTTGAAACGGGCATCACGTTGTTGGTCGATGCCACCCACCCCTACGCCGCCCGTATCAGCGCCAACGCGGCCAGCGCCGCGCAGAGCGTCGGCATCCCTTGCTGGGCCCTGCGCCGTCCAGCCTGGCAGGCGCAAGCAGGTGATGACTGGCATGAAGTCGATGACTGGCAAGCGCTGATGAACGGCATCAGCGCCTACGCCCGGCCGCTGTTCACCCTTGGCCGGGAACCGCTGCAGCACCTGGACGCCATCCCGGCTGGCCAGTTCTGGACCTTGCGTGCCTTGCAGGCCTGCACCGGCAATGCGCAGTGCGAGGTGATCGGTGCCCGCGGCCCTTTCGACCTGGAGCAGGAGCGCAGGCTTTTCACCAGCCGGCGGATCGATGTGCTGATCAGCAAGAACAGCGGCAGCGTCGCCACCGAGCCCAAGCTTGAGGTCGCCCGCGAGCTCGGCCTGCCGGTATTCATTCTCAAGCGACCGACGCTGCCCGTCACCGATCGCACATTCCACACCGTGGCCGAACTGACAGCGGCCTTGTTCCCCTAGCGGCGATCCCTTGCAGTGCACGTTGTGACGCCTGTTCCTACACCCTCTGGCGCTTATTCCAGGCGCCTGCGAGTGGCCATGAGCGGCGGTACTGACTTAAACTCGAGCGCCCTCTATGGAAGACGTGCCTGATATGGAATTGCAATGGTGGATCTGGTTGGTGTTCGGCATCGCGCTGATGTTGCTCGAGCTGGTACTGCCCACGTTCTTCATCCTCTGGTTCGGTATCGGCGCGGTGCTGGTCGCCCTGGCCTCCCTGGCCATTCCCAGCCTCGAACTGGACATGCAAGGGTTGCTCTGGGTCGTGCTCTCATCGGTAACCACCCTGGCGTGGTTCAAGCTGTTGCGCCCCAAGCAGCCGGACGAGCGCTGGACAGCAGCCAGCGTGATCGGCGAGGTCGGCTTGCTGACCACGGGTGTGTCCGAATTCCAGAAAGGCCGCGTGCGCTTCCAGAAACCCGTACTGGGCAACGAAGAGTGGGTCTGCATCGCCGATACCGCCATTCCGGCTGGCGAGCGAGTACGCCTGATCGCCGTCGAAGGAAATACCGCCCGCGTCATCCGGGCCTGAATCCGTAAAAAAGGAATTTGCCACCATGACCAGCCTCATCGTCGTCGGCGCCATCGCCCTGTTCGTACTGATCACCGTGTTCAAGGGGGTGCGCATCGTGCCCCAGGGCGAGGAATGGATCGTCGAGCGTCTGGGCCGCTACCACACCACCCTCAAGCCTGGCCTCAATGTGGTCATCCCTTACATGGACGTGGTCGCCTATCGCCTACCGACCAAGGACATCATCCTCGATGTGCAGGAACAGGAAATCATCACCCGCGACAACGCCGTGATCGTGGCCAATGCGCTGTGTTTCGCCAAGGTCATCGACCCGCAGAAAGCCTCCTATGGCGTGCAGGACTACGCATTTGCAGTCACCAGCCTGACCATGACCTCCCTGCGCGCCATCGTCGGGGCCATGGACCTGGACGAAGCCCTTTCCAGTCGCGAGCAGATCAAGGCGCGCCTGCGCGAGGCGATGTCGGAGCAGACCGAGGACTGGGGCGTGACCGTGCGCTCGGTGGAAATCCAGGACATCAAGCCTTCGCAGAACATGCAGCTGGCCATGGAACGCCAGGCGGCTGCCGAGCGGGAGCGAAAGGCCGACGTCACCCGCGCCGAAGGCGCCAAGCAGGCTGCCGTCCTCGAAGCCGAAGCGCGCCTGCAGGCAGCCCGGCTGGATGCCGAAGCGCAAATCAGCCTGGCCGAAGCCTCGGCACGGGCCATCTCATTGGTCAAGGAAGCGGTGGGCAATGAAACCGTCCCGGCCATGTACCTGCTCGGTGAGCGCTACGTGGGGGCCATGGAGAACCTGGCCAGCAGCAACAACGCCAAGGTCGTGGTCCTGCCGGCCGACCTGCAGGAAACCGTGCGCGGCTTGATGGGCCGCAACAAGGCCTGAGCCTGAACGGCTTCGCGGTGCCAGAGCGTCACCAAGCAGGGTGACGCCGCACATTGCCCTGCGTCACGTCACCGCACCCCGCCAATTTTGCTTATACTCGGCCTTACAATAACCCTCACGATTCCTGACCGGATCTCTCCATGCCCCCACGTCGGCACATAGCCTGGATAGCCTGCCTAGCGGTGCTGTTCAACCTGCTGGCCATGCCGTTGTCTTCTGCCGCGCCCAAGGGCCCGGCAGAGCAACTGCTGTGGGGGGCGTTCTGTTCCAGCATGGCCAACAAGGCCAAGGTCGATGTGCAGGCCCTGGCCAAGATCGACCTTGGGCCGCAAAGCGACGACAGCGCCAGCACGATGCATTGCTGGTGCTGCCTGGGTGCCGCGCCGCCACTTGCCTTGACCGGCCAGCCGGCACTGCTGCATGCACTGCCTGCTCATCTTGCAGCACCACTGCCAGTGGCTGCGCATCACACTCCGACGCCGCGCCAGCTGAGGCCTGCGGTAAATCCCCGTGCCTCCCCGTTTGCCTGAGTGTTTCACGCTGTCTGCCTGAACCTCATTCCATCGGGACATACACCATGCTCAAGCACGCCCTCGCCGTGGCCGCCCTCCTGCTGCCTGCCGCCTTTGCCACTGCCCACGAATACACCGTGGGCGACCTGCACATCGCTCACCCCTGGTCATTGCAGTTGCCGCCCAATGCCCCTAACGTCGCCGCGTATTTCGTGGTGCACAACAACGGCCAGGCCGATGACCGCTTGCTGGGCGCCGACAGCCCTGTCAGCGATGACGCCCAGTTGCACGAGCACGCCATGAGCGCAGCCGGGGCCATGCGCATGCAGCAGGTGGCCAACGTGGTGGTGCCTGCCGGCAAGGACCTTGTGTTCGCACCCAGCGCCTACCATGTGATGCTCATGCAGCCCAAGGATCGCAGCCTGCTTACCGACGGCCAGCGTTTCCCGCTGACCCTTCACTTCGAGAAAGCTGGCGATATCACCGTACAAGTCGCTGTACAGAAAGCGCCGCCGACGGGCCAGCCTCAAGCCCATCAGCACTGACTACCGCTGACAGGGCCTGATGAGCTCGCCGCGTCATCGCCTGCCCCGTACCACCCGCCCTGATCGCAGGCGCGCCGGTGGCGGATGGCTGAGCCTGTTCGCCATGTGGATGATCTTCATCGGGCCGCTGGTTTCCCAGTCGATGCCCATGGATCACCATGGCGGCGGCATGGCCATGCAAATGGACATGCAGATGCCGGCGGCCCATCGGCATGCCGACACTCATCACGGCCAAAGCCAGGACGGCCAGCTTCATGTGATGTGGGAGAAGTGCGGCTACTGCAGCCTATTGTTCAACTGCCCCGCGTTGCCCCAGGCCCTCAGCCCGCTGAGCCTGGCCGCCGCCCTGCCACCTACCCGCCGCCAGCCTGCCACGCGCCACGGGCATGCCAGGCAGCCCTACTTCCCGGGCGCCCGCAGCCGCGCACCGCCTTTCTCGACCAGCGTGTAACCCCCTGTGCCGTACCCGAGGCCTGACCGCTTCGCGTCCTTTCACGACTGATCGACTGGAATCATTATGTCCGGCTGCACCCCTGTTTTGTCCCTGCGCGGGACCGTCGCCGCCCTGTGTGGCTCTTTGTTGGCTCCTGCTGCACTGGCGGCAGCCCCCGGCCACCTGAGCCATGCCTCCGATGCGCCTGAGCTGAGCCCGACGGTCATCACCGCCGTCGCGCCCAGCTCGCCACTGACCGTGATCACCAACCCCAAGGACCCTCGCCAGCCCGTGCCAGCCAGTGACGGTGCCGACTACCTGAAAACCATTCCCGGTTTTTCGGCCATTCGTGCCGGAGGTACCAACGGTGACCCGGTGCTGCGCGGCATGTTCGGCTCGCGCCTCAACATTCTTACCAATGGTGGGCTGATGCTGGGGGCCTGCCCCAACCGCATGGATGCCCCGACCTCCTACATCGCCCCGGAAACCTACGACCGGCTGACCGTGATCAAAGGCCCGCAAAGCGTGATCTGGGGGCCGGGCGGGTCGGCAGGCACCATCTTGTTCGAACGCGAGCCGGAATCGTTCGGCACCCTTGGCAGCCGCGTCAACGCCAGCTTGCTCGCCGGCTCCAACGGCCGTTTCGACAAGGTGCTGGACGCCGCCGCCGGCAACAGCCAGGCCTACGCCCGTTTCGTCGGCAACCAGTCACGTGCCGACGACTACCACGATGGCGGTGGCCATGCGGTGCCGTCGCGTTGGGAAAAGTGGAACGGTGACGTCGCCCTGGGCTGGACGCTCGATGCGGACACCTTGCTCGAACTCACGGCAGGCAAGGGTGACGGGGAGGCGCGCTATGCCGGCCGGGGCATGGACGGCTCGCAGTTCAAGCGTGATAGCCTGGGCCTGCGTTTCGAAAAGTCCAACCTCGGCCAGGTGCTCGACACGGTCGAAGCCCAGGTCTATTACAACTATGCCGACCATGTCATGGACAACTACAGCCTGCGCACGCCTTCTGGCAGCGGCATGATGGGTATGCCGATGGTCAGCAACGTCGACCGCCGCACGCTGGGTGCACGCCTCAAGGCCACCTGGCGCTGGGAAGATGTGCAATTGATCAGCGGCATCGACGCGCAGACCAACGAACATCGCCAGCGTGGCGGCATGGGCGTGGATGCCCACAAAGGCCAGGCCTGGACCAAGGACGCCGACTTCCACAACTACGGCGTGTTCAGCGAACTGACCTGGTCACTGGGCACCGATGACAAGGTGATCACCGGTGCACGCCTGGACCGGGCTTCGGCACGGGACCTGCGCCAGGCCAGTCCGACCCGCAACGACACCCGCGCCGACACCCTGCCCAGTGGCTTCGTGCGCTATGAACACGACTTGGCAGCTCTGCCGGCAACGGCCTACATCGGGCTGGGGCACGCCCAACGCTTCCCGGATTACTGGGAGCTGTTTTCGCCGAAAACTGCCCCCTCAGGGGCAGTGAATGCCTTCGACGGCATCAAGCCCGAGAAAACCACCCAGCTCGATTTCGGTGTCCAGTACCGCGGCGAACGGCTGGAGGCCTGGGCATCGGGGTATGTGGGGCAGATTCGCGACTACATCCTGTTCGACTACCGCACCGGCATGATGGGCATGGGCACGTCCCAGGCGCAGAACATCGACGCGCGCATCATGGGTGGTGAAGTGGGCGCGGCCTACCCGCTGAGCGATACCTGGAAGGCCGATGCCACGCTGGCCTATGCCTGGGGCAAGAACAGCAGCGACGGCAGAGCGCTGCCGCAGATGCCGCCCCTGGAAAGCCGCCTGGGCCTGACCTACAGCCGCGATGCATGGAGCGCGGGCGCGCTCTGGCGGCTGGTCGCGGCGCAGCACCGCATCGCCCGTGACCAGGGCAATGTGGTCGGCAAGGACTATGACGCCAGTGCAGGGTTTGCCGTGTTCTCGCTCAATGGCGCGTACAAGGTGAGCAAAAATCTGAAACTCAGTGCCGGGGTCGACAATCTGTTCGACAAGACCTACGCCGAACACCTGAACCTGGCCGGCAACGCCGGCTTCGGCTACCCGGCCAGTGATCCCCAACCGGTCAACGAGCCAGGGCGAACCGTCTGGACCAAAGTCGACTTCAGTTTCTGACATCCACCACGGGCGTGGCAATGGCCACGCCCTTTGCGGGTCTATCTTGGAGGTTCCCATGAGAGGAACACGTGTTTCATTCTACAACCTGGCCTGGCGTTGGCATTTCTATGCGGGGCTGTTCGTGGCCCCGTTCATGATCCTGCTGGCCCTCACCGGGATCGTCTACCTGTTCAAGCCGCAGCTCGACCCATTGCTGTACCGCGACCTGATGGTGGTGCAGGCCGGGCCTCATCGCCAAGGGGCCGATGCGATGCTGGCCGATGTACGCAAGGCGTACCCCAAGGGGCATGTGGGCCAGTACCTGCCGCCGCTGAACGCGCAGCGCAGTGCGCAGTTCGTGGTGCACGACGGAGGCCGCGAGTTGAATGTGTTCGTCGACCCCTACAGCGGCAAGATCCTTGGCGAGCAGGACGGCAAGCGCAACCTGCAAGCCGTTGCTCGCGCCCTGCATGGCGAATTGATGGTGGGGACCCTGGGTGATCGCCTGGTGGAACTGGCGGCAGGCTGGGGCATCGTGCTGGTGGTTTCGGGCCTGTACCTGTGGTGGCCACGGGGGCGCCTGGGCGCAGGTGTACTGTGGCCCCGGCTGGCCACCCGCGGTCGGCTGTTCTGGCGCGACCTGCATGCGGTCAGTGGTTTCTGGGGCTCGGCACTGTTGCTATTGATGCTGCTCAGCGGCATGACCTGGACCGGCTTCTGGGGCAAGCAGTACGCCGACCTGTGGAACCGCTTTCCAGTGGCGATGTGGAACGACGTGCCGAAGTCGGACCAGCAGGCGCGTGAGCTCAACCATGCGCACCGTCAGACCGTACCCTGGGCCATGGAGAACACCCCGATGCCCCAGTCCGGCGCACATGCCGAGCATGCCGGGCATCACGGCATGTCCAGCCAACCGGCCGCGCCAAACGTGGGCGTGCAGCAGGTCGAGGACATCGCCACGGCACGGCAGGTGGAACCAGGCTACAGCATCACCCTGCCCACCACTGCCGACGGCGTGTTCACCGTCGCCGTGTTCGCCGACGACCCTCGCAACGACGCTACCCTGCACGTGGACCAGTACACTGGCAAGGTGCTGGCCGACGTGCGCTGGCAGGACTACAGCCCGGTCGCCCGCGCCACCGAACTGGGCGTCATGCTGCACGAAGGCAAGATGTTCGGCCCCCTGAACCAGATCGTGATCCTGCTGGTTTGCCTGATGATTCTGTTGGGTTCGGTCAGTGGGCTGGTGATGTGGTGGAAGCGCCGGCCCGAAGGCGGGCTAGGCGTGCCACCCGTGCGCCATGACCTGCCGCGCTGGAAGACGGCCGTGGGCGTGATGCTGGCCTTGGGGCTCGTTTTCCCACTGGTGGGCGTGTCCATGGTCCTGATGTGGGTACTCGACAGCCTGGTGCTGCGCCGGGCACGGGTGGCGGCCCAGGCATGACGGCCCGGTAAGCGGTTGCCGTGAAACCTCAAGCGATCCGAAAGGCACGCTGAGCGTTTCACGCCCCGCAGGAATGAAGCCGGATCGTTCTCTAAAAAGCCGACCCTTGACCCCGGTCATTTCAATTGTGTACTGCACTCGCGATATCGTGTCGATCTGTCACGCCCGCACCTTTGCAGTGCGTGTTAGCCTAGCCGGCTACGTCAGACAACGAGACTGACCTCTACAAGGGAATGCAGCCTATGACGCAAACTGCGCCGACTCCACCCGACGACCAACACCTGCAACGCAACCTGACCAACCGACACATCCAGCTCATCGCCATTGGCGGCGCCATCGGCACCGGCCTTTTCATGGGCTCTGGCAAGACCATCAGCCTGGCCGGGCCTTCGATCATCTTCGTCTACATGATCATCGGCTTCATGCTGTTCTTCGTCATGCGGGCGATGGGCGAGCTGCTGCTGTCGAACTTGAACTACAAGTCATTCATCGACTTCTCCGCCGACCTGCTCGGCCCTTGGGCCGGCTACTTCACCGGCTGGACCTACTGGTTCTGCTGGGTAGTCACCGGCATCGCCGACGTCGTGGCCATTGCGGCCTACACCCAGTTCTGGTTCCCCGACCTACCCCAATGGATACCGGCGCTTACTTGCGTGGCCGTGCTGCTGTCGCTGAACCTGGTCACGGTCAAGTTATTCGGCGAAATGGAGTTCTGGTTTGCCCTGATCAAGATCATCGCCATCCTGGGCCTGGTCGCCACCGGCCTGTACATGGTCGTCACCGGTTTCACGTCCCCCAGCGGGCGTACGGCTCAACTGGCCAACCTGTGGAACGATGGCGGCATGTTCCCCCACGGCATGATGGGCTTCTTCGCTGGCTTCCAGATCGCAGTGTTCGCCTTCGTCGGTATCGAACTGGTCGGCACCACGGCGGCAGAAGCGAAGAACCCTGAGCGCACGCTGCCCAGGGCGATCAACTCGATCCCGATCCGTATCATCGTGTTCTACGTGCTGGCACTGATCGCGATCATGGCCGTCACACCATGGCGCGATGTGGTGCCGGGCAAGAGCCCATTCGTCGAACTGTTCGTGCTGGCAGGCCTGCCAGCGGCGGCGAGCATCATCAACTTCGTGGTGCTGACCTCGGCGGCCTCCTCTGCCAACAGCGGGGTGTTTTCCACCAGCCGCATGCTGTTCGGCCTGGCCCAGGAAGGTGATGCCCCCAAAGCGTTCGAGAAGCTGTCCCGCCGCGCCGTACCGGCCAACGGGCTGTACTTCTCCTGCGCCTGCCTGCTGCTTGGCGCAGTGCTGATCTACCTGGTACCGAACGTGATCGAGGCCTTCACCTTGGTGACGACGGTGTCGGCGGTACTGTTCATGTTCGTCTGGACGCTGATCCTGCTGTCGTACCTGAGCTATCGCAAAAAGCGTGCGGCGCTGCATGAGCAGTCGATCTACAAGATGCCCGGCGGGCGCTTGATGTGCTACGTGTGCCTGGCGTTCTTCGCCGGCATCCTGGTGCTGCTGAGCCTCGAAGCCGACACCCGCTCGGCACTGGTGGTGACGCCGATCTGGTTCCTGCTCCTGGCGGTGACCTACCAGTTCGTGCGTAGCCGGCGCCAGCCGCGTACTGCCGTGCGTGGGTCGTCGAGCAACTGATCAGTAAACTGTGCAGCCCATTCTCAGGCAGAACTGGCGAATGGGCGCACAACAGCCAGGCCGCTTCAGCCTTGCTCCAACCCCTTGAGCACTGCCTCGGCCAGGGCCAAACCTTTCTCTAGCGAATTTTCCGTCGCGGTCAGTAAACTACGAAGCGGCTCTCCCACCCTTTCCAGTGCTGCGGCATTGGTTTCATAAGCCGCTTTCAGCGCGGCAACGGCGCACACAAGTGCATCCTCGCTATCGATTCCAGCCTGAACCGACAGTATTGGATCATGAGCCTGATTGCAGGTGCCGAAATCGGCACAGGCGGTCACGGGACGGGATGTGCGGGGTGGATCTGGAACGATCTTCTTGAGCATGGTGCATCTCCTGAAGCCTTCTGAAGTGTATCTCCGTGCCCATACGCCAATATGGGTGGACGGAGCCGTGCGGGTTGGCGTTACCGGTCAGAAGGTCCGGTGAGCCCGAAGGCTCCCACACACGGATCCGCCCATAACGGGTGCAACCATGCAGGACACGCTATCGCAGGTGCGATGTGCCCGGTTCTGACAGCGGGACGCCAATCCCGAACGCAGAAACTACTGCGATGCGGCACGGTACTCAAGTGCCGATTATGTGTCAAAAATGTTCATCATCAGCCCCATTCCTGTGCAGGTCACCTCGGCAGGCACCAACCTAGCTCTCGACTGCGCCCCCATTCCTTGCACAACCGCTCTACCAAGCGTACGCCGCCGTCAGGCACAGCCTTTGCAATCTCTCCACTGACTACCACTACCCGATCTCAGCGGAGAGAGCACATGAAGCGACGCAGTCTGATCAAGGCCTTCACCCTCAGCGCCTCGATGGCGGCGATGGGCCTTAGCTGGAGCCTCCAGGCAGCCGAGACCATCAAGGTCGGCATCCTGCATTCGCTGTCCGGGACCATGGCCATTTCCGAGACGTCGCTCAAGGACATGGCCTTGATGACCATCGATGAAATCAACGCCAAAGGTGGGGTCAACGGCAAGATGCTGGAGCCGGTGGTGGTGGACCCGGCGTCCAACTGGCCGCTGTTCGCCGAAAAAAGCCGCCAGTTGCTGACCCAGGACAAGGTCGCGGTGGTGTTCGGTTGCTGGACGTCGGTGTCGCGCAAGTCGGTACTGCCGGTCTTCGAAGAACTCAACGGGCTGCTGTTCTACCCCGTGCAGTACGAGGGCGAAGAGCTGTCACCGAACGTGTTCTACACCGGCGCGGCACCAAACCAGCAGGCGATCCCGGCGGTCGAATACCTGATGAGCGAAGATGGTGGCCGTGCCAAGCGCTTCTTCCTGCTGGGCACCGACTACGTCTATCCGCGCACCACCAACAAGATTCTTCGCGCCTTCCTGCATAGCAAGGGCGTGGCCGACACGGACATCGAAGAGGTCTATACGCCGTTCGGCCACGCCGATTACCAAACCATCGTCGCCAACATCAAGAAGTTCTCGGCGGGCGGAAAGACAGCGGTGATTTCCACCGTCAACGGCGACTCCAACGTGCCCTTCTACAAGGAACTGGCCAACCAGGGCCTGAAGGCGACCGACGTGCCAGTCGTGGCTTTCTCGGTGGGCGAAGAGGAGCTGCGGGGCATCGACACCAAGCCGTTGGTGGGTCACCTGGCCGCGTGGAACTATTTCGAGTCGGTGGATAACCCGGTCAACCAGAAGTTCGTCAGCGACTGGAAGGCCTATGCCAAGGCCAAGGGCCTGCCAGGCGCCGACAAGGCCGTGACCAACGACCCGATGGAAGCCACGTACGTAGGTATCCACATGTGGGCCCAGGCAGTGGAAAAAGCCAAGTCGACGGACGTGGACAGCGTGCGCGAAGCGCTCGCCGGCCAAAGTTTCAAAGCCCCTTCGGGCTACACCCTGACCATGGACAAGACCAACCACCACCTGCACAAGCCGGTGATGATCGGCGAGATCCAGGACGACGGCCAATTCAGCGTGGTGTGGGAGACCGAGCAACCGCTGCGTGCACAGCCCTGGAGCCCCTTCATTCCAGGCAATGACAAACGCCCTGATTACGCCGTGAAAGGCAACTGAGACATTAGGGCCGCTTCGCCGCCCACTGTGGGCGGCCTGGCATGGCGGTATGCCCGCGCATAGCCCGATCTACAGGAGAGCCCGATGCTCAGATTCCTGCTTACCCTGCTGCTGCTAGTGCCGCTGGCCACCGAGGCCAGCGAAGGCGAGTTTTTCCTTGCCGCCAAGCCCGCCGAGCAGGCGCGGCTGCTCGATGCCTGGGCCGCACAACCCGAGCCAGGCCGCTTGGTGCTGTTGGAAAGCTTGCGTGAAGGTCGGATCGCACCGGATGATGCCCGCAAGGTGCGCTTGAACAACCGCCTGCGCGGGCTGATCGACAATGCGTTGGCCAGTCATCAGCTGCTGAGCCCGCTCAGCGAAACCCGACTTGCCGGCGCAAGGCAGCTGCAAAAGAGCGCGCAACCCGCACAGGTCGCCTTGCTCGACCGGTACTACGCCAGCGAGCCGGATGCGACCGTGCGGGCGGCCTTGGGCGTGGCATTGGCCAACTTGCAGCTCGGTGCCAGCGACCCGGCCGTGCGCCTGGCTGCCGTCCGCCTGCTGGGAGAAACCGGTGACCCGACGGCCCGCACCCGCCTGGAAGCGCTGTTGCAGCCAGGCATGGAAACGGACCCCAATGTGCGTACTGCCGTCGAAACCAGCCTGGCCCAGGTCAAGCGCAAGCTGCTGATCGGCGAGGTGCTCGGCCAGGCCTTCAGTGGCCTGTCGCTGGGGTCGATCCTGTTGCTGGCGGCGCTGGGGCTGGCGATCACCTTCGGCCTGCTGGGCGTGATCAACATGGCCCACGGCGAGATGCTGATGCTGGGTGCCTACAGCACCTACATGGTGCAGGTAATGGTGCAGCGTTACGCCCCAGATGCCATCGAGTTCTATCCGCTGATTGCCCTGCCCGTGGCCTTCGCCATCAGCGCCGGGGTGGGCATGGCCCTGGAGCGCACGGTGATCCGCCACCTCTACGGCCGGCCTCTGGAGACCTTGCTGGCGACCTGGGGCATCAGCCTGATTCTGATCCAGGCCGTGCGCTTGCTTTTCGGTGCGCAGAATGTCGAGGTGAGCAACCCGACCTGGCTGTCCGGTGGCATTCAGGTGCTGCCCAACCTGATCTTGCCCTACAACCGCCTGGTGATCATTGCCTTCGCGCTGGCCGTGGTGGTGCTGACCTGGTTGTTGCTCAACCGCACACGCCTGGGCCTGAACGTGCGTGCCGTCACTCAGAACCGCAACATGGCTGCCTGCTGCGGTGTATCCACCGGGCGTGTCGACATGCTCGCCTTCGGCCTGGGCTCGGGCATCGCCGGGCTCGGCGGCGTGGCCTTGAGCCAGGTTGGCAACGTGGGACCCGACCTTGGACAAAGCTACATCATCGATTCATTCCTGGTGGTGGTGCTCGGTGGCGTCGGTCAACTGGCCGGCAGCCTCTGGGCCGCCTTCGGGTTGGGCATCGCCAACAAACTGCTGGAGCCGCAGATCGGTGCGGTGCTTGGCAAGATCCTCATCCTTGCGCTGGTCATCCTGTTCATCCAGAAGCGCCCGCAAGGCCTGTTTGCTCTCAAGGGACGGGTGATCGACTGATGAACCAGCCACTGCTTGTCACCGCCGCACACAAAGCCGGCCCACGTCTGTCGCTGGCGCTGGGCGTTGCCGCCCTGGCGCTGCTGCTCGTGCTGCCGCTGTTGTCGCTGCTCCCCGCCGAGCACGCCCTGCATGTGTCGGCCTACGTGCTCACGCTGGTGGGCAAGATCCTCTGCTACGCCATCGTGGCCTTGGCCCTCGACCTGGTGTGGGGCTACGCCGGGCTGCTGTCGCTTGGCCATGGTCTGTTCTTTGCCCTGGGCGGCTATGCCATGGGCATGTACCTGATGCGCCAGGCCGCCGGGGATGGCTTACCAGGCTTCATGACGTTCCTGTCCTGGAACGAGCTCCCCTGGTACTGGGCTGGCACCCAGCATTTCGCCTGGGCCTTGTGCCTGGCCGTCCTGGCGCCTGGGCTGCTGGCCCTGGTGTTCGGCTGGTTCGCGTTCCGCTCGCGGATCAAGGGGGTGTACTTCTCGATCATGACCCAGGCCCTGACCTTTGCCGGGATGCTGCTGTTCTTCCGCAACGAGACTGGGTTTGGCGGCAACAACGGCTTTACCCGCTTTCGCACCGTGCTGGGTTTCGACATCACCGCGCCGGGAACACGCGCGGTGATGTTCCTGCTCACCGTGGCCCTGCTGGCCGCCAGCCTGTACCTGTGCTGGCGGCTGACGCGCAGCAAGTTCGGGCGCTTGCTGACGGCCGTTCGCGATGCCGAGAACCGGCTGATGTTCTGTGGCTACGATCCACGTGGCTTCAAGCTGCTGGTGTGGGTATTGAGCGCCATGCTGTGCGGCCTGGCAGGGGCCCTGTATGTGCCTCAGGTCGGCATCATCAACCCTAGCGAAATGTCGCCCACCAATTCCATCGAAGCCGCTGTATGGGTAGCGCTGGGCGGACGCGGCACCTTGATCGGCCCCCTGCTGGGCGCAGGCCTCGTCAATGGCATGAAAAGCTGGTTCACCGTGGCCTTTCCGGAGTTCTGGCTATTTTTCCTGGGCGCGCTGTTCATCCTCGTGACCCTGTACTTGCCCAAGGGCCTGATTGGCCTGTGGAACAGAAGGAGCCAGCCATGAGAGGCCTGCCCCCGGTGCATCCGGAATTCATGCTCGAACCTGCCTTCGATCCGCAGGGCACTGGCCGCGAGGCCATAGGCCTGGGCCACACACGTCTACCTGGCCTGGACGCGCGCCATGGCACCGTGCTGAGCCTTGAGGAGGTAAGCGTCAGCTTCGATGGATTCAAGGCCCTCAATGCCCTGACGCTGTATATCGGCGTGGGCGAACTGCGCTGCATCATCGGCCCGAACGGTGCCGGCAAGACCACGATGATGGACGTGATAACGGGTAAGACACGGCCCAGCGCAGGCAGTGCCTACTTCGGCGACACCCTCGACCTGACGCGCATGAGCGAATACCAGATTGCCCAGGCCGGCATCGGGCGCAAGTTCCAGAAACCCACGGTGTTCGAAGCGCTGAGTGTGCATGAAAACCTCGAGCTGGCCCTCAAGACCGACAAGTCGGTTTGGGCGAGCCTGAAGTCGCGCCTCGACAGCGAGCAACGCGATCGTATCGGCGAGGTGCTGAGCACCGTACGCCTGAATGGCCTGGCTTCGCGTCAGGCCGGTCTGCTGTCCCACGGCCAGAAGCAATTTCTGGAAATCGCCATGTTGCTGGTCCAGGAACCCCAACTGCTGTTGCTCGACGAACCCGTGGCAGGCATGACCGATGCCGAAACCGTCTTTACCGCGGAGCTGTTCAAAGGGCTCGCGGGCAAGCATTCGCTGATGGTGGTCGAGCATGACATGGGGTTCGTGGGCAGCATTGCCGATCACGTGACGGTGCTGCACCAAGGGTCGGTGCTGGCAGAAGGGTCGCTTGGGGAAGTGCAGGCCGATGATCGCGTGGTCGAGGTGTACCTCGGGCGCTGAACAATTGCACGTTTCATCATGCGTACACCGGAGAGCCGCCGATGTCGCTCAACCCGACGCTTCAGGAGCCTTGCATGCTCAAGATCGACAACCTGCACCAATATTACGGCGGCAGCCACATCCTGCGCGGCCTGTCCTTCGAAGCCAGGCTGGGCGAGGTCACCTGCTTGCTGGGGCGCAACGGGGTGGGCAAGACCACCCTGCTGCGTTGCCTGATGGGCCTGGTGCCCGTGCGCGAAGGCAGCGTGGAATGGGAAGGCAAGCCCATCACTGCGCTCAAGCCGCACCACCGGGTGCAGGCCGGTATCGCCTACGTGCCCCAGGGCCGCGAAATTTTCCCGCGCCTGACCGTCGAGGAAAACCTGTTGATGGGCCTGTCACGCTTTCCGGGGCGCGAGGCGCGTGAGGTCCCGGCCTTCATCTACGAGCTGTTCCCCGTGCTCGAGCAAATGAAGCAACGCCGTGGCGGGGATTTGTCCGGAGGACAGCAACAGCAACTGGCCATCGGCCGGGCATTGGCCAGCCGGCCACGCCTGCTGATTCTCGATGAGCCCACCGAAGGCATCCAGCCGTCGGTGATCAAGGAGATCGGCGTGGTGATCCAGCGGCTCGCGCAGCGCGGCGACATGGCCATTGTGCTGGTGGAACAGTTCTACGATTTTGCCGAGGCCCTGGCTGATCAGTACCTGGTCATGGCCCGTGGCGAGATCGTGCAGCGTGGCCGTGGCGAAAACATGCAGGCCGAAGGTGTGCGCGGGCTGGTAACCATTTAATCTGCACGCTTCCACCAAGCGAGACGCTGTCATGAGTCACGAAATCCGCGACGCCCTGCCCGCCGACCTACCGGCCATCCTCGACATCTACAACGATGCAGTGCGCAACACCACGGCCATCTGGAACGAAACACCGGTGGACCTGGCCAATCGCCAGGCCTGGTTCGCTGCTCGCGCGCAGCAGGGCTATCCAATACTGGTGGCCGTCGAGGGCAGCGAGGTGCTGGGCTATGCTTCTTTCGGGGACTGGCGCCCGTTCGAGGGGTTTCGCCACACGGTCGAGCACTCGGTGTATGTTCGCGGTGATTTGCGCGGCAAGGGGCTGGGCCCGGCGCTGATGGCCGCCCTGGTCGAACGCGCACGGGGCTGTGGCAAGCATGTCATGGTGGCGGCCATCGAGAGCGGCAATGCAGCTTCGGTGCGCCTGCATGAACGCCTGGGCTTCGTGGTGACCGGGCAGATGCCGCAGGTGGGGGTGAAATTCGGGCGCTGGTTGGACCTGACCTTCATGCAGCGGGTGCTGAACCCGGGTGCCGAGCCGGGCGAGTAACCTGCCGGCAAAGAGGGGAGCGCGCAGCCTCGCGGTTTGAGCCAAGGCTGCGCGGGCAAGCGCATCACCCCTGCCTGCGGCACGCCTCACATCTGCGTGAAACGGCCCAGGCGCTGGCGCAGCATGGTGTTCTCGCTGCGCAATTGCTGCACCTCCTGGAGCAATTCCAGGGCCAGCGCCACGCCTTCCCATTCCAGTTCCAATTCTTGATGCAGCTTGGCAGCGCGCCTTGCCAGCAGCGGTGCCTGATCGTCGAACAACCAGTCCTCAGGCCTGCGCCCGGTTGGCTCCACAATGCCGTGCTCGACGATCTCGATCACACAGTCCGCCGTGAGGTCGGCTTCCTGACACAAGGTATGCATGTCCAGTTGAACGATCAGGGTGCTGCTCATGATCACTTACTCCATTGTGCCCTCGGGTTGAACGCGGCCTTCTCGGAAAGCTTGGCCCACAGTTCACGGGTAGACTCGTCGGAGGTGGCCGGCATGACCACCTTGAGCTGCGCATAGAGGTTGCCGCGCTGGCCCTGCTTGTCGGCCAGGCCCTTGCCTGGGACACGCAGGCGTTGCCCGCTCTGGCTGTCGGGGCGGATGGTGAGGTTGATCTTGCCTTCGAGCGTCGGCACCGCCACCTTGGTGCCCAAAGCCGCTTCCCAGGGCGCCAACGGCACCGTGATGATCAGGTCGTGCCCTTCCACATCGAACAGCGGGTGCGGGGCCATGCGCAGGGTCAGGAACAAGTCGCCATTGGCACCACCGCCCACACCGGGTGCGCCCTGGCCCTTCAAGCGAATACGCTCGCCATCGGTCACTCCGGCAGGAATCTTCACGTTAAGGGTTTTGGTGGTGAACCCCGTGCGCTGGCCCATGGCATTGGTTTGCGGTACCTGGAAGCTGATCTGCTTGGACTCTTTGCTCAGGGTTTCTTCCAGAAAAACTGCCAGTTCAAGCTCCACGTCCTGCCCTCGCCTGCCGGCACTGCGCTGTTGTTGACGGCTCCCCCCAAACGGGTTGCCTCCACGACCGCCGAACATCGAGCTGAAAAAGTCCGAGAAATCGCCACCTTCGAAGCCGCCCCCGGCTGCGCCCCGGTTTTCCCAGCCTGGCGGTGCCTGGAAAGGCCGGCCATGCTGGCCGCCGTACTTGCGGATTTCATCGAATTCGGCGCGTTTCTGCGCGTCGCCCAGCACCTCGTAGGCCTCGTTGGCTTCCTTGAACTTGTCTTCAGCGTCGCGCTCTTTGCTGACATCAGGGTGATACTTGCGGGCCAGCTTGCGGTACGCGGCCTTGATCGCCTTGTCGTCCGCCGTGGGCTCTACGCCAAGTATCTTGTAGTA
>CAURYQ010000019.1:0-49995 GCA_963529135.1 uncultured Pseudomonas sp. | reverse complement strand
TCAGGTATCAGTGACTTAACGGTCGTGGAAGTTCGAGTCTTCTCCTGGGCACCATACAAAAACCCACTAGCTTGCTAGTGGGTTTTTTCTTGCCTGCAATTCAGTGCCGCGGCGTCATGCTTGAGCGTTTTTCAGGCCTTTGCAGGGCCATGCGCACGGCCCGTCCCCTCCTTCCCCGGCGCCGGGGGCGCGGCGTACAACCCCGCTCAATGAATTTATCGTCACCTCGCCACATGAGAAACGATTTCGTTTACCATTGTTTCCAAATATGTAGCCGTAAGCGAGGAAGTACCCGCATGACGATCCGCCCGCAACCGCTGATGCGCACTCTGGCTGCCGCCGTGTTGAGCCTGGTGATCGGCGCTCCGGCCGCCATGGCAGACGCGCCGGTCACCTTGACCATGTACAACGGTCAGCACAAGGAAATCGGCGAGGCCATCGCCAAGGCTTATGAAGCCAAGACCGGCATCCATATCAATATCCGCAAGGGCAGCAGCAACCAGCTGGCCAGCCAGATCATCGAAGAAGGCGAGCGGTCCCCCGCCGACATCATCTACACCGAAGAGTCCCCCCCCCTGAACAACCTGGGTGAGCTGGGTCTGCTGGCGAAGATCGATGACGCCACGCTCAACATGCTGCCCAAGGAATATGTCGCGGCCAATGGCACCTGGATGGGCGTGACTGCGCGAACGCGCGTGGTGGTGTACAACCCGAAGAAAATCGACGAGAAAGACCTGCCGACCACGGTCATGGATTTCGCCAACCCTGAGTGGGACCGGCGTGTGGGCTTCGTGCCCACCAGTGGGGCCTTCCAGGAGCAGGCTGTGGCCATCCTGAAAATGCATGGCCGCGAGGCCACGGAAGAATGGCTGACTGGCCTCAAGGCATTCGGCAAGACCTACACCAACAACATGGTTGCCCTCAAGGCCGTGGAGAAAGGTGAAGTGGATGCGGTGCTGGTCAACAACTATTACTGGTACGCCTTGGAGCGCGAGCGTGGCAAGCTCGATTCCAAGCTGTACTACCTTGCCGACGGCGACGCTGGCAACTTGGTGACTATTTCGGGTGCCGCGGCCGTGAAGGCCAGCAAGCATCCGAAGGAAGCCCAGGCACTGCTCAACTGGATGGCCAGCGAAGAAGGCCAGCGCGTCATCACTCAGACCACTGCCGAGTATCCGCTGCACAAGGGCATGGTCTCCGACCGTGGCCTGAAGCCGTTCGAAGACTTGCGCCCGCCCAAGATCTCGCCTGCCGACCTGGGCAATGCCGAGGAAGCGATCGAACTCGAACGTGAGGTCGGCTTGCTCTGATGACTGCCGCCCTGACCCAGCCGGCGCCGGTACGTTTCGTACCGCGCCGCAAGCGCCCCTCAATTTGGGTGGTGCTGCCCGTGCTTTTCCTGGTGGCGATGAGCGTGCTGCCATTGCTCTACGTGGCCATCAAAGCCTGGGAAGCCGGCTGGCGAGAGGCGTTGTACCTGTTATGGCGCCCCTACGTGTGGGGGCTGATGCGCAACACCCTGATGCTGATGGTCGGGGTCACGTTGACCTGCATGGTAGTAGGCCTGGCGCTAGCGTGGCTGCTCGAACGCAGCGATCTGCCTGGCCGCAGGTTGTGGGGGGTGGTGCTGTGCCTGCCCTTTGCAGTGCCATCGTTCGTTAGCAGCTTCACCTGGGTTTCGCTGAGCTCGGACTTTGAGGGCTTGGGTGGCGCCATCCTGGTGATGGCCCTGTCCAAGTACCCGCTGATATTCCTGCCTGTGGCCGCCACCTTGCGCAACCTGGACACGTCCCTCGAGGAATCGGCACGCACGCTGGGCTGCAGCCGTTGGAGCGTGTACCGCAAAGTCACCCTGCCCTTGCTGTGGCCGTCCATGCTCGGGGGCGCCCTGTTGATTGCGCTGCACATGCTCGTTGAGTTCGGCGCGCTGTCGATTCTGGGCCTGCAGACATTCACCACCGCCATCTACCAGCAGTTCGAGCTGGAGTTCAGCAATGCCAACGCGGCCATGTTGTCCGCCGTACTGTTGGCCATGTGCCTGATCATGCTCTGGCTGGAACTGCGGGTACGCGGCAAGGCGCGGCATGTGCGCATCGGTCAGGGCGTGGCACGCCGCGCTCAGCCTGTAAAGCTGCGTGGCTGGGCAATACCTGCTCAGTTGTTCTGCCTGGCGCTGGCGGTATTGGGCAGCGGCATTCCGTTGGCGATGCTCGGCTACTGGCTCAGTGTGGGCTCATCCGCAGCCTTCCCCGTCGCGGCCATTTCCAGCGCACTGTTCACCTCGCTGTCCGTGTCGCTGGGCGGCGCGGGGGTCTGTGTATTGCTGGCGTTGCCGATCAGCTTCCTGGTCGTGCGCTACAAGGGTCGCCTGGCCATGTGGGCCGAACGCCTGCCCTACCTGCTACACGCTCTGCCAGGTCTGGTGATAGCCCTGTCGCTGGTGGTGTTCTCATTGCATTACGTGCCAGCGCTCTACCAGACCACCGCACTGCTTCTCCTGGCCTATGCACTGCTGTTCCTGCCGCTGGCTCAGGCCCCGGTACGCACCGCGCTGAACAAGGCTTCCCCAACGCTCGAAGAAGCGGCCCGCACCCTCGGGGCCAGTAGCTTCGCAGCGTTCTGCCGGGTGACCCTGCCGATCATCTTCCCGGCGATGGCCGCGGCCTTTGCTTTGGTGTTTCTTGACGCCATGAAGGAGCTCACCGCCACTTTGCTGCTCAGCCCGACTGGCATGACTACCCTGGCCACCGAGGTTTGGGCGCATACGGCCAACGTCGAGTTTGCGGCGGCTGCGCCTTACGCGGCATTGTTGATTGTGGTTTCAGGGTTGCCGGTGTATCTGCTGACTACGCGGATGTATTTGAACAAGGCTTGAGATAAGCCCCGAGCGACCATCCGGTCCGGGGCAGATTATGCCCGTTTGCCATGTGCTGCCGGCAGCCTAGGAACACTGCGGCGGATGGCACAGGCTGCGCCTGTTTTCGCGGGGCAAGCCCGCTCCCACAGGTATCGTGCCAGACCTCAGGCCTTGTGCCTCGTGCGATGACTGCGATCAAGCCCGGAACTGGCCCAAACTCGCTCTCAACTGCGCTGCCAGGTCATCCAGCACCTTACTGCTGGCGGTAGTTTGTATCACCACCTCGGCCGAGCGCTCAGCCTGGGCATGGATGTTCTCCACCCGTCCACGCACCGCTTGGGCGCCGTGCGCCTGCTGTTCAGCGGCGCGGGTAGCCAGGCCGATCGCCGCATGCACCTGCTCCACGGCGGCCTGCACCGACTGCTGGCGGCGCTCGTTATCACGCAGCACAAGCAACCCTTCGCTGGCCTTCGCACCCGCTTGGCTGATGGTGGCTACAGCCTCCTTGGCCCCGGCCTGGAGCGCAGCGATATGGGCCTGGATGTCGCCGGTAGAGCTTTGCGTCTTGCTGGCCAATGCCCTGACTTCATCCGCCACCACGGCAAAGCCTCGTCCCGTCTCACCTGCGCGCGCCGCTTCGATGGCGGCGTTGAGGGCCAGCAGGTTGGTCTGCTCGGCAATGCCGTGGATCACCGTCAACACCACTTCGATCTGCTCGCTTTGCTTGGCCAGGCGCTCGATGACCTGGGAGCCTGCGTCCACCTGCCCAGCCAGGTTTTCGATCAGCCCCGCCAGTTGCGTCGAGGTTCGGCTGTTTTCGTCAGTGGCCTGGCGAATGTCCACCACTTGCTGCAAAGCGGCCTGCATGGCATGGCTCTCGGCCTGAGCCTCTTCAGCCATGCTCGACAGATCGCTCAGGCTGGCCGCCACTTCATCACGCTGCAACGCGGCGGCGGCATCGGCGCCGGCGTTGCGCTGGGCCATGGCGCCGATTTCCACGCCGGTGCGCTGGGCCACGTCACCGGCTTCGCGCACGATG
Organism: uncultured Pseudomonas sp.; assembly: GCA_963529135.1. GTDB lineage: Bacteria > Pseudomonadota > Gammaproteobacteria > Pseudomonadales > Pseudomonadaceae > Aquipseudomonas. The sequence continues at coordinate 46,099 of CAURYQ010000019.1, read as the reverse complement.
GGTTGCAGCTTGTCGACGAAGCGGTTGACCGCAGAGGCCATGTCGCCAATCTCGTCGCGGCTGTCCAGCCGTACCCGCTTGGTCAAGTCGCCTTCACCCGCCGCCAGGTCATCGAGCGCTGCAATCAACAGGCGCAACTTGCTCACCACACGTCGCCCCAGCACCACGGCCACGACCAGGAGCACACCCACCCCCACCAGCACGAGGCCAAGGCCAATGCGCCAGCGCAGCTCTGCCGCCGCATCGCGCACGGTCTGTGCGGTATTGCTCTGCATGGCGGCAGCACTGCCTTGCGCAGTCGCCAACCGCTCACGCAATGTCTTGCCACTTTCGGCAGCCGCCCCGACGAGGCTGTCACCGACCAATTGCTCGCTGCTGGTAATCAAGCCCGCGAAGCGCTGGTCCAGGGCGGCCAACTGCTGATCGATGCCTGTGGTGGAAACGCCCATCAGGACCTTACCGATTTCTGCGCCGTTGGGGTTGATCGAGGCTTCGACCATGTACACCGCCGGATCGCGCCGGGCGGCATCGATCACCTTATCGAGCGCTCGCTCCCCCTGACCCTTTTCGAGCAGCGCCTGGTTAATCGGGTCCTGCCGGTTCAGGTAACGGGTCAGGTGCTGGCCCTCGGCATCGTCGTAGATGACGAACAGCACATTAGGGTTGCGCTGCGCCCGTCGGGCGAAGTCCGACAGCACCGGCACATCCTTGTCCCAGATGGCACGCGGCGCCACCGAGGCCAGCAATTCGGCCATGTCGTTGGCAGACTCCTTGAGGGTGCTTTCAAGGGTTTCGCGTAATTGCTGCTGCTCGGCTTGCAGACGTGTCGAGAGCCCTGCACTCAAGCGCTGGCGGGTACTGGCAGACAGGCCATCGAGGCCTGCGCGTACCTCTTGGCCGGCTTGCTCCAGGTCAGCGGTGAGTTGACGGCTGTCATGCCCCAGGCGTTCGGCCAATTCTTGCTCAAGCGCCGAGACGGTGCTTCGTGTCAGCGCAACAGCAACCAGCACCTGCACCAAAAGGGCGATACCCAAGGCCACAAAAACAGGCCGCAGCAGGCGGCTTCGTAACAGCGAAAGGATGGCAGACACGGTGAAACCCTCGTGTTTTCTGGCGCCATTACTTTGATGGCATCGACAGACAATTCTTACAGCAAGGGTTATGCCGGTAGCAGCGGGGATACACGCCAAGCTCAAGCAATGCAGGCTCTGCATCCACCATGAAAAACGCCGCGCCCCCTTTCAGGGGCGCGGCGTCAGATCAGCCTGGAGGGCAGATCAGGCGAACGGATGACGCAGCACGATGGTCTCGTTGCGGTCCGGGCCGGTGGAGATGATGTCGATCGGAGCGCCGATCAGCTCCTCGATACGGGTGATGTAAGCCCGCGCATTGGCAGGCAGCGCTTCCAGGGTCTTGGCGCCCAAGGTCGACTCGCTCCAGCCTGGCAGCACTTCGTACACCGGCTGCAGGCCGATGTAGCTGTCGGCATCGGTCGGCGCTTCGATCACTTCACCATTGGCATCCTTGTAGCCTACGCAGATGTTGATGGTTTCCAGGCCGTCCAGCACGTCGAGCTTGGTCAGGCAGATGCCCGAGATGCTGTTGACGTCGATAGCGCGGCGCAGGATGACGGCATCGAACCAGCCGCAGCGGCGGGCACGGCCGGTAGTGGACCCAAACTCATGACCACGCTTGGCCAAGGTGGCGCCGGTGTCATCGAACAGTTCGGTGGGGAATGGGCCCGACCCTACGCGGGTGGTGTAGGCCTTGGTGATGCCCAGGATGTAGTCCAGGTACATCGGACCCACGCCAGAACCGGTCGAAATACCGCCAGCGGTGGTGTTGGAGCTGGTGACGTACGGGTAGGTACCGTGGTCGATGTCCAGCAGCGAGCCTTGCGCGCCTTCGAACATGATGTCCTTGCCGGCGCGACGCAGGTTGTGCAGCTCGGCAGTGACGTCGAGCATCATCGGTTTGAGCTGTTCAGCGTAGGCCATGCACTCGTCCAGCGTTTGCTGGAAGTCGATGGCAGGCTCTTTGTAGTAATTCACCAGCTGGAAATTGTGGTAGTCCAGCAGTTCGCCCAGCTTGGCGGCAAAACGCTCACGGTGGAACAGGTCACCGACACGCAGGCCACGGCGTGCGACCTTGTCCTCGTACGCCGGGCCAATGCCACGGCCGGTGGTGCCGATCTTGGCTTCGCCACGGGCTTTTTCACGCGCCTGGTCCAGCGCAACGTGGTACGACAGGATCAGCGGCGCAGCCGGGGAAATGCGCAGGCGCTCACGCACCGGTACGCCTTTCTCTTCCAGCTTGGTGATCTCGCGCATCAGCGCATCCGGTGCGACGACCACGCCGTTGCCGATCAGGCACTGCACGCCTTCACGCAGGATGCCGGATGGAATCAGGTGCAGAACGGTCTTTTCACCGTTGATCACCAGGGTGTGGCCCGCATTGTGGCCACCCTGGTAGCGCACGACAGCGGCAGCATGTTCGGTCAGCAGATCGACGATCTTGCCTTTGCCCTCATCACCCCACTGGGTGCCCAGGACGACGACATTCTTACCCATTACATTGGTCCTCATTCACGCAAACTTGGTTGCCGGCCTGTTGCCGACGCAGAAACTCACTGGGCCAGCGGCAGAACCTGCCAGCGCCCGTCTTGCTGAATCAATTGACGATCACAATCCGCTTCAAGGGCAGCACTCAGCGGCTGACCAGGCAGGGCCTGGACCACACGCTGGCCCTCGTTGCGCAACTGGCAGACGTGCTGCCATAGGGCCGCATCGCCACTGTCCGGCATCCAGATGCCGCCCGTGGGCAGTACGACCTCCGCTCGCCCCAGTGTGACCAGGGTCTTCAAATCCGTGGAGAAACCGGTGGCCGGGCGCGCCCGACCGAAATCGGCGCCGATGTCGTCATAGCGCCCGCCTTGGGCGATCGACTGCCCTTCACCTGGCACGAACACCGCAAACACCACGCCCGTGTGATAGTTGTAACCGCGCAGCTCACCCAGGTCGAAGTACAACGGCAACTGCGGATAGCGTGCGGCCAGCCGATCGGCGATGGCCAGCAGGTCGTCCAGTGCCGCCAACACGCTGGCAGGTGCGCGACCCAGGCGTACGCGGGCCTCGGCCAGAACTTCCCTGCCGCCGCACAGCTCGACCAGAGCACGCAGCATGTTACCCACGTCCTTCGGCAAATCGGCCGTCAGCGCCTGGACCTCGTCGACCGCCTTGCGCTGCATGGCATCGAACAGCTGCTGTTCAGCCGCACCTGACAACCCGGCAGCCCGGGCCAGCCCACGGTAGATGCCGACATGACCAAGGTCCATGTGGACATCAGGCACGTCTGCCAGCTGCAACGTGGCGAGCATCAGGCTGATGACTTCGACATCGCTGGTCGGACTGGCATCGCCATACAATTCGGCGCCCAGCTGGATAGGGCTGCGCGAAGTGGATAAGGCACGCGGCTGCGCGTGCAGCACGCTGCCGGCGTAGCACAGGCGGCTTGGGCCCTCACGGCGCAGGGTATGGGCGTCGATACGCGCAACCTGCGGCGTGAAGTCGGCGCGAAAGCCCATCAGGCGGCCGGACTGCGGGTCCACTACCTTGAAGGTACGCTGATCCAGGTCCTGGCCGGCGCCGGTGAGCAGCGACTCCAGGTACTCGATATGCGGGGTGACGACCAGTTCGTAACCCCAACTCTGGAACAGGTCCAACACCTGACGGCGCGCGATCTCGATGCGCGCAGCCTCAGGTGGCAGTACTTCCTCGATGCCATCTGGCAGCAGCCAGCGGTCTACCGTTGCCATTACGCCTTTTCCCCTCTGGTCCGGGCGGCCGCCAGCAGGCCGGCCGTCAGTAAAGCAGGTATCGCGCACAGCAACGGGCAGCACTGATCCCAGCGCAGCCACCGTACCCGATACCCTCGAATTGCCTTGCGAACTTGTCAAACGTGACCGACACCGGGCCGATCAACCTTGCAGACGCAAAAAAGCCGGGAAATTTCCCGGCTGACTCATCATACACCCCTTTTGATTCGGGATGCACCCTGCCTGGCGTTTTAGCTGCCAGGCGGGGCGCCTGCCCGAATTCGACTCAGGGCTTGCTCTTGTCCATGAAGCGGAAGAACTCGTTCTTCGGATCCAGGACCAGCACGTCGCTCTTGCTGGAGAAGCTTTCGCGGTACGCCTGCAGGCTGCGGTAGAACGCATAGAACTCGGCGTCCTGGGTGAAGGCACCTGCGTAGATCGACGCGGCCTGCGCATCGCCGTCACCGCGGGTTTCCTCGGCTTCGCGATAGGCCTCGGCCAGCAGCACGCGGCGCTGACGATCGGCGTCGGCACGGATGCCTTCGGCCAGCTCGTTACCCTTGGCGCGGTGTTCACGTGCCTCGCGCTCACGCTCGGTGCTCATGCGGTCGAACACGCTGCGGTTGACTTCCTTCGGCAGGTCGATGGCCTTGACGCGGACGTCGATGACCTCGATACCCAGCTCCTTGCTGGCCATGCGGTTCAGTGAAGCAGTGATGTCAGCCATCAACGCGTCACGCTCACCCGACACGACCTCGTGCAAAGTGCGCTTACCGAACTGGTCACGCAGCCCGCTTTCCAGACGACGGGACAGACGCTCATCGGCGATCTGCTTCATGCCGGAAGTGGCGGTATAGAAACGCTCGGCATCCTTGACGCGCCACTTGGCATACGCGTCGACCATCACCGCTTTCTTCTCCAGGGTCAGGAACCGCTGGGTAGGCGCGTCGAGGGTCATCAGGCGGGCATCGAACTTGCGCACCTGGTTCACGTACGGCACTTTCACGTGCAGACCCGGCTGGACATCGGCCTGGACTACCTTACCGAAGCGCAGCATTACCGCACGCTCGGTCTGGGACACGATGTAGAAGCTGTTCCAGGCCACGATGGCCAGAACCACGGCGGCGATCAGGGCGATCAGCGATCGGTTGCTCATCAGCGGCTCTCCCTAGTGCGCAGCGGCTGCTGTTGCTGTTGCGTGTCCTGCGCCGAGCGCGCAGCGGCAGCGTCGTTGGCCGACGATACACTGCTGGCGGGTGCGGACGGATTGCGGCTGCCTTCGACCATCTTGTCCAGTGGCAGGTAGAGCAGGTTGTTCTGCCCGTCCTTGGTCGCCACCATGACCTTGCTCGAATTGCTGTAGACCGCCTGCATGGTTTCCAGGTACAGGCGCTGACGGGTCACGTCAGGTGCCTTGCGATACTCGGTGACCAGCTTGGTGAAGCGGTCGGCTTCACCCTTGGCGCGGGCAATGACTTCATCGCGGTAGCCATTGGCGTCCTCGATGATACGCTGTGCCTGACCACGGGCCTCGGGGACCACGCCGTTGGCGTAGGACTCGGCCTGGTTGCGGGCACGTTGCTCGTCTTCGCGCGCACGGATCACGTCATCGAAGGCTTCCTGCACTTCACGCGGGGCTGCCGCGCTCTGCACGTTGACCTGGGTGACGGTGATACCGGTGCGGTAGTTGTCGAGGAAACGCTGCAGGCGTTCGCGGATATCCACGGCCATCTGTTCACGACCCTCGGTCAACACCTGGTCCATGGACGTAGAGCCCACCACGTGCCGCAGGGCACTGTCGGTCGCGTGTTGCAAGCTGATCTCAGGCTGGTCGACGTTGAGCACGAAGTCCTGCAGGTTGCTGATCTTGTACTGGACGGTCAACGGCACCTCGACGATGTTCTCGTCTTCGGTCAGCATTTGGCCCTGCTTGGTGTAGGCCCGCTCGCGCGTGACGTTTTCCATGTACTTGCGGTCGATCGGCGGGAAGTAGATGTTCAGGCCGGGACCGACCGTCTCATAATACTTGCCGAAGCGCAGCACCACGGCCTGCTCCTGCTCGTCGACGACATACACGGCGCTGTACAGCCAGATGGCCGCCAGCACTGCAAGGCCGATGGCCAGCAGCCCGAGGCCGCCGCCCTTGCCGACATTGCGATCACCGCCGCCCCGTTTCTTGCCACCACCGAACATGCCGTTAAGGCTGTCCTGCAGTTTGCGGAAGGCCTCGTCCAGATCCGGCGGACCTTTTTTATCGCCGCCACCACCGCCACCGCGGCGGCCGCCCCAGGGATCCTGATTGTTCGAGTTGCCACCCGGCTCGTTCCAAGCCATAGCGCTCTCCATCTGATAAAGCAAAGACGCGCCCACGGCGCGCCGTCCAATGCTACAGAATGCCTGTCACTACTGCCCGACGACCTCGTCGGGCATTTATTGCAAAGTGTGTTGCTCGACAAACACTTGCGGCTCCATGCCTTCACGGCTGACCAGGCGATTGAGTTCGACCCTGGGCAGACGCACGCTCAGCAGGCTGCGCCCTTCTTCATCATGCGCTTCACTCTGCACCGCGCCCAAGTCAAAGAATTGCGCGCGCAGGCGGGCAAAACGTTGCTCCAGGCACAAGGTGCCGACAAACAGATCATCACCCAGCAACTCGGCAATCGCCTGGCCAACCAGCTCCAGGCCACGCCCGTCACGCGCCGAAACCCAGACCCGCTCGGGCTTGCCGTCGGCATTGCGCTGGATCTGCGGCTCGACATCTTCGAGCAGGTCGAGTTTGTTATACACCTCGAGGATCGGCAAGCCTTCGGCGCCAATCTCGCTCAATACCGCCAGCACCTGCTCGATCTGTTCCATGCGCTCTGGCTCATGGGCGTCGATCACGTGCAGCAGCAGGTCGGAGTTGCTCGACTCTTCGAGCGTAGCCCGGAAAGCCTCGACCAGCTTGTGCGGCAAGTGGCGAATGAAGCCCACGGTATCGGCCAGCACGATAGGCCCAAGATCGTTGAGCTCAAGACGACGCAACGTAGGATCGAGGGTGGCGAACAGCTGATCGGCCGCATAAACCTCGGACTGGGTCAGGGCATTGAACAACGTGGACTTGCCAGCGTTGGTATAGCCCACCAGCGAAACCGACGGAATGTCCGCACGCTTGCGTCCGCGACGCGCCTGCTCACGCTGGCTGCGCACTTTCTCAAGGCGGGACTTGATCTGCCGGATGCGTACACGCAGCAGGCGGCGGTCGGTTTCGAGCTGTGTTTCACCCGGCCCACGCAGGCCGATGCCCCCTTTTTGCCGCTCAAGGTGAGTCCAGCCGCGCACCAACCGCGTACTCATGTGCTCAAGCTGGGCCAGTTCGACCTGCAGCTTGCCTTCGTGGGTACGTGCGCGTTGAGCGAAGATATCCAGAATCAGCCCGGTCCTGTCGAGTACACGGCACTCGAACACACGTTCGAGGTTACGTTCCTGACTGGGCGTGAGGGTGTGGTTGAAAATAACCAGGTCTACCTGCTCGGCGTGGACACGGTCGTGCAACTCCTCGACCTTGCCACTGCCAATCAGGTATTTGGCCGAGGGCTGATGCCTCGTCACCGTTACCAGCGAGACGATGTCGGCACCGGCCGACAACGCAAGTTCCTGAAACTCCTGCGGGTCTTCGCGCGCCTCAGGGTTCTGACCTTCCAAATGAACGAGCAACGCGCGTTCACCACCACCGTGGCGCTCAAAGAACAATGCAGGCTCCTATCAGGCGTTGCCTGGCTCGCTGTCGCCGTGATCGGAATCGGACGGGCTTGGCAGACGAACCGGGCGGGCAGGTACAACAGTGGAAATGGCGTGCTTGTACACCATCTGGCTGACGGTGTTCTTCAGCAGTACCACGAACTGGTCGAACGATTCGATCGAGCCTTGCAGCTTGATGCCGTTGACCAGGTAGATCGAAACCGGAACCTTTTCTTTTCTCAAGGTATTCAGGTAAGGGTCTTGTAGCGAATGCCCTTTTGACATATGCCGCACTCCTGTAAGGATAAATAATTGGAAAATCTGAAAAAACGATAAGTAAGGCCGGCTTTCACAAGGATAGACGGCAATCAGCAGGGACTCAGCTCAATATGGAGACGGCCCCTAGGTATTTCAAGGTGCGGGACAGATTGTCGCAGGCCAGGCTATCGAGCCAATGCACGTCCGGCCAGCCACGCAGCCAGGTGAATTGCCGCTTGGCCAGCTGCCTGGTCGCGATGATACCGCGTTCACGCATCTCATTCTCAGTCAGCTGGCCGTCCAGGTAATCCCAGACCTGCCGATAGCCCACTGCCCGTATAGACGGCAGCCCGGCGTGCAAGTCACTTCTGGCTCGCAGCAATCGGACCTCGTCGACAAAGCCCTGTTCCAACATCTGTGAAAATCGTAACGCAATTCGCTGATGCAGAATGTGACGATCTGTAGGAGCAATCGCAAGACTGGCGACAGTATAGGGCAAATGACCGCGGGCGCTTGCGTCTACACCGCTACTTTCAGCCAATTGACGCTGTCGATGCGCTGTCATGCTCTGCCCGCTCACCCGAAACACCTCGAGCGCGCGGATCAGACGCTGCGGATCATTGGGATGAATGCGCGCGGCCGACTCCGGATCGACTTCGGCCAATTGGCGATGCAGCGCAGCCAGCCCCTCGGCTTCGGCAAGGGCTTCCAGCTCGGCCCTGACCTCGGCATCGGCAGCCGGCATGTCAGCCAGCCCTTCGATCAACGCCTTGTAATAGAGCATGGTCCCGCCCACGAGCAGCGGGATATTGCCACGGGCGGTGATCTGGCCCATCACCTGCAAGGCATCGGTGCGAAACTGCGCTGCCGAGTAGGCTTCAGCCGGGTCGCGGATGTCGATCAAGTGATGCGGATAGGCGGCCAGCACAGCCTTCGAGGGCTTTGCCGAACCGATGTCCATGCCCCGGTAGACCAGGGCAGAGTCGACGCTCACCAGTTCGCAGGGCAGGACTTTGCTCAGCTCGATGGCCAGGTCGGTCTTGCCGGATGCCGTCGGGCCCATGAGGAATATTGCGGGGGGCTTGCCACTCATTTCATCGACCGCGCAGGAATAGTTTGTCCAGATCATCCAGGCCCATCTGGGTCCAGGTAGGGCGGCCATGGTTGCACTGGCCGCTGCGCTCGGTGTTTTCCATGTCACGCAGCAAGGCATTCATCTCTGGGATCGCCAGGCGCCGATTGGCCCGCACCGCACCGTGGCAGGCCATGGTGCCGAGCAGCTCGTTGAGGTGTGCCTGAATGCGGTCGCTGGTGCCGTACTCCATCAGGTCCGCCAGCACATCCTGAACCAGGCGGTTGGCTTCGGCCTGCTTGAGCAACGCCGGGATCTGGCGAATCGCCAGGGTTTCCGGGCCAAGGCGCTGAAGCTCAAAGCCCAGGCGCTGGAACCAACCCGCGTGCTCCTCGGCGCAATCGGCCTCGCGCTGGCTCAGGGCGAGCGTTTCGGGCACCAGCAATGGCTGGCCGCTCAGGCCTTCACTGGCCATGGCCACCTTCAACCGTTCATACATGATCCGCTCATGGGCGGCATGCATGTCGACCAGGACCAAGCCTACCGCGTTTTCGGCCAGGATATAGATGCCTTTGAGCTGCGCCAACGCAAAGCCCAGCGGCGGAATATCGCCCTGACTTTCCGGGAACGCGGCAGCGCCTTCGCTCAACGGCTTGTAGAACTCGCGATAGACCGCCTGGGCCTCGGCAGCCGGTAATGGCTGCGACGGGCGGGGGGTGTATTGATACTGATAACCCGCACCACTGCCACTGCCGGCAACCGATGACGGCGCAGCGCGTGGCTGCTCGAGCACAGCGGCGGCCAAGCGCATTTCGCCTTGGGGCCCGAACTCCCCGGCCTGCTGCCCTGTAGGGCGGGCCGCTTCCGGCAGCGCCGCCGGCGCTGCCAGTTGGTCCTCTGGACGCACATCGGCCAGCGCGCGGTGAAGGGTGCCATACAGGAAATCGTGGACGCTGCGCCCTTCACGGAAACGCACTTCATGCTTGGTCGGGTGAACGTTGACGTCCACGCCGTTGGGCTCCAGTTCGAGGAACAGCACGAAGGTGGGATGACGACCGTTGAACAGCACATCCCGGTAAGCCTGGCGCACGGCATGGGCCACCAGTTTGTCGCGCACCGCACGCCCGTTCACGAAGAAGTACTGCAAGTCTGCCTGGCTGCGCGAGTACGTCGGCAAACCGACCCACCCCCACAGGCGCAAGCCATTGCGCTCCACGTCGATGGGCAGTGCCTGCTCCATGAACCCTGGTCCGCAGATGGCGCCTACCCGACGGGCACGGTCGGCTTCCTCTCGCGCCTCGTGCAGGCTCAGAATGCTCTTGCCGTTGTGCCGCAGATGGAAGGCCACATCGAAGCGGGCCAGCGCCAGGCGGCGAATCACTTCCTGCAGGTGATCAAATTCGGTTTTCTCGGCTTTGAGAAACTTGCGCCGCGCCGGCGTGTTGAAAAACAGGTCGCGCACTTCCACAGACGTGCCGACGGGATGCGCAGCAGGCTGTACCCGAGCGGTCATCTCACGGCCCTCGGTTTCCACCTGCCAGGCCTCGCTGGCATTGGCCGTGCGCGATGTCAGGGTCAACCGCGCAACCGAACTGATCGAAGCGAGGGCTTCACCGCGAAACCCCAGGCTCAAGACGCCCTCGAGGTCTTCCAGTTCACGGATCTTGCTGGTGGCATGCCGCTCCAGCGCCAGCGGCAGGTCGTCGGCCGAGATGCCGCTGCCATCGTCGCGCACCTTCAGCAGCTTGATGCCGCCCTGCTCGACGTCCACGTCAATCCGACGCGCACCGGAATCAAGGCTGTTTTCCAGCAGTTCCTTGGCCACTGAAGCGGGCCGTTCCACCACCTCGCCAGCCGCAATCTGGTTGGCCAGCCGCGGGCTGAGCAGCTGGATGCGCGAGCCACCGGTCATTGCGAGGCCAACGTGGTAGCAGGAATGTCCAGGCGCTGGCCGACTTTCAGTTCATCGGTCTTGAGGCTGTTGGTGCTGCGCAGGCTGGTAACACTGACTTGGTAGCGAACCGCGAGCATGGCCAGGGTCTCACCGGGCCGCACCGTATGTTCACGTGGGCCCTGGGCGATCTTGCCGCTGTCGCGCAACCATGCCACGTAGGTGCCTGGCGGCGGGTTCTGCTGGAAATACTGGCGCACGCCGGTGTGAATGGAGCGGGCCAGGGCTTGCTGATGGCTACGCGTGGCCAGCTTGGCCGCTTCTGCATTGTTCGAGATGAAGCCGGTTTCAACCAAGATGGATGGGATATCCGGGGACTTGAGCACCATGAAGCCTGCCTGTTCCACGCGCTGCTTGTGCAGCGACGTGATACGCCCCATGTTGCCCAGCACTTTCTGGCCAACGTTGAGACTGGAACTGAGCGTGGCGGTCATCGACAGGTCGAGCAGTACCCCGGCCAGCATGCGGTCCTTGTCATCCAGGCTGACATTGCCTGCCCCGCCGATCAGGTCGGAACGGTTTTCCGTATCGGCCAGCCAGCGCGCGGTCTCGGAGGTGGCCCCGCGGTCGGACAAGGCGAAAACCGAAGCGCCGAACGCGGCCCGCGAAGGGGCGGCATCGGCGTGAATGGAGATGAACAGGTCGGCGCCTTTCTTGCGGGCGATTTCGGTGCGCTTGCGCAACGGAATGAAGTAATCGCCCGTGCGCGTCAACTCGGCACGGAAGCCCTTTTCGCTGTTGATCTGGCGCTGCAATTCGCGAGCGATCTGCAGGACGATGTCCTTTTCATGCTGCCCACTGGAGCCGGAAGCCCCTGGGTCTTCACCACCGTGGCCGGCGTCGATGGCCACCACGATGTCGCGCTTGCCGCTGGGCACGGGCGGCAGCTTGATGGCTGGCTGGGTGGGGGTGACGGGCACAGCTGGCGTGGTGGCCGGCGTCTGGACGGGCGCCGGCGCGGGTGGCGGGGCACTGGCCGCGATGGCGTCGGCTTCCTGGTCGTACAGGTCTACCACCAGGCGGTTGCCGTACTGGGCATTGGGCGCCAGGGTGAAGCTCTTGGGGGTGACGGACTTCTTCAGGTCCACCACCACCCGCAGGTCGGTGGGCGTGCGCTGGGCCGAGCGGACGCTGCTGATCGGCGTGTTGGACGTTGCCACCTTCAAGGGCGCGCCCAGGGTCGCACCGTTGATGTCGATGACCAGCCGATCGGGTGCGCTCAGCGTGAAGACACTGTGCTGCACGGGCCCGGACAGGTCGAAAACCAGCCGGGTGTTGTCCGGCGCACGCCACAGGCGCACGCTCTTGACTTGAGTGACGGCCAGAGCCTCAACGGTCACCGTTGTCAGCAGAAGCCCAACGATGGCGACCAGTGCGCGTATGCGCATACCTACCCCACTTGCTGTTTATAGTGTTCGGCCAGTGCCACGCACCAGGCGTCGCCGCGAGCCCCCTGCGGCGAAAGTACAAGCGAGCGTCCGCCCGCCTGGGGGCTTATGGTAATGGTCAGGTCAGGCTTTGGCAAAACGCCCGCACCCTTTTGTGGCCACTCGAACAGGCACAGCGGATCACCCTCGAAATAGTCACGAATGCCCATGAACTCAAGTTCCTCCGGATCGACCAGGCGATAGAGGTCGAAGTGAAAAGCTCGGACATCGCCAATCTCGTAGGGTTCGACCACAGTGAACGTCGGACTTTTCACTGCGCCTGTGTGGCCCAGCCCGCGTATGAGGCCGCGCGATAGCGTGGTCTTGCCAGCGCCCAGGTCACCCTCCAGGAAGATGACACCGTGCCCACCGGTCACGCCGGCCAAGTGCCCACCAAAGGCGACCATGGCCGCTTCGTCGGCCAGAAACAGGTTTAAGCCAGACACGCAGAATGCTCCTCCAATAACTCACGAATGACAGGTATCAGGTCACTGGCTGCCAGCCCTCGGCCGCCGCTACCCAGGCGTTCACCGGCGCAGGCATGTAGCCAAACGCCCAGGCCAGCGGCCTCCCAGGCATTGAGCCCCTGCGCCAGCAGCGCGCCGCACACCCCACTGAGCACATCCCCAAGGCCCGCACCCGCCATGGCCGGGTGCCCCCGATCACAACGTGCCAGTTGCCCCTCGGGGTCGGCTATCAGGGTACCGGCGCCCTTGAGCACGCACACACTGTTGTGCCGGCGCGCCAGCTTGCGCGCCGCACCTGGGCGATCAGCCTGCACCGCCTCGGTGGAGATGCCCAGCAACCGGGCGGCCTCGCCTGGGTGCGGGGTCAGGATGCTACCGCTGGGTAGCGCAAGCGGCGTGGCTGCGAGCAGGTTCAAGGCATCGGCATCCCAGACCTGCGTGCCATCGGCGTTGGCCACGGCGGACAGCAGGCTGCGCCCCCATGCCGCCTGCCCCAGGCCCGGCCCCACGACCTCAACCGACGCACGGCCCAGCACGGCCATCAGTTGGTTGGCCGACTGTATGCCCAGGCACATGGTTTCTGGCATGCGGGTCAGGCCGGCGGCTACGTGTTCCGGCCGCGTCGCGACACTGACCAGCCCGGCGCCGCAGCGCAGGGCGGCCTCGGCACTGAGCAGAACGGAGCCGCCGGTGCCAAGGTCGCCGCCGACCACCAGCACATGGCCGAAGTCGCCTTTATGGGCTTGGGCAGGGCGCGACGGCAGGCGAGCAACGGTCAGGCTGCTCAGCAATATCGGTGTATGTGGATGGTTACTGGTCTGTTGCATGGGGTCAAAAGCTCCAATGTCTGGCAGAATTATACGCACCTGAGCCCGTATTGCTTGCCCATCCATGTCCGCCTCCACACCTGACCTCGACCCGTTGGCCCACAACATCAAGCTGTGGGGCCAGGAACTGGGTTTTGCCCACGTCGGCATCGCCGGTATCGACCTGGGCGAACACGAGCACCATCTGCAGCGCTGGCTCGACGCCGGATACCAGGGAGAAATGGAATACCTGGGTGCGCACGGCAGCAAGCGCGCCCACCCCGAGCAGCTCATTCCTGGCACCGTGCGCGTCGTCTCGTTGCGCATGGACTATCTGCCAGGTGACACGCAGATGGCCCAACGCCTGGCCCAACCGGAAAAGGCCTACGTGTCCCGCTACGCTTTGGGCAGGGACTACCACAAGCTCGTGCGCAAGCGTGTGCAGTTGCTGGCCGACCGTATTCAGGCGGCCATCGGGCCGTTCGGCTATCGGGCCTTCGTCGACAGCGCACCGGTGCTGGAAAAAGCGCTTGCCGAACAAGCCGGGCTTGGCTGGATCGGCAAAAACACCCTGCTGCTCAACCGCAAGGCTGGCAGCTACTTCTTCCTGGCCGAACTGTTCGTCGACCTACCCCTGCCGGTAGACCAGGCCACTGCCAGCGAGCACTGCGGCCGCTGCACGGCTTGCCTGGACATCTGTCCAACCCAGGCTTTCGTCGGTCCCTACCTGCTGGACGCGCGGCGCTGCATCTCCTACCTGACCATCGAACTCAAAGGGCCGATCCCGGTGGAATTGCGCTCGATGATGGGCAATCGGGTGTTCGGCTGCGACGACTGCCAGATCGTCTGCCCCTGGAACCGCTTCGCCAAACCCACCCGCGAGCAGGACTTTCAGCCCCGCCATGGCCTGGAGAACGCAGAACTGGCGCAGATGTTCCTGTGGGATGAACCGACATTCCTGCGCAAGACCGAAGGCGGGCCCTTGCGACGCGCCGGTTATGAGCGCTGGCTGCGCAACCTTGCCGTCGGCCTGGGCAACGCCCCTTCCACGATCCCGGTCATCGAAGCCCTCAAGGTGCGGCGCGACGATGCGTCGGCGCTGGTGAGAGAGCATGTGCAATGGGCGCTGGCCCGGCACGGGATTTCATGACCGCCCAGTCGAAACAGGGCGGCATCAGGACCGGGATAATGGCTAGGCGATAACCCGATTCAGCTGGGTGAAACCAGAAGCGTTGCATCGCCTTTGCAGGCTATCGATTCACGGGTGGGCAACTGCCTGGCACCGCCACCGAGCTCTAGCGGATGGGAGCGGCGGCGCTAAACTCACTGCTGGTCGTTGTAGTGAAACTTGGGCATTTCCCAATGAAAGCGAATGGCCAGCAGACGCACCAAAAACCCGCCGAACAAGGTCAGCAGCATCGCCTGCTCCGCTGGCACCTTGAAGTAATCGCACCCCAGGTAGAACCAGGCAGCGGCGAACGACACACTGGCGTACAACTCGCGCCGGAACACGAGCGGGATGTCGTTACAGAAGATGTCCCGCAGGATCCCGCCAAAGACTCCGGTGATCACGCCACTGATGGAGGCCACCAGCATCCCCTGCCCCATCTCCAGCGCAGTCATGCAGCCAATGAGGGTAAAGGCCACCAGCCCCAGCGCATCGAGCACCAGGAACAAGGAACGCAGGCGACGCATCATCGGCGCGATGAAGATGGTCAGCAGCGCCGCACAACTGGTCAGGACCAGGTACTCGGGGTGCTTGACCCAGGTAAGCGGGTAATGACCCAGCAGCATGTCCCGCACCGATCCACCGCCCAACGCGGTCACGCATGCAATCAGCACCACGCCGAACCAGTCCATGCCACGGCGCCCGGCAGACAGTGCACCGGTCATCGCCTCGGCGGTGATGGCGATCAGATAAAGCATCAACAACATGAGCAAGACCCACGCCGGCCACAGGCTCAAGCGGCCATCGACGCCCGGGCCGAGCAGTACTGCCCGGCCCGTCACCGACTGCCCGCGTGGCGCTTGTGGCCCGCGTTTTTAGAATTTGATGAAGTGTTGGCGGTAGTGGCGCAGCTCGGCGATGGATTCGCGGATATCGTCCAGCGCCAGGTGCGTGTTGCCCTTGCTGAAGCTGTCGCGCACCTCGGGGGCCCAGCGGGCGGCCAGCTCCTTGAGGGTGGAAACGTCGAGGTTGCGGTAGTGGAAGTAGTTTTCCAACTGGCGCATGTGGCGGTACAGGAAACGGCGGTCCTGGCAGATACTGTTGCCGCAGATCGGCGACTTGCCCTTGGGTACCCATTGCTCCAGGAAGGCGATGGTCTGCGCCTCGGCTTCGGCCATGCTCACCTGGCTGTCACGCACACGCTGGGTCAGGCCCGAGGCGCCGTGGGTGCGGGTGTTCCAGTCATCCATGCGCCCCAGTACTTCATCACTGTGATGGATGGCGATGACCGGGCCCTCGGCCAGCGTATTGAGGTCGCTGTCGGTGACGATGGTGGCCATCTCGATGATGACATCGCTGTCCGGATCCAGCCCGGTCATCTCCAGGTCGATCCAGATCAGGTTCTGTGGGTTTTGCATGCAGGCACTCCTCCGATGGAGGCCTATATTAGCGCAGTGCACCTCCATCGACCAAAGTGAAGCGGACAGCGTTCAGGCCCGGCATGCTAGACTGCCGGTCGTTTTCTACGCCCCACATGGGGCCTCCTACGGAGCGTTCATGGCCAAACGCCAGCTCAACCGTCGCCAGAACTGGCGTATCGAAAAAATCCAGAACGAGCGCGCTGCACGTGCGGCCAAGCGCGAGCAACATGCCTTGCAAGAGCTGGAAGGCGGCGACCTTGGGCCCGAACAACTGGGGCTGGTGATCGCGCACTTCGGCGTACAAGTGGAAGTCGAAGCCCAGGATGGCGATACCGCAGGCCAGGTGTTTCGCTGTCACCTACGCGCCAACCTTCCGGCGCTGGTTACCGGCGACCGCGTGGTGTGGCGTGCCGGCAACCAGGGTATCGGTGTCATCGTCGCGCAAATGCCCCGCGCCACCAAACTGTGCCGGCCCAACAACCACGGCCAGCTCAAGCCGGTGGCGGCCAACGTCGACCTCATCGTGATCGTCTTCGCCCCCGCGCCGGAGCCGCACCCCAACCTGATCGACCGCTATCTGGTGGCCGCCGAGCATGCTGGCCTGCGGCCTCTGCTGCTGTTGAACAAGGCCGATCTGGTCAACGACGAAAACGGGCCAGGCCTGCAGGCATTGCTCGAGGTCTACCGCGAGCTGGGCTACCCGCTACTGGAAGTGTCGGCGCATCAAGGCGATGGCATGCAGCGCCTGCAGCAGGCACTGGATGGGCACATCAGCGTATTCGTCGGGCAGTCGGGTGTGGGCAAGTCGTCGCTGGTCAACAGCCTGCTACCGCAGGCCGGCACCCGTGTCGGTGACTTGTCGGAATGGTCGGGTCAAGGCACCCATACCACCACCACCGCCCGGCTTTATCACTTCCCCAACGGCGGCGACCTGATCGACTCGCCGGGCATCCGTGAGTTCGGCCTGGGCCACGTCAGCCGCACCGATGTGGAAGAGGGTTTCATCGAGTTCCGCGACCTGTTCGGCACCTGCCGTTTCCGCGATTGCAAACATGATCGCGAACCCGGGTGCGCTTTGCTCAAGGCCTTGGAAGAGGGTCGAATCAAGCCGCAACGGATGAACAGCTACCGCTCGATCATCGCCAGCCTTCCGGAAGAGACTTACTGACCCACCCCCATGAGCAAGGGTCAGGCCGAGCACCTTGTCACCTGGACCAAGCGTATCGCAGATAGCTGCACAACGTAGGTCACCCTGCGAACCCGGCAGTGGCCGGCAGCTCCAACAGGGCTGCCGAGGCCTTACTGCTCCTTGGACTCGTCCATCTTCAACGTACCGTCCTCGAAGATGTTGAGCTTCTGGCGCAACTCCCGGGGCTGCATGGGCGTTTCGCCATCGACCGGCGCCGCCGGGGCCGGCGCTTGCGCCCCTGAAGGCGGTGTCGCAGGCGGGGATGCTGCGCCCTGCTCGCCCTCGATATCACGCTGGGCCTTCTTGGTCAGCACGATGATGTCGATCCGCCGGTTGACCGGGTTGAACGGATTCTTGCGATCGAACAGCGACGAAGACGCATACCCCACGACCCGCGCGACCTGGCCGTCCGGATAACCACCGGCCACCAGTGCCCGCCGCGCGGCATTGGCCCGATTGGCCGACAGCTCCCAGTTGCCGAACTCGCCAGCTCCGGCGTAGGGCTTGGCATCGGTATGGCCACTGACGCTGATCTTGTTGGGCACGGTCTTGATGGTGTCGGCCATCGCCAGCAGGATGTCCTCGAAATACGGCTGCAAACGTGCACTGCCGATGTCGAACATGGGCCGGTTCTCGGCATCCATGATCTGGATGCGAAGCCCGTCCTGAGTGATCTCGAACAGGATCTGGTCCTTGAACTTCTGCAGTTGCGGGTTCTCTTCCACCTTGTTCTGCAACTCCTGCAGCAGCAGCTCAAGGCGCTCGCGCTCGACCTGCTCGGCCATGGTTTCCACCTGGTCCTTGTTCAGTTCGATGCTGGTGTCGGGGGTCGGCTCCGATTTTTCCTCGGGGTTGATGGTCTTTTCGGGCGCAAGCTCCGGCGAACCGCCCAGGTCGATGACATAGGGCGTACCGCTTTCAGAGAAGCCAATCGGGTCTTTGAAGTACCCTGCGATGGCAATCTTCTGCTCAGGCGTTGCCGTCGACAGCAACCACAGCACCAAGAAGAACGCCATCATGGCCGTGGCGAAGTCGGCAAAGGCGATTTTCCAGGCGCCACCGTGGTGGCCGCCGCCAAAGCGCTTGACGCGCTTGACGATGATGGGCTGATTGTTTTCCATGGCTCAGCGACCGCGTACCGCTTGCTCGAGCTCGGAGAAGCTGGGGCGATGCTTGGGGTACAGCACCTTGCGTCCGAACTCCACGGCCAGCGACGGCGGCATGCCCGAGGCCGAGGCTACCAGCGAGGCCTTGATCGACTCGTACAGGTTGAGTTCTTCCTTGGCGTCATGCTCCAGGCATTTTGCCAACGGGCCGAAGAAGCCATAGGCGGCCAGAATACCGAAGAAGGTACCCACCAATGCCGCACCCACGTGCATACCGATCGCTGCCTGGTCGCCATCACCCAGCGACGCCATGGTGACCACGATGCCCAGCACGGCCGCGACGATACCGAACCCTGGCATGCCGTCCGCCACCCCGGTGACGGCATGGGAGGGGTGCTCCAGCTCCTCCTTCATGCTCAGCAATTCCATGTCGAACAAGCCTTCGAGCTCATGCGGGGCCATGTTGCCAGTGGACATGATGCGCAGGTAGTCGCAGACGAACGCCGTCATGCGCTCGTCGGCCAGCACTGTCGGGTACTTGGCAAAGATTGGGCTGGCCGAGGCGTCCTCGATGTCGGCCTCGATGGCCATCATGCCTTCGCGGCGGCTCTTGTTGAGAATTTCGTAAACCAGCCCCAGCACTTCGAGGTAGTAGGCATGGGTGAAGCGCGAGCCGAACATTTTCATCGACTTCTTGAGCACGTGCATCGTCATGTAGCCAGGGTTGGCCTGCAAAAACGCACCAAAGGCCGCGCCGCCGATGATCAGCACTTCGAACGGCTGGATCAGCGCCGCAATCTTGCCGTGGGAGAGTACGTAGCCGCCGAGCACGCTCGCGAATACGACGATGATGCCGATAATTTTAGCCATAGATTCAAAGCACTTGCTGTCGTGGTCAGGGAAAGAGGCGGGAGCGTCAAAACTCTTCTTCTCCTTATCGGCAGAACTGCGCCAGACTATAGCCACTAAAAGCGAAAAGCCAGTTTGGACTGATGTCAAAATGCCAATCGAAACCGAGGTATCCGGCCAGGCCCCGCGTACGCTAGAGGCTTGGGTTAAGCTGCTGGAGAGTGTGCGCATCCCGGTGCCCAAGCACAGCTACGACCGGGTCATGGCGGCCATCAACGATAACCGGCGCTCATTACGCGACATCGCCGAACTGATGCAGGACAGCCCGGCCCTGGTGCTGTCGGTAATGCGCGAAGCCAATCACCCGACCAACGCCAGCCAGGCGGAGCCGGCCGAAAGCCTCGAGATTGCCCTCAATCGCCTGGGCCTGGAGCGTAGCGCGCAACTGCTCAAGCGCCTGCCCGCTCTGCCGGTCGAAGACATCCCGCCGGTGCTGCACCAATTCCAGTTGATCAGCCAGCATGCCTCGCAACAGGCCAACGGGCTGTTTGCCAGCCGCCTGGCGCGCTTGTGGCAGGAAATCCACTGGGGCAGCCTGTTGTTCCTGTCACCCTTATGGCCGTTGGCCTTGGCCCACCCGAAGCTGCTCGATACCTGGGAACTGCGGGTCATCCACAAAGGCGAGGAAGCCGCCGTCGTCGAGCAGGAGTTGTTTGGTGTACGCATCATGGCGCTGTGTCAGGCCGTAGCCCAGCAGTGGCGCCTGCCGCAATGGGTCACCCAAGGTTATCGCCTGTTGCTCGAAGAGCGCGACCAGCTTGCCCAGGTATTGAACATCGCCCGCGACGAAGACTTGCTCAACCAACAGCATCGGCTCGATGCCGAGCCTGGCCTGCGGCGCTGGTTCAACCAACCGGCCAACACCGTACTGCTGGCCAACAACCTTGCCCTGGCGGCGCAGGTTGGCTGGGACAACCCCCACCTGTTGCGTTGGCAACTGCTGACCGCGCTCTACCTGCAAACCTCGCTCGAAGATGTGCAGCAACAAGTTCACCAACAGGCCGCCGCCAGTGCCAGGCGCCATGCGCGTCTGGCCGTGTTCCACCCTGCCGAGGCCTTGATCTGGCCATGGCATCAACGTCGTCCCCACCCGGACATGCTGGCGCCACCTCCACCCAGTGCCGACGAACTGGTACGCTGGCGGTCGCTCTGCCAGGACCTGCTCGCCCAACCAAGCCCCTTCACCAACACCGTACACCTGGCTGCTCAAGCCCGTGAGGCGGTCGTGGCGTGTGGCATGCAACGCCTGCTGCTGCTGGGCCTGGACCGGGCCAATGACTGCCTGCGCGTGCAACAGCTGGCAGGGCTGCCGAAGGAGGCGGCCAGCCTGGTATTGCCGGTAACGGCGAACAAGTTGCTGCAAAAGCTCATGTCCCAAGCCGGGCAATTGCGCATCACGCCGGAAAACCACACCCAGTTCGCTGCGCTGCTGCCGCCGCCGCTACGGGCCCTCTTCAGAGGCGAGCATGTATTGCTGCGCTCGCTGGCCGTGAACGACCAGGTCCTGATGCTGCTGGTGGCGGACCAGGGTTGCCGGCCCATGGCCGACATCAGCGTGCAGGCCTTCGGCAAAACCTCGCAATGCATCGAAAGGGCGCTGTCGGTGTTTGCCAACCGCAAGGGCTGAGCCTTGCGCTACAATCGCCCCTTTGCACACTGGAGACCGTGGATGACCGACTTTTCCGGCCTGCCGCTGGTGATCGAAGCCGCAGACCTGTTGCCACGCCTGGGGTCGCCCGAACTGATTCTGGTCGACCTCAGCAGCGCCAATCGCTATGTCAGCGGGCATATTCCAGGCGCGCACTTCGTCGAGGGCAAGCGCACTCAGCTCGGCCAGCCGCCTGCACCCGGGCTGCTGCCGCCGCTGGGCGACCTGGAAAAGCTGTTCGGCGAACTGGGCCATCGCAGCGATGCGGTCTACGTGGTGTATGACGATGACGGCGGTGGCTGGGCTGGCCGCTTCATCTGGTTGCTGGACGTGATCGGCCATGGCCGGTATCACTACCTCAACGGTGGCATCCAGACGTGGCCTGCCAACCGGCTGACGACCGACGTTCCTGCCAAGGGCATGCAACCGGTGAGTCTGCAACTACACCCGGGACCGACTGCCACCCGCGAGTACCTGCAAAGCCGTCTGGGTGCCGATGACCTGGCGATCTGGGATGCACGCGCCCCGCAGGAATTCACCGGCGAAAAAATGCTGGCGGCCAAGGGCGGGCACATACCTGGCGCGATCAATTTCGAATGGACCGCTGGCATGGACCTCAATGACCACCTGCGCATCCGACCGGACATCGCCCAGGTGTTGCAGGCCCTGGGCATCACGCCTGACAAGGAAGTGATCACCCACTGCCAGACACACCGCCGCTCCGGCTTCACTTATCTGGTGGCCAAGGCCCTCGGCTACCCACGCGTCAAAGCATACGCTGGCTCGTGGAGCGAATGGGGCAACCACCCGGACACGCCTGTAGAAGTTTAAGGAACCTGAATGAAATCCCGTCTGTTCATCATCAGCCAGCACCTGCTGCCGCATCACCTGTTGTCGCGCTTGGCTGGCTGCGTCGCCGAGTGCCGCGCCCGCTGGTTCAAGAATGCCTTCACTGCCTGGTTCGCCAAGCGCTATCAGGTCGACATGCGCGAGGCGCTGGTCGAAGACCTGACCGCCTACGAGCACTTCAATGCCTTCTTCACACGCGCCCTGAAACCAGGCGCACGCCCGCTGGACCAGACTCCCGGCGCCATTCTGTGCCCGGCCGACGGCGCGGTGAGCCAGGTGGGCCCGATCGAGCACGGCCGCATCTTCCAGGCCAAGGGCCACAGCTACAGCGCTCAGGAACTGCTGGGTGGCGACCCGGCCATGGCAGCCCCTTTCATGGGCGGCGAATTCGCCACGGTCTACCTCTCGCCCAAGGACTACCACCGCGTGCACATGCCGCTGGCAGGCACGCTGCGCGAGATGGTCTACGTGCCGGGGCGGCTGTTCTCGGTCAACCAGACCACCGCAGAAAATGTTCCCGAACTGTTCGCCCGCAATGAACGCGTGGTCTGCCTGTTCGACACCGAGCGCGGGCCGATGGCAGTGGTATTGGTCGGTGCCATGATCGTGGCGTCCATCGAAACTGTCTGGGCCGGGCTGGTCACACCGCCCAAGCGTGAGCTCAAGACATTCCGCTACGACGATGCCAGCCGTGCGCCAATTCACCTGGAAAAAGGCGCCGAGTTGGGCCGGTTCAAGCTGGGTTCGACGGCAATCGTGCTGTTCGGCCCGGGCCAGGTCAAATGGGCTGAGCAACTGGGCGCCGCTTCAGCAGTGCGCATGGGTCAGTTGTTGGGGACGCCGCTGCAGGCGTGATGGACCGCGGCGTTGCCGCCGGGATCGAGCTGTAGGGCAAGATCCCGGGCAGCCTCACGCAGGCCCTAGGCCGAATCAGCCGCGCGTGTCGCGATCGCGCAGGCCAAGCAGATACAGCACGCCATCGAGCCCCAGCGTGGAAATCGCCTGCTTGGCCGACTGACGCACCAGCGGCTTGGCGCGGAAGGCCACGCCCAGCCCAGCCAATGCCAGCATCGGCAGGTCATTCGCGCCATCGCCCACGGCAATGGTCTGCTCCAGTTGCAGGCCCTCTTCGCTGGCCAATTGCTGAAGCAGCTCGGCCTTGCGCTGGGCATCGACGATAGGCTCCACCGCCACGCCAGTCACCTTGCCGTCGATCACCTCCAACTCATTGGCGAAGACATGGTCGATACCAAGGCGTGCCTGCACCTGACGGGCAAAATAGGTGAAGCCACCCGAGAGAATGGCGGTCTTGTAGCCCAGGCGTTTGAGCTCGGCAAAAAGATTCTCTGCACCCTCGGTCAAACGCAGCGATGCGCCGATCTCATCCAGGACGCTTACATCCAGCCCCTTGAGCAGCGCCATGCGCTCCTTGAAACTGGCCCGGAAATCCAGCTCGCCACGCATGGCCCGCTCGGTGATCGCCGCGACCTGCTCACCGACGCCTGCGGCCTTGGCCAGCTCGTCGATCACTTCGGCTTCGATCAAGGTCGAATCCATGTCGAATACCGCCAGACGGCGGTTACGGCGGAACAGATCGTCCCTCTGGAAGGCGACGTCGATGCTCAGGGCTTCGGACAAGGCGAAGAACTCGGCGCGCAACGCCTGGCCATCGTCAGGCTCGCCGCGCACGGAAATTTCCACGGCCGCCTTGCCTTTGCTGGTGTCGGCGTCCAGGGCCACGCGGGCCGATAGACGTTCGATGCGCTCGATGGTGAGGCCGTGCTGGCTGATGATGGCGCTGACACGCTGCAGCTGGTCAGGGGTGATCTTGCGGCTGAGCAGGGTCACCACGTGCCGTGCCTCACCGTGGCCATCGGCCCAGTGCTGGTAGTCCGCTTCGGAGATTGGTGTGTAGCGAGCCTGCAGGTTCAGCTCGTGTGCCTTGGCCTGAACACTCTGCAACAGCTTCGTCGCCACTTCGTTATCCGGTATGTCCACCAGAATGCCGAACGACAGCGTGCCGTGCATCACCGCCAGGCCGATGTCGAGAATGCTCACACCGCCCTGCAGCAGGACGCCAGTGATGGCAGCAGTAAGACCGGGGCGGTCCTCACCGGTGATGTTGATCAGGACGATTTCGCGCACAACCAGGCTCCGACTTCGATGAAAAATGCGCATTCTACCGACTTTCCGTGACCATCGGGCGCTAACGATACTTTGCCGACAAAACCCGGATCGCTATACTGCCCCCCACTTCATGCCATTAAGAGCCGAGCTCAGTGAACCGGCCCACCTCAGTCAAAACAGACAATTTCTTCCTGATGATCTATCGCGCCCTGAGTCAACGTCGCGTGCCATTGGCATTGCGCATCGCCTGCACCAACATTTTCCTGGTGGCCCTGGCGCTGGTGATCTATGCCTGCGTGATGGGGTTGCAGTTCAAGCAGGCCATGCATGATCAGGCCGACGCCGTGGGTCAGAGCCTGACAACCCAGACGGCGACGTCGGCGACCGAGTTGCTGGTCGCCAACGATATCCTCAGCCTCAACGTACTGTTGGGCAACCTGGTGAAGAACCCATTGGTGGCACACGCGGCCATCTACAGTGTCGACAACCGTATCCTCGCCGAGGCGGGCCAGCGGCCGCGCAACAGCTTGCTGGGCGAGGCCGAGGGCGTCTATCAGACCAAGATCACCTTCCAGGACGTGGCCGCCGGCCAACTGCGCATGAGCCTGGACATGAGCCAGTTCCAGCAACCCATGCTGATCAGCATGCAGAGCATGGCCATTCTGGCGGCAATTCTGCTGGTGCTTGCCCTGACCTTGAGTCTGCGCCAAGGCCGGTTCATCACCTTGCCGTTGCTGCAACTGCGAGTGTGGCTGCGCGATCCGCAGTATTACACCCCAGCCACCGACCGCCAGGACGAGATTGGCGACATCGCTCGCCAACTGCATGCTCGTCTGGCTCCGCCCCCACCACCAGAACCGGAACCGGAACCGGAGGACGACGAGCAGTTCGATGAAGTGCCCGCCCCGGCCTCCAAACCTGCGCAGCGCACCGCCGCGACCAGTGCAGAGGACGACGACGAGGCGTTCGCCGGCCTGCTGGACGACGAGGCAACCGCGCACGTGGCCGAAGTCGAGTCCGATGAGCCTCAATTCAGCGCCGTGCTTGCCGTGCAACTGGGTTCCCAGGAACAATTGCGGCGCTTGCCACGCACCCGCCTGACCGAGCTGACCGAGCGCTATCAGGACTGCCTGGAGCATGCTGCTTCGCTGTACGAGGGCGAAACCCACACCCTCAATGACGGCAGCACGCTGGTCCTTTTCCACAGCCGTCAGTGCGGTGAGGACTACCTCACCAATGCCATCTGCTGTGGCGAACTGCTGCGCGCCCTCGGGCATGCCTTGCAGATCGACGTGGCCGACAGCGGCATTACCTTGCAACTGCAACTCGGCCTTGCCATGAGCAACGACCTGGACGGGCTGGAGCTGGTCGACCTGTTGATGGCAGAAAAGGTGCAAGACGCGCTTGCACTGTCTCAACACAGTCGCAATCTGCTGCTGGTCGAACGCAAGGTCAACGACGACGGCTTGATCCGCCAGCGTGCGCGCATCCGGCCGATCGCGAGCCCGGAAGGGGCATGCTGTGTGGAGCGCTTGATGGAGCCGTACCCCTCGATGCTGGAGCGTCAACTGGCCCGCATGCACGAACGCCGCGCCTGAGCCAGAACAACGGGCTGGTTGCCAGGTGGGGTGCAATTACGCCGCACCCTGTGGGAGTGGCCTCGTGCCGCGATGGGCTGCACAGCAGCCCTGCAGTATGGGCTGCGAAGCTGAAAATCCTGGGGCCGCTGCGCGCCCCATCGCGGCGCAAGGCCGCTCCCACAGGAAAATGCGCTGGTTCTTAAATAGGCTGCAGTTCAGGAGTACGCTGTTTTCCAGATGGGGGTGCAATTACGCCGCACCCCGTGGACCTCGTGCCGCGCAGCGGCCCCAGCGATCTTATGTGAACAGCATTACGCCTCAAGGCGGGCTTTTTCATGCCGGATTTTCGATCAGAACCGATACACTTCCATGTCGGTGCGAATCGGCGAGGCCATCGGAATTTTCGATTTCTCAGGCTGCTTCTTCACCTGCACGGGCGCCGCAGGCTTTTTGGGTGCGGCTTCGGCAATGGCCGGTTGGTTTGCCAACGGCTTCACCGCCGTACTGAGTTGCTCAGCCAGTTTCTGCAACAGTTTCCCTTGGGCCTGTACCTGCGAGGCTTCGCTGCCTTCATGGGGCTGTTCGAGGTGAACGATGCGGTTGTCGCGCACTTGGCCACGTCGGTCGAGTACACGCCATTGCGCATCCAGAACAGCGGGCTGGTCCTTGCCCGAGTCCAACCGCGTGATCGACAGCAGCACCTGCACGTCCGGGTTGAAGCCAGCCGTTGCCGGCGCCAACACCACCCGCTGACTGTCCAGACGCCAGGCCAGTTGCCGTACCAGCAACTGGTCAATGTCCGATGAAAGGCTCCCCGCCCAGCGACCGTCGGTCGCAGCGCTGAGGCTGCCGTCAGCCTGGCGCTGCAGGAACGTCTCACGTTGCAGGTAATCGGCCACCGACACAGGGCCGAGTACCACGGCCATGCCCGCGTGTTGCGACGGCTGGCCAGGATCACCGCTGTCGAGCTGGTACAGGGCAACCGGCTGGTGCATCGTGCACCCGCCAAGGCCCAACAGGCCAGTCATCAACAGCGCAAGAGGAAGGCGCAGAAATTTCATCATCCCATCCAGGCGGCCGCCCTCAGGCATGCCGCAGTGATACATGTGGATTCAAAACGGGCGCACGGCTGCGCCGGCACCGCAGGGGGCATATCATCCGCGAAATAAGTGCTCGACTCCAGCATTTCTGCCCGCAACGGCGGTGAAATCGCCGTTGCGGGCCTGCCCGAGGATCACCCGGGCAGTTCGACCTGCAGCCCGTCGACGCGCTGGAAGCCGCGCGGCAACTTGCTGCCCCGCCTGCCCCGCTCGCCTTTGTAGTGCTCCAGGTCATCGGCCTTGAGCGACAGGGTTCGCTTGCCGGCTTGCAGCACCAGCGTGGCTCCTTCGGCCACCACGGCCAGGTCGGTGACGTATTCTTCACGGCTGGCCACCCGGTCACCCGGTACGCCGATGATCTTGTTGCCCTTGCCTTTACCCAGCTGCGGCAGATCGCTGACCTTGAACACCAACAGGCGGCCTTCGGTCGTCACTGCGGCGAGCCAATCCTGCTCACGGTTGGCCACCGGCCGCGGCGTCATCACCTTGGCACCGTTGGGCAGGCTGAGCAGCCCTTTGCCGGCCTTGTTCTTGGCCTGCAGGTCTTCACCCTTGACCACGAACCCGTAGCCGGCGTCGGACGCCACCACATAGAGCGCGTCGTCTTCGGGCAGCAATACGCACTCGAAGGTTGCGCCGGGGGGTGGTGTCAGGCGTCCGGTCAAGGGCTCGCCCTGGCCACGGGCCGACGGCAGGCTGTGGGCGGCCACCGAGTAGCTTCGACCGGTGGAGTCGATAAGCACGGCAAACTGGTTCGAGCGCCCGGCGGCGGCGGCCTTGAACCCATCCCCGGCCTTGTACGACAGGCCTGTGGCGTCGATGTCATGGCCCTTGGCACAGCGTACCCAGCCTTTTTCAGACAGCACCACAGTCACCGGCTCGGTTGGCATCAGCTCGTTTTCGGAAAGCGCCTTGGCTTCTGCCCGCTCGACGATGGGCGAGCGGCGATCATCGCCATAGGTTTGCGCGTCCTTGATCAGTTCACTGCGCACCAACTTGCGCAGCTTCGCCTCGCTGCCCAGCAGTGCCTGCAGCTTGGCCTGTTCCTTGAGCAGCTCGTCCTGCTCGCCACGGATCTTCATTTCTTCCAGTCGGGCCAGCTGGCGCAGGCGCGTCTCGAGAATGTAGTCCGCCTGAATTTCGGTCAGGTCGAAACGGGCGATGAGCGCCTGCTTGGGATGCTCCTCGGTACGGATGATGTGGATCACTTCGTCCAGGTTGAGGAAGGCGGTCAGCAAGCCGTCCAACAGGTGCAGACGCTTCTCGACCTTGTCCAGGCGATGCTGCAGACGACGCCGAACGGTGCCGGTGCGGAATTCCAGCCATTCCAGCAGCAAGGCCCGCAGATTCTTCAACTGCGGTCGGCCGTCCAGGCCGATGATGTTGACGTTGACCCGGTAGCTGTTTTCCAGATCGGTGGTGGCGAACAGGTGCTGCATCAACTCGTCGGCGTCTACGCGGTTGGAGCGTGGGATGATGACGATTCGGCAGGGGTTCTCATGGTCGGACTCGTCGCGCAGGTCGGCGACCATCGGCAGCTTCTTGGCCTGCATCTGTGCAGCGATCTGCTCCAGAACCTTGGCGCCAGACACCTGGTGCGGCAATGCCGTGACGACGATATCGCCGTCCTCGACCCGGTACACCGCACGCATGCGAATCGAACCGCGCCCGCTTTCGTACATCTTGAGGATTTCGGCGCGCGGCGTGACGATCTCTGCCTCGGTCGGGTAATCCGGGCCCTGGATGTGCTCGCAAAGCTGCTCGATGGAGGCCTTCGGCTCGTCGAGCAAGCGCACGCAGGCACTGGCCACTTCCCGCAGGTTGTGCGGCGGTACGTCCGTGGCCATGCCCACGGCGATACCGGTGGTACCGTTGAGCAGGATATTGGGCAGGCGTGCGGGCAATACCGCAGGTTCCTGCAAAGTGCCGTCGAAGTTCGGTACCCAATCCACCGTGCCTTGGCCGACCTCGCTAAGCAGCACCTCGGCGTAGCGCGACAACCGTGCTTCGGTATAACGCATGGCGGCAAACGATTTCGGATCGTCCGGCGCACCCCAGTTGCCCTGACCGTCCACCAGCGTGTAGCGATAGCTGAAGGGCTGCGCCATCAGCACCATGGCTTCGTAGCAGGCCGAGTCGCCATGGGGGTGAAACTTGCCGAGCACGTCGCCCACGGTACGTGCCGACTTCTTGTGCTTGGCATCGGCGTCCAGGCCCAATTCGCTCATGGCGTAGACAATACGCCGCTGCACAGGCTTGAGGCCATCGCCGATATGCGGCAGGGCCCGGTCCATGATCACGTACATGGAGTAGTTGAGGTAGGCCTGTTCGGTGAAGTCAGCCAACGAGCGGCGTTCGACGCCGTCCAGACTGTCTTGTAGTTCGCTCATGCGAGCCTCGTCATTTCAAGTTCTGGCGCAGCAGCATGGTGCCGCCGCGCTGGGTAAATTCAAGTTGGTTCAAGGCACTCATGCCCAGCAGCACGGTGGTGCCATCCAGGCCCGGCACCACGATCGCGCGGATGTCGCGCAGGTG
This sequence comes from uncultured Pseudomonas sp., assembly GCA_963529135.1. GTDB lineage: Bacteria > Pseudomonadota > Gammaproteobacteria > Pseudomonadales > Pseudomonadaceae > Aquipseudomonas. Next base: position 16,952 of record CAURYQ010000019.1, on the reverse strand, counting down.
GATATCGCCCAGTTCCAGGCTGCCCAGGCGGGTGCGATAGCCTTCGGTGCGGCCGTTGGCCGTGCTGACGGTCACGGGGCTGCCACGCTTGAGCCCCAGGCCTTCGGCCAGGGACTCGGGTAGGGCGACGTCGGTGGCGCCGGTGTCGAGCATGAAGTGCACCACCTGGCCGTTGATGGCGCCATCAGCGACGAAATGGCCCTGACCGTTGCCCAGCAGGCGCACTTCGACGAACCCCTGCCCATGGGTGGATTGGACCTCGGCATTGGGATTGCGCTGGCGATCTTCCCACTGCCCGAAAAAGCGCGTGGCCAGGAACAGTGCCGCCGCCCAGGCCAGGATCATCAGCACCCTGCCCGCCCGCTTACCCGGCGCCTGGCTCACGGCTTGCCACTCCAGCCGCCCGCAGGGGCCGCAAAACGCCAGACGATTGGACGGCGCTCGCCGTCAGCGCGCGCCCCTTCGTTGTTGTCCAGGCCGATCCAGGCGCCCTCGGCGTCGACCACCAGCGCCTCGGCCACCCCGAACAGCTGGTCATAGCGCCGTGGCTCGGTCAACGCGTCGGCGGCGAACGACCAGCAGCGCTCGATTTGGCCGCTGTCGGCATCGCGGCGGCAGATGCGATAGGCATTGCGCTCCAGGGTGAACAGCTTGCCGTCGAACCAGGCCAGGTCGGCGAAGTCCCGTGAAACCGGGCGCGCGTCGGGTATCTGCGACGGCTGCATTTCAACACCGGCCTCGCTCAGCAAGACACACCCGCGCCCGCAGGACCACACCGACTGCTGGCGCTCGATGGCCACCAGCCCACGGCGTTCACGCTCACCGGCCAGCCACAGGCGATCGCCGGCAGGGTTGACGGCCACGCCTTCGAACAGCGCGTTGAAGTTCAGCAGCATGCCGCTGGCCCGCGCCTGGCGCACCATGGCCGAATCGATCTTCAGCCAGTCCGGCGCCCCCGAAACAGGCAGTTGAAGCACGGCGGCATGGGCCTCGCTGACCAGGTACAGGTTGCCCGCCTGGTCACAGGTGATGCCCTCGAAATCCAGATCGCCACCACGCAGCCACGACGCCAGCCAAGTGCGCATCTTCAACCCCCATGGCAAACCGCTCTCCGGCACCGGAGGGGAGGCGAACGCCACTGCCTGTGCCTGCCATGCCCCGTCCTTGAGCTCGAAACGGTAAATGCGGTCGTCGTCGCGATCGGAGACACCCCACAAGCTCCCACGGCATTGCGTCAGACCCGACAGGTTACCGGCACGCATGCCATCGACGGGGTGCTCGGCGACCAGCGCAAGTTCAGGCCAGGTGTCTGCCAGGGTTGGCAAGGCCACCAGCGGCAGACCGGCCGCCAGGAGCCAACGGATCAAACCATGACCTCGGCCAGGTTGCCCTTGGTTTCCAGCCAGGCCTTACGGTCCCCTGCACGCTTCTTGGCCAGCAGCTTGTCCATCAGCTCGCACGTGGTCTGCACGTCGTCCAGGGTGAGCTGGACCAGGCGGCGGGTGTTGGGGTCCATGGTGGTTTCGCGCAACTGGGGCGGGTTCATTTCGCCCAATCCCTTGAAGCGGGTGACCTGCGGCTTGCCGCGCTTCTTCTCGGCCACCAGGCGGTCGAGAATGCCGTCTCGTTCGGCTTCATCCAGGGCGTAGTAGATCTCCTTGCCCAGGTCGATGCGGTACAACGGCGGCATGGCCACGTAAACGTGGCCAGCCTCGACCAGCGCCCGAAAATGCTGCACGAACAGTGCGCACAGCAACGTGGCGATGTGCAGGCCGTCAGAGTCGGCGTCGGCCAGGATGCAGACTTTGCCGTAACGAAGCTGCGCCAGGTCGGTGGCACCTGGGTCCACACCGATGGCGACGGCGATGTTGTGCACTTCCTGGCTGGCGAGCACTTCACCGCCGTCCACTTCCCAGGTATTGAGGATCTTGCCGCGCAACGGCAGGATCGCCTGGAATTCCTTGTCACGCGCCTGCTTGGCCGAACCACCGGCCGAGTCGCCCTCGACCAGGAACAGTTCGGCACGCATCGGGTCCTGGCCCGCGCAATCGGCGAGTTTGCCCGGCAGTGCCGGCCCTTGGGTGATGCGCTTGCGCTCGACCTTCTTGCTGGCTTTGAGGCGGCGACCGGCGTTGCTGATGGCCAGCTCGGCCAGTTGCATGCCGAGCTCCGGGTGCGCATTGAGCCACAGGCTGAAAGCATCCTTGACCACACCCGAGACGAACGCGGCAGCTTCACGCGACGACAGGCGTTCTTTGGTCTGCCCGGAGAACTGCGGGTCTTGCATCTTCATCGACAGGACGAAGGTGATGCGCTCCCAGACGTCTTCCGGGGCCAGCTTCACCCCACGCGGCAGCAAGTTGCGGAATTCGCAGAACTCGCGCATGGCATCGAGCAGGCCTTGGCGAAGGCCGTTGACGTGCGTGCCACCCTGGGCCGTGGGAATCAGGTTGACGTAACTTTCCTGGATGCTGTCGCCACCCTCGGGTAGCCACAACAGGGCCCAGTCGACGGCTTCCTTGTTGCCGGCCAGGCTGCCGCAGAACGGCTCGTCGGGCAGGCGCTGGAAATCACTGACCGAATCCACGAGGTAGGAGCGCAGGCCGTCTTCATAATGCCATTCCACCTTCTCGCCGCTGGACTTGTCTTCGAAGCTGACCAGCAGGCCTGGGCAGAGCACGGCCTTGGCCTTGAGCACGTGCTTGAGGCGGCTGATGGAAAAGCGCGGTGAGTCGAAATACTTGGGGTCGGGGCTGAAGTAGACGCTGGTGCCGGTGTTGCGCTTGCCGACCGAGCCGACTACCTCCAGTTCGCTGGCCTTGAAGCCATCGGCGAACGTCATCTGGTATTCGTTGCCGTCACGCTTCACTCGCACGCGCACTTGCGTGGACAGGGCGTTGACCACGGAGATACCGACGCCGTGCAAGCCGCCGGAGAACTGGTAGTTCTTGTTGGAGAATTTGCCACCAGCATGCAGCTTGGTGAGGATCAGTTCGACGCCCGACACACCTTCTTCGGGGTGAATGTCCACCGGCATGCCGCGCCCGTCGTCGCTGACTTCCAGGGAATGGTCGGCGTGCAGGATGACCTGCACGCAACGGGCGTGGCCGGCGAGTGCTTCGTCGACACTGTTGTCGATGACTTCCTGGGCCAGGTGGTTGGGGCGGCTGGTATCGGTATACATGCCCGGCCGCTTGCGAACCGGATCAAGGCCCGAGAGGACTTCGATGGCGTCTGCGTTATAGGCGCTAGCGCTGGGATTGGCCATGGGGTCTCGTCGTCAGTCTGGTGAATGCAAAAAATCAAAATACAGAAAAATCGAGCGCTGCGTACTGCGTCGGGGCAATACCGGCGAAAGCCAGCAATGCCGGCAGGCGCTCGGCGAAGCCTTGGTAGCTGTGATCGCCGCCTGCCTGGATGCGCAGCGCACAGTGGCGGTAATAGCGCTCGGCATGCCGATAGTCCAGGGTTTCGTCGCCTGTCTGCAACCACACCTGGTAGCGATCTGGGTTCGTTGGCGGCGGGACCTCCAGCTCAGCCAGCGCCTGGACGTGGTCAAGGGTCAATTCCCATGCCTGGCCTGTGTGGTGGTTGTGCTGGGTACCGAGGTAGCCATCGAAGAGGCGGTACGGGCCTACAGCCGGGTTGACCAGCAGGGCCTTGAGGCCGTGGCGCTCGGCCAGGTAGGTGGCGTAGTAGCCGCCCAGCGAACTGCCCACCAGCAACGGCGCGCCCAGTTCGGCAATGCAGCCCTGGAGCTGTTCGATGGCCTGGCGGGGGTGGTGATGCAGCGCTGGCAGGCGCAGTCGGTCGCTTAGCCCAAGTTGCTGCATGACGGCCTGAAGCTGCCTGGCCTTGGCCGACAACGGCGAGCTGTTGAAGCCGTGGATATAGAGAATGGAACCCGACATGCTGCCCCCGGAATCTGTAGCGTTGCGCCTGTAGGCAGGCGCAGGGACGCGCAGTGTATCGCGTTCGCAACGTTTTGGCGTCGCAGCGGTTTTTCTGAAACACATTCTCCGACGGGCAGGGTGGATATTGACTGGGAGGCTTGCGCCGCTGCGGTGTCAGTGATGGAAATGCGCGCGTTCAAGATGCAGTACAGACCAGCCCCTGTCCGTTCAATACCCCGGGCTGTCGAAGTCGAGCCGGACCTCGAAATCCAAGGCCCGCTCTATCCCCGTATCCAGCCGCCCATCGGCATGCAGGCGAATCCAGCGATAACCCGGGTGCTGCTGGCTGACTTCGAAATCTTCACTGCCTGGCGCAAACTGAATGCAGGTCGAGGGCGTGGCCAGCAACCGCAGGTCGCCGCGCCATTGGTCCCATTCCTGATGGACATGCCCCCACAACAGGGCGCGCACCTGTGGATACCGTTCGACCACAGCGAACAGGGCATCGGCGTTGCGCAAGCCGATCGGGGCAATCCATGCGCAGCCGATGTCTACCGGTTGATGGTGCAGGCAGAGCAGGCAATGGCGCTCGCCTGCCGAGCGCAATGCAGCTTCGAGCAGACTGAGCTGGGTGTCGTGCAGCCAGCCGTGGGCCGCGCCTGGCACCGCCGTGTCGAGCATGACGATGCGCCAGGCCCCGATATCGGTAACCGGTTGCACCAACTCGGGCGCCAGCCGGGCCATCACCTGCGCTTCGTCGTGGTTGCCCGGCAGCCAGCGAGCCGGCGCGACAAAGCCTGCGGTCAGCTGCCGGAACGCATCGTATGAGGCAACGCTGGCGTCCTGGGACAAGTCCCCGGTGCACACCAGCAGGTCCGTATCGCGCTGCTCGCGCAGTGCCTGCTGCACCACATGGCGCAGGCTGTCGCGGGTATTGAGGCCCAGCATGCTGCCCTCGGGGCTGGCGAACAGATGAGCGTCGGTCAGGTGCACCACGTTAACGGTGCCGGCAGGGTTCGAGTGCGGCAAGGCCGTCTCCTTTCAGCGGGCGCTTACCAGTTCGTGGCCGCAGGCCAGGCAGTGGGAAAGCCATTCACCCAGGAACAGGTTCAACTGGGCCTTCTCGTCCGGCTGATGCATGTCGGCGTTGGGATAGGGATAGATGCTGCGCAGACGCCGGGCATGCTCGGCGCTCACCACCTCGGCCATGCGTGCATCGTGATACACCTGCACGTCCATGACCGGAACCGGCAGCCAGGGCAGGCTATGTTCCTGGCGTATGCGCAGCGTGGTGGTGTAAGGGCAAGCCAGGACCACGTCGAGCACCAGCACCCCCAGCATCTGATCGCCTTGGGTCATGCCGATGCTGCGCGAGCTCTGGGTAGTGCGCATGTCCGGGAGCAGCCGCATCAGCCGGGCGTAATTGGCCTCGCAGGCAGCCTGCAACCCCGCCAGGTCGACCCGGTAGCGCTCGCGCAGCAGGTTCACTTCCACATACCTCGGACTTCGTCGCGGTTCAACGCCAGCCATTGCAGGCCGATGATGGTCGCGGCATTGCAGATGCGCCCGTCGCGCACCGCTTGCAGAGCGTCCTCGAACGCCCATACACGCACCCGGATATCCTCGCCTTCGGATTCCAGCCCGTGCAGGCCGCCGGCGCCTTCGGCGCTGCAGCGCCCCAGGAACAGGTGCACATATTCATCGCTGCCGCCTGGCGATGGGAAGTAGCGTGTCATCGGCCACAACGCGCTGAAGCTCAGGCCGGCCTCTTCCTCGGCCTCGCGATGGGCCACCTCCTCGGGTTGCTCGTCCTTGTCGATCAACCCGGCGACCATCTCGATCAACCACGGGTTGGCGACCTTGTCCAAGGCGCCGACACGAAACTGCTCGATCAGCACCACCTCATCGCGCTGCGGGTCGTACGGCAAGACGCACACCGCGTCATGGCGCACGAACAGTTCACGGCTGATCTCCCGGCCCATTCCACCGGCGAACAGCTCATGGCGAAGGTGTAGCTTGTCGAGCCTGTAGAAGCCCTGGAAGCAATTGTCCCGCTTGACGATATCGACCGCCTGGGGCACTGAGTTCAACGTGTCTGACATGAAAATCCTCGTTGCATCGCTGCTGCATCGCGCCATCCTACTCTGCACGCTGGCACGTTTCACCCCCCGGCGGCAACCGTTGGGGCACATGGGACAGCAGGCCTTGTCTCTGTTAGCTTAGTGGCGAACTGACGGCCATGCCGACGGTCAAAGGCCGACTTTTCCCTGTTCTTGCAAGGATCATCATGACACTTGTCAAACTGACTTCCATCGCCGTGCTGGCCATGGCCCTGGGCGCCTGCCAGAGCCTGTTCGCACCCAACTACCGAGCACCGCTCGAGGTCAAGCGCGAAGCCTGGGAGCACGTCAAACCGGGCTGCAGCGAGCGTGACTGCCCGTTGGTGAATATTGACACCGTCCATTTCCCGGCGCTGCCCAAGCTCGATGGCATTGTCGAAAAGCGCCTGCTGCAGCTGACCGAAGACAATCAGCAGGGTACTGCACCGACGACCTTGCAAGCCTACGAACAGCTTTACCTGGCCAGCGCCGAAAAGCGCAACAGCAGCTACTTGCAGGCCAAGGTACGCGAACAGCATGACGGACTGGTGATCATCGAGCTGTCCAGCTACCTGGACACCGGCGGCGCCCATGGCATGCCAGGTCGAGCCTTCATCAACTATTCACGCAAGCTGGACAAGGTGCTGACCCTGCAGGACATGCTGGTGCCTGGCCAGGAAGACACCTTCTGGAAGACCGTCGAGGAATCGCACCGGGCCTGGCTGATCAGCGTCGGCATGGACAAGGATGCCGAGTTCCTCAAGACCTGGCCGTTCAAGCGCTCGCCGCATATCGCCCTGACCTACGGCGCGGTGGTGGTGAAGTACGAGGTGTACGCCATCGCGCCGTATTCCATGGGCCATGTGGAACTGAAAATCCCTTATCCCCGCCTCAATGGCGTGATCAAGCCTGAACTGTTCCCCGGCCGCGGCTGAGGCTCAACACGCCGTACAGCACCCCTGCCAGCACCAGCGCCGGCAGGGTCGCACCCAGGTCCGGCGCCTGGGCGGCGATGATGTGGTACGCCGCCACCCCTGCGCCCCAGGCCAGCAACGCCGGCCAGTGCAGCGACCCCACTTGGGCCGGGACGCTGCGACGGCGGACGATGTAGTGGTCCATCAACACCACGCCGAACAGCGGGGCGAACACCGAGCCAATCAACAGCAGGAAGTTTTCATACTGCGCAAGCGGTGCCAACAAGGCGATCAAGGTGCACAGCACACCGATGGCCAGGGCCAGGTGTTCCACCTTCACGCGTGCCAGCACCCCGGCCGAGACCGCTGCCGAATGAATGTCGGCGAACGCTTTTTCTGACTCGTCGAGCAGAATCAACAGCAGTGGGATACCCATGCCAGCCCCGGCAAGCGCCAGTAACAGCGCATTGACTTCCCCATCGGCCGCGAACGCCAGCGTGTAGGCCACGCCCAGGCTCATCAACCAGGTGTTGCCGATGAAATACCCCACCACCGTACTGCCGAACACCTGCCTGCGGTCACGGGCAAAACGCGAGTAGTCGGCAATCAGCGGCAACCAGGACAGCGGCATGGCGATGACGATGTCGAAGCCCACGGCCAGTGACAGGGATCCGTCCCCGCTGCGTTGCCACAGGGCCGCAAGGTCGGCTTTGGCGAACAGGTTCCAGGTCAGCCACACACAGGCGCCCAGCAGCAGCCAGATGCCCCACGCGCGCAGGACCTTGCGCACGAAGGCCAGCGGCCCGCTGACTGCCAGCACAGTGGCCAGCGCACCGAAGCACAGCGTCCACAGCACCGGGCTGTTCCACACGCTGGCCTCACCGAAGGCCCGTGCTCCCAGCAAGCTGGCCGCATCGCGCATGACGATGATTTCGAAGGCGCCCCAGCCGATCAGTTGCAATACGTTGAGTAGCGCCGGCAACCGCGCGCCGTGCGCACCCAGGCTGAGCGTGAGCGTACCCATGGCGGACAAGCCGGTATCGCTGCCGATCACGCCGGCGGCACCCAGCAACAGCACCCCCACCCCGGTGCCCAGGGCAATGGCCAGGATCGCCCCGGACAGGCCGAGGCCTGGCGCCAGCATGGCACCGACCTGCAACACCATCAGGCCGATGCCGAGTGAAAACCACAGCGAGAACAGGTCGCGTCCACCGAAAATGCGTTGGCCGGTGGGGATGGGACGATCGGGAGAAAATTGACTGGAAATGGTCATGCTTGCTTGCACTCGGCAATGTGATTGTTGGGGGGCGGGCACAGCGCCGGCCGCGAACCTCGCTCAGCACGCGCCCCGGAAGGCGGTACCCGCTTCGCGGCCTGAGCTGCTTCCACCCTGGCCCAAGGCTGCGCCTCAGACCTTGTGGTACAGCTGGCTACCGGCCTGACGGAAGCGCTCGGCCTGCTCGCGCATGCCTTGCTCCACCGACACGTCCACGGCCTCGATCCGAGCCGCGTATTCGCGCACTTCCTGGGTGATCTTCATGGAGCAGAATTTCGGCCCGCACATGGAGCAGAAATGCGCCACCTTCGCCGACTCCTTGGGCAGGGTTTCATCGTGGAAGGCGCGGGCCGTGTCAGGGTCCAGCCCCAGGTTGAACTGGTCTTCCCAGCGAAACTCGAAGCGCGCCTTCGACAGCGCGTTGTCACGGATCTGCGCACCGGGATGCCCCTTGGCCAGGTCGGCTGCATGGGCCGCGATCTTGTAGGTGATGATGCCGGTCTTGACGTCATCCTTGTCAGGCAGCCCCAGGTGTTCCTTGGGCGTGACGTAGCAGAGCATGGCGCAGCCGAACCAGCCGATCATGGCCGCTCCGATGCCGGAGGTGATGTGGTCATAGCCAGGCGCGATGTCGGTGGTCAGCGGGCCCAGGGTGTAGAACGGCGCTTCGTCACAGCATTCGAGCTGCTTGTCCATGTTCTCCTTGATCAGCTGCATCGGTACATGGCCCGGGCCTTCGATCATGCACTGCACATCGTGCTTCCAGGCGATCTTGGTCAGTTCGCCCAGGGTTTCCAGTTCGCCGAACTGCGCAGCATCGTTGGCATCGGCAATGGAGCCAGGGCGCAGGCCATCGCCCAACGAGAAACTGACGTCGTAGGCCTTCATGATTTCGCAGATTTCATCGAAGTGGGTGTAAAGGAAGTTTTCCTGGTGATGGGCCAGGCACCATTTGGCCATGATCGAGCCACCCCGGCTGACGATGCCGGTGACCCGCTTGGCGGTCAGCGGCACGTAGCGCAGCAGAACCCCAGCATGAATGGTGAAATAATCCACGCCCTGCTCGGCCTGCTCGATCAGCGTGTCGCGGAACAGCTCCCAGGTCAGGTCCTCGGCCACACCGCCGACCTTTTCCAATGCCTGGTAGATGGGGACGGTACCGATGGGCACCGGGGAGTTGCGAATGATCCATTCCCGGGTTTCATGAATGTGCTTGCCGGTGGACAAGTCCATCACGGTGTCCGAGCCCCAGCGAATGCCCCAGGTGAGCTTGGCGACCTCTTCTTCGATGGACGATCCCAGTGCGCTGTTGCCGATGTTGCCGTTGATCTTCACCAGGAAGTTACGGCCAATGATCATTGGCTCAAGCTCGGTGTGATTGATGTTGGCCGGGATGATGGCGCGGCCCCGGGCAACTTCCTCACGCACGAACTCAGGGGTGATTTCCTTGGGAATGCTGGCGCCGAAACTATGGCCGGCGTGTTGCGTGTCGAGCAGACCCGCCGCCCGGGCCTCCTGCAGCTTCATGTTCTCGCGGATGGCGACGTACTCCATCTCGGCGGTGATGATGCCCTGGCGGGCGTAGTGCATCTGCGACACGTTGGCACCCGGCTTTGCGCGCCGGGGGTTACGAACGTGGACAAAGCGCAACTTGGCCAATTCTGCGTCGTTCAGGCGCTGCTGGCCGAAGTGGGAACTCAGCCCTGCAAGACGCTCGGTATCACCCCGCGCGTCGACCCAGGCCGAGCGCACGTCAGCCAGGCCTTTGCGCACATCGATGAGCACATTGGGGTCGGTGTAGGGGCCGGAGGTGTCGTAGACCAGCACCGGGGCATTGCTTTCGCCCCCGAAGTCGGTGGGCGTGTCGGCCAGGCTGATCGCACGCATCGGTACGCGAATATCCGGGCGCGATCCCTCGACATAGACCTTGCGCGAGCGCGGAAACGGCTGCACGGACTGCTGATCGACTTGCGCCGATTCGCTGAGGTTCATCGCTTTTTCTTGTTGGGTCATCACAGGCTCTCCAGACGGCTTCCTAGCAGTGGAATGTCGGGGTGAACCTGAAGGACGCGGACGCACTCCTAGACGGGTGCGGTGCCAAAGACGGGGTGCCATGGGCTGCAAGCAGCTGAGACTTTCCCGGACCTGGCACAAGAGGCTCCCCGGGAAGGCGAGCAATCTTGTTCCCTACGCAGGCGCTAACCTGATCAGGTTCAACGGGATCCGCACCTATGCGATCTCAGCCTTTGCTTCAAGGCACCCCGACAAGAACATGCGCAGTCTAGACTGGAGTTGCCGGCAAAGCCAAGCGGGCAACACTGGGAATGATCAACGGCACAGGGGGTGATTGTTGCCCGGTGCGCGTGGCACTACACTGCGTCATCACTCGAAACTCAACAGTTCAGTAATTACATTTCGTACAAGGATTGCCCCTATGCTGCGCAAACTCTCACTGGCCCTGGCCGTGTCTTGTGCGTCCCACACGATGGCCTGGGCAGCGGACGTACCTGCGACAGTGAAGACCGATCTGGTGAGCGTTTACCAGGAAGCGGTGGACAACAACGCCGATCTTGCCGCTGCCCGCGCCGATTACGGCGCGCGCCGCGAAATCGTGCCCCAGGCCCGTGCCGGTCTGCTGCCCAACCTTTCGGCCGGCGCCGAAATGCAGAGCACCCGCACCAAGCTGGACGAGCCTTCGATCACCTCCAACCGCAGCGGCAATGCCTGGAGCGCGACCCTGGCCCAGCCCATCTTCCGCGCCGACCGCTGGTTCCAGTTGCAAGCGGCCGAGGCCGTCAACGAACAGGCGGCGCTGGAGCTGTCTGCCACCGAGCAAAACCTGATTCTGCAAACCGCGCAAAGCTACTTCGCGGTGCTGCGAGCGCAAGACAACCTGGCGGCGAGCAAGGCCGAAGAAGCGGCCCTGAAACGTCAACTCGACCAGTCCAACGAGCGTTTCGACGTTGGTCTGTCGGACAAGACCGACGTGCTCCAATCCCAGGCCAGTTACGACACGGCCCGCGCCAACCGCATCATTGCCGACCGGCAGGTGCAGGATGCCTTCGAGGCACTGGTCACCCTGACCAACCGGGAGTACACCGCGCTTCAGGGCGTGGTGCACAGCCTGCCGGTGCAGGTGCCAGTGCCCAACGACGCCAAGGCCTGGGTTGAAACCGCGGGTCGGCAGAACCTCAATTTGCTGGCGACCAACTACGCGGTGTCCGCTGCCGAAGAAACGTTGCGCCAACGCAAGGCCGGTCATGCCCCGACCGTGGACGCCGTTGCCAAGTACCAGAAAGGCGACAACGACAACCTGGGGTTCAGCAACCCCTCGCCGCTTGGGGTTCGCTACGGCGGCGATGTAGAACAGACCACCGTCGGCTTGCAATTGAACATTCCCATCTACAGCGGCGGCCTGACCAGTTCGCAGGTGCGCGAAGCCTACCAGCGCCTGAGCCAGAGCGAGCAGCAGCGCGAAAGCCTGCGCCGCCAGGTGGTGGAGAACACCCGCAACCTGCACCGAGCGGTGAACACCGACGTCGAACAGGTGCAAGCGCGCAAGCAGTCGATCATTTCCAACCAGAGCGCGCTCGAAGCGACCGAAATCGGCTATCAGGTGGGCACTCGCAACATCGTCGACGTACTCGACGCCCAGCGCCAGCTGTATACCTCGGTGCGCGACTACAACAACAGCCGCTATGCCTACATCCTCGACAACCTGAGCCTGAAACAGGCAGCCGGTACGCTGAGCCCGCAAGACCTGCAGGACCTCAAGCGCTACCTGAAACCGGACTACAACCCGGACAAGGACTTCCTGCCACCGGACCTGGCAGCAGCAGCGGCGAAGAATTTCGAGCGTAGGCCCTGAGGTGGCTGGATTGGGGTCAAAAACCACGGGTTCAACGGGCGCAGGCACGTTGAACCGGGGGCTACTGCTTGGAGCGGGCCGCGTCACGGCCCCGTGATACCGCCTGCAGCAGGCCTCGCCTGGCGATGAGCGCTCAGGGTATCAACCGTCCCAGCCCGTCGAGCAATTTCTGCAACGCCCCTTGATTGGCCTCCATCACCCCCCTGCCCGCCTCACCCATGCGCCGTGCATCCTGCGGCAACTCGACCAGACGCTGCACTGCACCGGCCAACCCCTGGGCGTCATCCACCTGCTGCAACGCACCCGCCTCGCGCAACATGGCGGTTATTTCGAGGAAGTTGAACACGTGCGGCCCCATCAGTACCGGTAGTGCCAGCGCGGCGGGTTCGAGCGGGTTATGCCCCCCCGTCGCCACCAGGCTGCCGCCCACGAAGGCTATGTCGGCCAAGGCATACAAAAACAGCAACTCGCCCATGGTGTCGCCCAGCAGCACCTGCGTCTGCGCAAGTACGGGCAAGCCGGCAGAACGACGCACGGTGGAAAACTGCCCATCGCACACTGCGTGCACCGCGTCGAAGCGCTCCGGGTGCCGGGGCACCAGGATCAACAGCGCATCCTCGTGTACTTGCAGCAACTGCCGGTGGGCTTGGAGAATCAGGGCGTCCTCGCCTTCGTGGGTGCTGGCGGCAATCCACACCGGGCGCGAAGTGGCCGCCCATTGCGCGCGCAAGGCTTGAGCCCGGGGTACCAGTTGCTCGTCGATCTTGAGGTCGAACTTGATCGAGCCGGTGACGTGCACGCAGGCCGTACGCGCCCCAAGGGCAAGGAAGCGCTGGGCCTCGACCTCTGTCTGCACGGCAATCAGGCTCATCTCGGCCAGCATGGGCCGGGTCAGCCTGTCAAACCGGCCGTAGCCAAGCGCCGAGCGCTCTGACAAGCGAGCATTGGCCAGCGCCACCGGAATGCCGCGCTTGGCGCACTGGTGGATATGGTTGGGCCAGAGCTCGGTCTCCATGATCACGCCCAACGCGGGTTGCACGTGGTCGAGAAAGCGCCCCGCTGCCCACGGCAGGTCATAGGGCAGGTAGCAATGCTGTACACGCGGTTCATCGCCGAAAAGGGCGCGAATACGCTCCGAACCGGTCGGCGTCATGCATGTCAGCGTGATCGGCAGATCGGGGTAGGCCTCGAGCAAGGCGCGCACCATGGGGGCGGCCGCGATGCTTTCGCCCACCGAGACGGCATGCACCCAGATGCCGCCTTTGCGCATGGCCGGCAGTCTGAAGGCAAAGCGTTCGCCGATGCGGCGGCCATAGGCCGGCGCCTTGCGCGCGCGCAGGTAAAGGCGCAGCGCGAGCAATGGCAGGCCCAGGTGAAACAGCAAGGTATAGAGCGTTCTATTCATGGCGACGAAGTCTACCCGATCGCACGCAAATGCACCGCAAACCGCTCTGCCAGCCACTGCGCAGCCGGCCCGAGCGGCTCGTCCCGGCGCCAGGCCAGTTCCACCACCAAGGCAGGTGGCCGCCATTCGCTGGCCAGTTCGACCATGTGCGCCTGGTAAGTGGGGTATTGCACCACATGCCGTGGCAGCCAGGCCCAGCCCAGGCCGCGCATCAGCAATTCGGCCATGGCATAGAAGCTGTCGGCACGCCACACCTGCGGGCTGATCGCCTCACCACCTGGATAACCACTTTGCTGCGGGGTGATCAGTAACTGTCGATGGCGTGCCAGTTGCTGGCGATCGACCCGGCCGGCTTGTGCCAGTGGGTGGTCGGCTGCGCACACCGTGACCATTTCCACACTGCCCAAGGCCCGACGCTCAAGCGACGCCGGTATGCGCTCGTGGTGAAAGAACAGCCCAAGGTCGGCGCGTCGCTCCACCAGCTTGCGTGCCACATCGCCCTGAGCGCCGCTGGCCAGCTGCACGTCCAGAAACGGGTAACGCGTTGCCAACTCATCGAGGCTGTCGATGACAGGCTGATACGGCATGGCTTCATCCTGCGCCACCCGCAGCAGCGCTTCCTGGCCACGCATCAACGCCAGCGCGCGCCCATCCAGGCGTTCGCACTGGCGCAACAGCTCGCGGGCATCGGCCAGCAGCGCCTCACCGTTGGCGGTGAGTTTCGGTTGCCGCCCGCTGCTGCGCTCGAACAAAGTGACCCCAAGGTCGGCTTCCAGCAGGCCGATGGCGCTGCTGACCGCTGATTGGGCCTTGCGCTGCTCACGCGCAACCGCCGAGAAGGAACGCAGCTCGGCCACCCGCATGAACATGCGCAATTGCTCGAGGTTCCACTGCTCAGCCATAAACCCATCTCCCAAACAGATAGGTAATGACTTTACCGCATTCGGGTGTGGCCTAGAATGCTGCCATCGAATGGAGAACCGTCATGAACGCCTACACCTACCTCGCAATTGCCATCTGCGCCGAAGTCGTCGCCACCGCGTCCATGAAGGCCGTCAAAGGGCTCAGCACGCCATTGCCCCTGCTGCTGATGGTTGTGGGCTACGGCATCGCGTTCTGGATGCTGACGCTGGTGGTGCGCAGCATACCGGTAGGCATCGCCTACGCGATCTGGTCAGGGCTCGGTATCGTCCTGATCAGCGTGGCAGCCCTGGTGATCTATGGGCAGAAGCTGGACATACCTGCGATGCTGGGCATGGCGATGATCGTGGGCGGCGTGGTGGTGATCCAGCTGTTTTCCAAGACCACGGGGCATTGAGCAAGGCCCAGGCAGCGGCCCCTGGATGCGTGGCGCACTCGACCCCGTGCATCGGACCTTGACCCTGTATACTTGCCAGCTGTCCCAGTTTTCGAGGTATCGCCATGCCAACTGCCATTTCCACTGACGTGCTGATCGTCGGCGCCGGGGTCGCAGGCCTCTGGCTCAATGCCCGGTTGCGCCGCCTGGGTTACTCGACAGTGCTGGTGGAGCGCGCCACCGTGGGCGGCGCACAGACGCTCAAGTCCCAAGGCATCATTCATGGCGGGACCAAGTATGCGCTGCATGGCGCCCTGACCGGCGCTTCCGAAGCGATAGCCGACATGCCCCGCCGCTGGCGCGAAGCATTAGCCGGCACCGGAGAGCTGGACCTGCGCCATACGCGCTTGCTGTCCGATGCGCACTACCTGTGGTCGCCAGGCACCCTGGCGGGTAACCTCACCAGTTTCTTCGCCAGCAAGGCGGTCCGCGGCCGGGTGGACCAGGTCAAAGGCGACCAGCTGCCTGCGGCTCTGCAGGACCGCGCTTTCAAGGGCAAGGTCTATCGGTTGGCCGAGCTGGTGATCGATGTGCCCAGCCTGCTGGCCAACCTGGCCGAACTGGCCGGTGACAGCCTGCTGGCGGGCGAACGCATCGAACCGCTGCGCGAAAACGACGAGCTGGTCGGCCTGCGCGTGGACGAGCGCGACATCCGCGCCCAGCGCATCGTGCTCAGCGCAGGCGCCGGCATCGCAGACCTGTTGCAGGCACTGGGCCTGCAGCAGCCTGCCATGCAAACCCGTCCCCTGCACATGGTGATGGCCAAGGGTGCCAACCTCAAGCCGCTTTATGCGCACTGCCTGGGGGCGGGCCCCAAACCGCGCATGACCGTCACCACACACCCCGCCGCCGACGGCCAGTGGGTGTGGTACCTCGGCGGCGAACTGGCCGAAGCCGAGGGTGTTGCTCGCGAGCCGGCCGCGCAGATCGTCGCAGCCCAGAAAGAAGTGGCCAGCCTGCTGCCCTGGGTGGATCAGAGCCAGTTGCACTGGGCCACCTTGCGGGTGGACCGTGCCGAGCCTGCCCAGTCCGGCCTGGTGCGTCCGGACAATGCGTTTCTGGCCGAGCAGCAACGCCTGCTGGTGGGCTGGCCCACCAAGCTGGCCTTGGCACCGGACTTCAGCGACCGGGTCATCAACCAGTTGCAGCGTGACGCCGTGCAACCTAAGGCACAGGCTGACTTGACGGGCTTGCCGCGCCCGCCGCTGGGGCAACCTGCTTGGGAGGCCCTCCTGCCATGAGCCTGCCCACCCTGCACGACCTGCATCGCCCCTTGGGCAGCACGGGTTTGCTGGTCTCGCCCCTCGGGCTGGGTACGGTCAAGCTCGGCCGCGACCAGGGCGTCAAATACCCCTCGGGTTTCACCATCCCCAGCGACGATGAGGCCAGGCTGCTGTTGGGCCAGGCCCGCGACCTGGGCATCAACTTGCTCGACACCGCTCCGGCCTACGGCCGCAGTGAAGAGCGCCTTGGCCCGCTGCTGCGCGGCCAGCGCGACGCCTGGGTGCTGGTGAGCAAAGTGGGTGAAGAATACGAGGACGGTGAGTCGCGCTTCGACTTCAGCGCCGCCCACACACGCCGCTCGGTGGAGCGCAGCCTGCGTCGTTTGGAAACCGACCGTATCGAGCTGGTGCTGGTGCACTCCGATGGTAACGACCTGGCCATTCTCGAGCAGCAGGAAGTGTATGAGACCCTGGCCGCGCTCAAGCGTGAAGGCAAGATTCTGGGCTTCGGCTTCTCAGGCAAGACCGTGGCCGGTGGCTTAAAGGCACTGGAGCAGGGCGACTGCGCCATGGTCACCTTCAACCTCAACGAGCAGGCAGAGCGCCCGGTGCTGGACTACGCTGCGCAGCACGGTAAAGCGATCCTCGTGAAAAAGGCCCTGGCCAGCGGCCACGTCTGCCTGGCGCCTGGCGTCGACCCGGTGCGTGCCAGCTTCGAGCTGCTGTTCGCCCACCCAGGCGTCAGCAGTGCTATCGTGGGCACCATCAACCCGTTGCACCTGGCCCATAACGTGGCCACCGTCGCCCGCATCCTGGGCCAGCATTGAGTCTGCCTGGCCAAGCGCCAGGTGAGCCGTCGCAAGGAGGAGCAACGTGGCGCGAACGCTGATACGCAAGAACCCGAGCAACTTCAAGAC
>CAURYQ010000018.1:0-50199 GCA_963529135.1 uncultured Pseudomonas sp. | reverse complement strand
GCGCGCATTCTACGCTTTCCTCATTGCCTGTCAAGCGTTTATTTTGAAGTTTTTCGAAGCGCCTTACTCGAAGACCTGCAACTTCAACCGCTGACTAGCTGCCCCGCCGCGTTGTTCGCTGCGAGGTGGCGAATAATACGCCGTTTGAATCTGGAGTCAACCCCTTGATTTAAAAACTTTTGCGCGCCCATCCCACCGCCCTTCGCAACTTAATGAGGCCGCAGTGAATCTGTAGATAAACCAACCACGGAGCGTAGCGGTAATGAGCGAGGCGCAAAGCGAGAAAACCCCAGGCCTGTCTGCAGATGAACAACAGGAAGTCAGCTCCAATCAACCACCTCGCGCGGCCGTGCTGCACGAGACCATCCGTTTGCAGGGTGATCAGGAACTGGAGCGCACGTTGGCTGCACTTTGGTGGTCCGCCCTGGCCGCCGGTTTGTCCATGGGGCTGTCGCTTATGGCCATGGGACTTCTATATTCCCGCCTCCCAGATGGCGAAAGCGCCCAGGTCATCGCCAGCATCGGCTATAGCGCCGGCTTTTTGGCCGTGATCATCGCGCGCCAACAGTTATTCACCGAAAACACCCTGACCGCAGTCCTGCCCGTGATGACGACACCGACGCTTGGTAATGTCGGGCGCCTGCTGCGGCTTTGGGGCGTTGTCTTGGCAGGCAACTTGGTCGGCACCATACTGGTCGCCTGGGTGATGCTCGAACTGCCGATCTTCGACGCAAAGACCGACGTCGCCTTTCTGGAAGTCGGGCGCAAGGTGATGGAAAACGACGTCAGCCAGATGTTCGCCAAAGGCATTGTTTCGGGCTGGATGATCGCCACCATGGTCTGGATGATCCCTTCCATGGAGCACGCCAAGATCTGGATCATCCTGGTCATCACCTACCTCATGGCGCTGGGCGACTTCACCCATATTGTGGTGGGCTCGGTAGAAGTGTCCTATCTGGTCTGGGCAGGTGAGGAGACCTGGAGCAATTTCCTGCTGCACTTCGCGCTGCCCACCCTGGCCGGCAACATCATCGGTGGTAGCCTCATTTTCGGCCTGATCAGTCATGCCCAAGTGCGCAGCGACAGCGGTAAATCGCCCTCGCAGCTCCTCAAAGACGAGCAGCCTTCCCAAAAGCGCCAGGACGACCAGCAAAAGTGATCTGTCGCGCTCAGGCATTCAGGTATCATCTTCTACTCTTGTAAGGCGCCAAAGGCCGGGCGACGTCAGTCACCCGGCCTTTGCTTGCTCTACCCCTCCCAGCATCCGCCATCAAGGCACAGCCGCCCCCATGCTCACATCACCCGTGAATTGGCTTGTAAGGCCATGTTTCATGCAGCGCCCATGCCCCAAAATGCTCACGCATTCAATGCGACACGCGGCCCGATAGAGAGCAGACCCATGGACACACGCACCGGCAAGGGCCTTTCGTTTGCCAAACGGATTTACCTGCCACGGGTCTTCGGCATGGGTGTGGGCCTATTCGCGGTCATGGCCGCGATGGCACCTTTGGCCCCACCCACCTGGCTTTGGGCAGTCATGCTCTTCAACGGCCTGCTGTGGCCCCACTTCGCCTACCTGTGGGCAGCCCGGTCCAAGGCGCCTTACCAGGCCGAGCAACGCAACCTCTTTCTCGACTCCCTGATGGGCGGGTTCTGGGCGGGCGCCATGCACTTCAATCCGCTGCCGACGGTTACCGTCCTGTCGATGATGACCATGAACAACGTGGCGGCCGGTGGCAAAACCCTCGTCATCCGCGGCTGTGTGGCACAAGTGGTAGGCATGCTCATAGCGTGCGTCTTGCTGGGCCCGGGTTTTCAGGCCGACGCCACCACGTTGCAGGTCTACGCCTGCTTGCCAATGTTGACGCTGTATCCGGCGGCGTTGGGCTGGGTATGCTACCGGCTGGCAATCAAGCTGGCCGAACACAAGCGCCGACTCAATACACTGAGCCTGACCGACAGCCTGACCGGCCTGCTCAACCACGGGGCCTGGAAAGATCTGCTGACGGTACGTTTCCAATCGTGCAGGAAACAACGCAGTGAGGCCGTGATCGCCCTGATCGACATCGATCATTTCAAGATCATCAATGACACCTTTGGCCACGTCGTCGGTGATCAGGTGTTGCGCCAGGTCGGCACCGAACTGCGGGCTGCCCTGCGCGAAGGCGACAAGGCCGGGCGGTACGGAGGTGACGAGTTCTGCCTGATACTCCCCAATACCAGCGAAGGCCAGGCCTGCCAGGCGATGGAGCGCCTGCGCGAATGCGTGGCAAGTTATCGCGACCCTCAGATACCGCAATTGCGCATCAGCCTGAGCATCGGGCTATGCCCGTTCGATAACCTTCTGGATTCTCCGGACGGCTGGCTGCGCCAGGCGGACACGGCCTTGTATATCGCCAAGCGCAACGGTCGTGACCGCGTCATGATCACTCATCGGTCGCAGACCTGCCCGACACCGTCCGCCGAAGCGCCCTCATTCATTTCCCTGGCACGCTGACACCTGCGGCATACAGCCGGCGCTCGGCGACGATCTCCGGCAGGTCATGCCGACGCAGATAGGCCCTCAAGGGCTCACTGACATTCAGCCGCTCGTCCATGCGTTGCTCAAGCAGCAGGCCCAGTCGCTCGCGACACAGCGCCATGCGTTCACCCTGTTCGGGCCGCCAGACGAACTCGTTGCACGGGGTGATGCTGGCGTCGGCGATATCCATACCGAAAGCATCCTCGGAAAAGCGCACGATATAGATGCCCCGTTTACCGTGAAAACCCACAAAGCCCTTGAGCTGCTCGGCAGCACCGCAGATATCCTGGGATGTGATGGTCATGCCCAACCTCGTTATGAATTGAACCCGCCGCGCACCTGGGGAACGAGAGCCTTTGCCTGCTCAAGCCGTGCCCACGCGTGACGGCCCACGCCGGCGAAACAAACGTCAGGCAAAAAAATGGGCGACCGAAGTCGCCCTAAATGCCTTGCGTGCTCATGGATCGGGAAGGTCAAGGGCGTTTGCGCTTGCTCGAGTCCTTCCAGATGAAAATGCCTAGACCGGCGAAGAAAGCCACCATCAACCCCACCGTTACCACGCCTGCGATAACCACGTTGTCGAAGAACATGCCGACCTCTCCATTCGTATGCCGTTGTCCGATGGGAGAACAGTAACCAATGCGGGGCGCGAGGAAATTGACCGGGATCAATGGTGCCCGAAGACGGGCACGCAAGAAGGGCGCAGGGTTGACCTGCATCAAGAATCAACGCTTCTTGGGTTTGCGCTTGGGCTTCTTCTTGGCAGCGTTCAGCGGCAGTGCCTGCTCGAATGCATCGCGCATCTCGTTCAGGCGCTTTTCCTTGATGTCATGCACGCGACGGGCACGCTCGGCATCGAAATCAATGAGGTTGTCTTGGCTCATGCTAGGGGCTCTACGTGCTACGGATGATCCATGATGAGGCCAGATACAGGCGCTGACCAGCCCCGCCTCATACCTCGATGTCCACCAGCAGCCCCTGACGCACCGGTTCGCCCATCAACGGCGCAACCGGCACGGTATTGTCGGCGTTGACCTCATGACCAGGCAACGCATCGAAGCGTTGATCACCACCTTTGCCTTTTTCTTGACGGCGCTGTTGCCGGCGCTGCTCTTCGCGCAGCAGCAGCTGCTGTTCCTGCGGATCACGCTGGCGCTTGAGGTCGATTGCACTTTCACCGGACGCAGGCTGGGCCGGCACGACCGGCTTTATATCCGGGGTAGGTTTGACCGGGTCCTGCTGCGAGGTTACCGGGGCAGCGCTGAGCGGAATGATCGGTGGCAGCATGGCGGTTCTCCTGTACCCCTGTATCGGCAGCCACACGGCCACCTTGAAGACATGGACAACACTCAGCCCGATTCGTCTCCTGCATCATCCGCGTCCTGGGAGGCAGTTTCGCTCCATGGGCGCTGATAGACCTGCTCCCAGACCGCATCCATATGAGCGCGCACCCACGCGGGCGCTGCCTTGAGCGATGCACTGTCCTCGCGTTCGCCGCCGATTGGGTCTTCGCCGGCCGGGGTGATCAGCGACTGGCCGGTGATGGTATACACCGATTGCCCGTCACGCATTTCGATGGAAATGTCGTGGGGCTCGATGCCACCGCCACAAAACGCATGGCTGGCCACCGTCACCTCGGCCGCGCCATCCTGGTCGAGGTCGGCCACGCCACTGGCATCGGTGTAGAAGTCCACATCCAAGTCAAGGCCCGGGCAAGTGGTTTGCTGTTCGATCTGCCAGCGCGCCTGGAAGGCGTCCTGCGCGTTGCCGCGGCCGTACAAGGTCGCCTTGAGCACCACCTTGTCCACTTCCTGCTCACTTTCGGGGTCGCTGGCCTGGCCATCGATACGGCTCAGTACCAACAGCCCTTCGCCATCCCTGTCACGGAAATGAACGCTCTTGAGCGGGGCCTGTATCCCCAGCACTTCCAACTGCTCCATCGGGACAGGTGGCAATGGTTCGAACGCGTTCTGCTCGCAGCCTGCCAGGAGCAGGCCGCCGGCCGTCAGGCAGAGGGTAAGGCTAAGGGGCTTGGCAGGCATGGGATGCAGAACCCTCGATCGGCGCGGCATGAAGCGACGAAACGGCTAGACTGATGCACCGGCCGATACCGTTCGGCACCCTCAGGTGCACTCGGCACTTTGGTCTGCCCGGCCGATCCGTTAACATAATCGGCTTTTTCATCGCGGGAGTGCAGGCAGTATGGCGCAGCAGTATCAACCGGGGCAACGCTGGATCAGCGACAGCGAGGCAGAGCTCGGCCTGGGTACCATCCTGGCGCAGGATGGCCGCCTTCTGACCGTCCTCTACCCGGCCACTGGCGATACCCGCCAATATTCCCTGCGTAACGCGCCGCTGACGCGCGTGCGCTTCTCGCCGGGTGATCAGATCACCCATTTCGAAGGCTGGAAGCTGACCGTGCGCGAAGTCGAGGACATCGACGGCCTGATGGTCTACCACGGGCTGGACGGGCAGAATCAGCCTCGCACGCTGCCGGAAACTCAACTGTCGAACTTCATCCAGTTCCGCCTGGCGAGCGACCGTCTGTTTGCCGGCCAGATCGATCCGTTGCCGTGGTTCAGCCTGCGCTACAACACCCTGCAGCACACCAGCAAGCAGATGCAGTCGACGCTGTGGGGCCTGGGCGGCTGCCGCGCCCAGCCCATCGCCCACCAGTTGCACATTGCCCGTGAAGTCGCCGATCGCAGCGCCCCCCGCGTACTGCTGGCGGACGAAGTTGGCCTGGGCAAGACCATCGAGGCGGGCCTGGTGATCCATCGCCAGTTACTCACGGGCCGCGCCAACCGAGTGCTGATCCTGGTTCCAGAGAACCTGCAGCATCAATGGCTGGTAGAGATGCGTCGGCGCTTCAATTTGCAGGTAGCCCTGTTCGATGCCGAGCGCTTCATCGAAAGCGATGCCAGCAACCCCTTCGAAGACGCCCAGCTTGCCCTGGTCGCGCTGGAGTGGCTGGTGGACGACGAAAAGGCCCAGGACGCGCTGTTCGCGGCAGGCTGGGACCTGATGGTGGTCGACGAGGCGCACCACCTGGTGTGGCACGAGGAACGCGCCAGTGCCGAATATGCGCTGGTCGAGCAACTGTCGCAGGTGATTCCCGGCGTGCTGCTGCTCACCGCAACCCCTGAACAATTGGGCCAGGACAGCCATTTCGCGCGTTTGCGCCTGCTCGATCCCAACCGCTTCCACGACCTGGCAGCCTTCCGCGCCGAGAGCGAACACTACCGGCCCGTGGCAGAGGCAGTGCAGGAACTGCTGGACGAGGGCCGCCTGTCCCCGAAGGCCCACGAAACC
The DNA here is from genome assembly GCA_963529135.1 of uncultured Pseudomonas sp. GTDB lineage: Bacteria > Pseudomonadota > Gammaproteobacteria > Pseudomonadales > Pseudomonadaceae > Aquipseudomonas. The sequence continues at coordinate 44,366 of CAURYQ010000018.1, read as the reverse complement.
ATCCAAGGCTTTCTCGGCGCAGAGGGCGACGCATTGCTCGCTGCCGTCAACGACGGTGACAGCCAGGCCAGCGCGCGTCTGATTCGCGAACTGCTCGACCGTCACGGTACCGGCCGTGTCCTGTTCCGCAACACCCGCGCCGCTATCCAGGGTTTCCCTGAGCGTCAGCTGCACCCTCACCCCCTGGCCAATCCAGAGCAATACGCCAGCCTGCCCGAGGGCGAGCACGCCGAGCTCTACCCTGAAGTGGCGTTCCAGTCCCAGGCTGACCAGACGCAGGACGAGCGCTGGTGGCGCTTCGACCCACGGGTCGATTGGCTGATCGACACCCTCAAGATGCTCAAGCGCACCAAGGTCCTGGTGATCTGCGCCCATGCCGAGACTGCCATGGACCTGGAAGACGCCCTGCGCGTACGCTCCGGCATACCGGCCTCGGTCTTCCACGAAGGCATGAGCATCCTCGAGCGTGACCGTGCGGCGGCGTACTTCGCCGACGAGGAATTCGGCGCACAGGTGTTGATCTGCTCGGAGATCGGCAGCGAGGGTCGCAACTTCCAGTTCGCTCATCACCTGGTGATGTTCGACTTGCCTGCACACCCCGATTTGCTCGAACAGCGTATCGGGCGCCTGGACCGTATCGGCCAGAAGCACACCATCGAGTTGCACGTGCCTTACCTGCAAGGCACGCCGCAAGCGCACCTGTTCCAGTGGTACCACGATGGGCTCAACGCCTTCCTCAACACCTGCCCGACGGGCAACGCCCTGCAGCATCAGTTCGGGCCACGGCTGCTGGCACTGCTTGACAGTGACGACAGCAAGGCTTGGGATGCGCTGATAGACGAAGCACGTGGCGAGCGCGAGCGCCTGGAAGCCGAACTGCATACCGGCCGCGATCGTCTGCTCGAACTCAATTCCGGGGGCGCCGGCGAAGGTGAAGCGCTGGTCGAGGCCATCCTGGAACAGGACGATCAGTTCGCCCTTCCGATCTACATGGAAACCCTGTTCGATGCGTTCGGCATCGACAGCGAAGACCACTCGGAGAACGCCCTGATCCTCAAACCGAGCGAGAAGATGCTCGATGCCAGCTTCCCGCTGGGCGATGACGAAGGGGTGACCATCACCTATGACCGCGGCCAGGCGCTGTCGCGTGAAGACATGCAGTTCCTGACCTGGGAACACCCGATGGTGCAGGGCGGCATGGACCTGGTGCTGTCCGGCTCGATGGGCAACACCGCCGTGGCACTGATCAAGAACAAGGCGCTCAAACCGGGCACCGTGCTGCTGGAATTGCTGTTCGTCAGCGAGGTGGTCGCACCGCGGAGCCTGCAACTGGGTCGGTACCTGCCGCCCGCAGCCTTGCGCTGCCTGCTCGATCCCAACGGCAACGACCTGGCTTCGCGTGTTGCATTCGAAACCCTGAACGATCAACTCGAGAGCGTGCCGCGCGCCAGTGCCAACAAGTTCGTCCAAGCCCAGCGGGACGTGCTGGCTAAACGCATCGGCAGCGGCGAGGAGAAGGTCGTGCCGATCCACGAGCAGCGGGTGGCCGAGGCTCAAAAGCGCTTGGCGGCAGAAGCCGACGAGGAACTTGCCCGTCTGGTTGCACTGCAGGCAGTCAACCCGAGTGTGAGGGATAGCGAAATCGAAGCGTTGCGCAAGCAGCGCGAAGAAGGCTTGGCCATGTTGGCGAAGGCAGCGCTGCGCCTTGAAGCGATACGTGTGCTGGTCGCAGGCTGATCGCTGCCACTGCAATCAGCACTGAGCGGTCTCACCCCTCAGGGGCTGAGGCCGCATCCTGACCATGCAGACCAGGCGCGCGGTTTCGACCGCGCGCCCAAGGTCGCGCGCCTAGTCCTGAGGCTGGGTACGATATTGCTCGACCAATGTCGAGGGGTCCTGATCCAGGTAGCCCTGGCTGGCGTGCAAGCGCATCAACTGCGCGGCCAGGCCGGTAAGCGGAGTCGCCGCGCCCTGTTCGCGTGAAAGCTTCACGGCGCCATCCAGATCCTTGAGCAGCGTGCGTACGTGCCACTTGATGGGCACGAATTGGCTTTCGGCCATCTGTGGTGCCAGGATCTGCAAGGGCTTGGAATCGGCAAACCCGCCCGCCAGGGCCTGGGCGATCAATGTGGCATCCACACCAGAACGCTCGGCCAGCGCCACGACCTCGGCGATGACCAGGGCATTGCACGCCACGATCATCTGGTTGCAGGCTTTGGTCACTTGCCCAGCGCCAACGGCCCCCATGTGCGTCACCCGCTGCCCGAGCACCTCGAGCACCGGACGAGCACGCACCAAGTCAGCTTCGTCGCCGCCGACCATGATGGCCAAGGTACCTGCCTGCGCGCCTGCCGTGCCCCCCGAGACCGGCGCATCCATCCAGGCCATCCCGCACAAGGCACTCAGTTGGGCCGCCATGTCCCGGGTGGCGCCAGGTTCGAGGCTGGAGAAGTCCACGAGCAGCTGGCCCTGACGCCCGCCTGCAGCAACACCTTGCTCACCAAACACGACTTCGCGCACCACGGCGGTGTCGGCCAGGCACAGCAGTATCATGTCGGCCTGCCGTGCAAGCTCAGCGGGGCTGGCAGCCAGTCGCGCACCCGCCGCGACCAACGCCTCGCATTTTTCCGGGCTGCGGTTCCACACCCATAAAGAATAACCCGCCGCCAAGAGGCGTCTGCACATGGGCAGCCCCATCAGGCCGATGCCGGCGAATCCTAGAGAAGGCAATACGTTGCTCATCCGATACTCCTGGTGGGTTGGGCAGCATGTGCGCCAGGGTGGCGACCTGTCTCGACGTTGTGGACGTTCGGCGCGAGCGGTCTGTCAGCGGGTCAAGGTTACGCATGCCGTAAACTGTTACCGCCACGCCGAATTGTTACTTACCTCTACCCCAGTTGAGCGATCACAAGCACTCAAATGAGGCGCTTGCGAATTTTTACGCACCAAAAAGGGACGGTGCGTGGATCACTGCCTGACTTGAATGACGATGAACGGCGAAACCACCACCGCCCATATCTCTGGATCGCGGCTTTGCAGGTCACTCGCCTGCTCGGCAGTGACGGGGGCTACAGTGCCATCAGTGCGCCACTTATCGAATAGATCACTGCTATTTTCAGCCATTGCAGCAGCCACCGTGATCAGATCCAGACCAGGGTCGACCCAAATCAGGTCACCTTTGGCCCAGAACCGTTCCAAGGCTTTCCACTCGATGACGGCCGTCTCGCCGAGCAGTTTGGCATAGAGGGTGCTTGTTCGATCAGTCATGGGTATATCCGCTGGAAATCTGGCTTTTGAAGGGCCGGCATTTTTGCAGAAAAACCTGGTTTCAAATATGCAATTCGGTCATCTGGCCCCGCCTTTTCAAGGTTGGGCTTGAGGAACAGGCAATTTGATGGCGCCTTTCTGTACTTTTGTGTCAAGCAAGCGACAACCGTGAAAACAGGCGCTTTTTGCCCGCTTTTCAAGCGCGCGGACAGCGCTCTACACTGTACCGGTACAGTTCCGGGACATGTTCCGGGGGAAGGTGGGCTTGCGCGTTGGCATGGCCACGCCGCGAACCCGCCCGGTCTGTAGCCCTGGCCGCCAGGACTATAAGAATTACAACAGAATGAGTGGAGCATTATGATCAAGATTTCCAAGCTGTTCGCCGCAATGGTACTGGCCGGGGTAGCCAGCCATTCGTTTGCCGCCGATACCATCAAGATCGGGATCGCCGGGCCCAAGACCGGCCCTGTGACCCAATATGGCGACATGCAGTTCATCGGTGCCAAGCAGGCCATCAAGGACATCAACGCTGCAGGCGGTGTCGACGGCAAGATGCTCGAAGCCAAGGAATACGACGACGCCTGCGACCCTAAACAGGCCGTGGCAGTCGCCAACAAGGTCGTCAACGACGGCGTCAAGTTCGTCATCGGCCACCTGTGCTCCAGCTCCACCCAGCCAGCGTCCGACATCTACGAAGACGAAGGCGTGATCATGATCACCCCCGCCGCCACCTCTCCGGAAATCACCTCCCGTGGCTACAAGCTGATCTTCCGCACCATCGGCCTGGACAGCGCCCAGGGCCCTGCCGCCGGCAACTACATTGCCGACCACGTCAAGCCCAAGGTGGTCGCTGTACTGCACGACAAGCAACAATACGGTGAAGGCATCGCAACCGCCGTCAAGCAGACCCTCGAGCAGAAAGGCACCAAGGTTGCCGTGTTCGAAGGCCTCAATGCCGGTGACAAGGACTTCTCGTCCATCATCCAGAAGCTCAAGCAGAACAACGTCGATTTCGTGTACTACGGCGGCTACCACCCAGAGCTGGGCTTGATCCTGCGTCAAGCGCAGGAAAAAGGCCTGAAAGCCAAGTTCATGGGCCCGGAAGGCGTGGGCAACGACTCCATCTCGCAGATCGCCCAGAATGCCTCCGAAGGCTTGCTGGTCACCTTGCCGAAATCGTTCGATGCCGACCCGGAGAACAAGAAGATCGTCGACGCGATCAAGGCTGACGGCAAGGACCCAAGCGGCCCGTTCGTGTTCCCTGCCTACTCGGCCGTGGAACTGATCGCCCAGGGCATCAAGGCCGCAGGCTCCGAAGACACCGACAAGGTGGCCGAGGCCATCCACAAAGGTTCGTTCAAGACCCCTACCGGCACCCTGACCTATGACGACAAGGGTGACCTCAAAGACTTCAAGTTCGTGGTCTACGAATGGCACTTCGGCAAGCCGAAGACCGAAGTCTCCCCTCAGTAACAAGCGTGACTAATAGCTGACCGAGAAGCCCACTGTGCGAGCAGTGGGCTTTGTTTTACGAGGTTCATGGGCTCGCCCCCGCGATCCGGGGACGGGTTCACCTGAAAATCTTAAAACCGTCACCCGCGGTTTCCCTGGCCATACCCCGGCCAGCGAAATGCAAATCAGGTTTTTAGGAGCGCTGTAATGCCTGAGATCTACCATTTCTTCCAACAACTGGTTAATGGATTGACCATCGGCAGCACCTATGCCTTGATCGCCATCGGCTACACGATGGTGTACGGCATCATCGGCATGATCAACTTCGCCCATGGCGAGGTGTACATGATCGGCTCGTATGTGGCGTTCATTGCCCTGGCCGGCCTTGCCATGATGGGTATCCATTCGCTGCCGATCCTGATGACCGTCGCCTTCGTCGCGACCATTTTCGTGACCAGTGCCTATGGCTACAGCATCGAACGGGTTGCCTACCGACCATTGCGCAACAGCAACCGGCTGATTCCGCTGATTTCTGCCATCGGTATGTCGATCTTCCTGCAGAACACCGTGCTGTTGTCCCAGGACTCCAAGGACAAGTCCATTCCCAACCTGATTCCGGGCAGCTTCTCGTTCGGACCAGGCGGCGCGGAAGAAGTCCTGGTGTCCTACATGCAAGTCCTGGTGTTCGTGGTGACGCTCGTTGCCATGACCCTGCTGACCCTGTTCATCTCCCGTTCCCGTCTGGGCCGCGCGTGCCGCGCCTGCGCCGAGGACATCAAGATGGCCAACCTGCTAGGCATCAACACCAACAACATCATTGCCCTCACCTTCGTCATCGGTGCTGCCCTGGCGGCCGTCGCAGCCGTGCTGCTGAGCATGCAATACGGTGTCATCAACCCCAACGCCGGTTTCCTGGTAGGCCTCAAGGCCTTCACCGCCGCCGTGCTGGGGGGTATCGGCAGTATCCCGGGCGCCATGCTCGGTGGGCTGGTACTGGGTGTGGCCGAAGCGTTCGGCGCCGACATCTTCGGTGACCAATACAAGGACGTCGTGGCATTCGGCTTGTTGGTTCTCGTCCTGTTGTTCCGGCCGACCGGCATTCTGGGCCGCCCGGAGGTTGAAAAAGTATGAACAAGAATCTCAAACCGGCGTTCTTCAGCGCCTTGCTGGTATGGGCCGTGGCCTTTCCGGTCCTGGGCCTCAAACTGAGCATCGACGGCATCAGCCTGGTGGTGCACAGCCAGGGCTCGTTCACCATCAGCATCATTGCCGCGTGCTCGGTGCTGATGTTCCTGCGCGTGCTGTTCGACAGGCAATGGACCTCGGTAATGGGCCGACGCTCCGACCGCAAGTTGATTCCACCTGCGGTCAGCAACTACCTCACCCTCCCCAAGACCCAGCGCTGGATCATTCTTGGGCTGGTGGTGGTGGCCCTGATCTGGCCTTTCTTCGGCTCGCGCGGTGCTGTCGACATCGCCACTCTGATCCTGATCTATGTCCTGCTCGGCCTTGGCCTGAACATCGTGGTCGGCCTGGCGGGGTTGCTGGACCTGGGTTATGTGGGTTTCTATGCCGTGGGCGCATACAGCTACGCGATGCTCTCGCACTACCTGGGCTGGAGTTTCTGGGCCTGCTTGCCGATTGCCGGCCTGATGGCCGCCACGTTCGGCTTCCTGCTCGGCTTCCCGGTGCTGCGCCTGCGTGGCGACTACCTGGCGATCGTGACGCTCGGCTTTGGCGAGATCATTCGCCTGTTCCTGCGTAACCTCACCGACTGGACCGGCGGCCCCAACGGCATCAGCAACATTCCCAAGCCCGAGTTCTTCGGTCTGACCTTCGAACGACGCGCTGCCGAAGGCATGCAGACCTTCCACGAATACTTCGGCCTGCCTTACAACTCCATCAACAAGGTCATCTTCCTGTACCTGGTCGCCCTGTTGCTGGCATTGCTGGCGCTGTTCGTCATCAACCGCCTGCTGCGCATGCCTATCGGCCGCGCCTGGGAAGCGTTGCGTGAAGACGAGATCGCCTGCCGCGCCCTGGGCCTCAACCCGACCGTGATCAAACTGTCGGCCTTCACCCTGGGTGCCTGCTTTGCAGGTTTTGCCGGTAGCTTCTTCGCCGCCCGCCAGGGCCTGGTCACGCCCGAATCCTTCACCTTCATCGAATCGGCCATCATTCTGGCCATCGTGGTGCTTGGCGGCATGGGCTCGCAACTGGGCGTGATCCTGGCGGCCATCGTGATGATCCTGCTTCCGGAGCTGATGCGCGAGTTCAGTGAATACCGGATGCTGATGTTCGGTGCGCTGATGGTGCTGATGATGATCTGGCGTCCGCAAGGCCTGCTGCCAATGCAACGTCCCCACATGGAGCTGCGTCGATGAGCCGCGAAATTCTGCAAGTCAGCGGCCTTAGCATGCGCTTTGGCGGCTTGTTGGCGGTCAACGGCGTGGGCCTGACCGTCAAGGAAAAACAAGTGGTGGCACTGATCGGCCCCAACGGTGCCGGCAAGACCACGGTGTTCAACTGCCTGACCGGTTTCTATCGGCCAAGCGGCGGCACCATCCTGCTCGATGGCGAGCCGATCCAGGGGTTGGCCGGGCACCAGATCGCACGCAAAGGGGTCGTGCGCACCTTCCAGAACGTGCGGCTTTTCAAGGAGATGACGGCCCTCGAAAACCTGCTGATTGCCCAACACCGGCACCTGAACACCAACTTCTTCGCCGGGCTGTTCAAGACACCCGGTTTTCGCCGCAGCGAAAAGGAAGCCATGGAGCGGGCGCAGTACTGGCTGGACAAAGTCAACCTGACCGAGTTCGCCAACCGCACTGCCGGCACCCTTGCCTATGGCCAGCAACGCCGCCTGGAAATCGCCCGCTGCATGATGACCCGTCCGCGGATCATTATGCTCGACGAGCCGGCGGCCGGGTTGAACCCGAAAGAGACCGAGGACCTCAAGGCGCTGATCGGCTACCTGCGCGAATCGCACAACGTGACCGTGCTGCTGATCGAGCATGACATGAAGCTGGTCATGAGCATCTCCGATCACATCGTGGTGATCAACCAGGGCACACCCCTGGCCCACGGTACGCCCCAGGAAATCCGCGACAACCCTGAAGTGATCAAAGCCTACCTGGGGGAAGCGTAAATGCTGAAGTTCGAGAACGTTTCCACTTTCTACGGCAAGATCCAGGCGCTGCACAGCGTCAACGTCGAAATCAACCAAGGCGAGATCGTCACCCTGATCGGCGCCAACGGCGCGGGCAAGTCCACCTTGCTGATGACCCTGTGTGGCTCCCCTCAGGCGCATAGCGGCAGCATCAAGTACCTGGGCGAGGAACTGGTCGGCCAGCCCTCCTCGCACATCATGCGCAAGAGCATCGCCGTGGTGCCGGAAGGCCGTCGCGTCTTTGCCCGGCTGACCGTGGAAGAAAACCTGGCAATGGGCGGGTTCTTCACCGACAAGGGCGACTATCAGGCGCAGCTGGACAAGGTGCTGCACCTGTTTCCGCGCCTGAAGGAGCGCTATGCCCAGCGCGGCGGCACCATGTCCGGTGGCGAACAACAGATGCTGGCCATCGGGCGTGCGTTGATGAGCAAGCCGAAGTTATTGCTGCTGGACGAACCCTCTCTGGGCCTGGCCCCGATCATCATTCAGCAGATCTTCGACATCATCGAACAACTGCGGCGTGATGGCGTGACCGTGTTCCTGGTCGAGCAGAATGCCAACCAGGCGCTGAAGATCGCAGACCGCGCCTACGTGCTGGAAAACGGCCATGTGGTCATGCAGGGCACGGGCGAAGGCTTGCTGACCGATCCGAAGGTGCGCGACGCCTATCTGGGCGGCTGATGAAAGCGGGGCCTGCCAAGGCCCCGTCTTTCTTGATACTGAACCTCCCCCTCACCCTCAAGGAGGGCCGCTTGCATGCTGGTGACTGCGTAGCGGCCCGCTTTTTCGCTTCACCGGGCTTGTATTGCCCCTGCCTGCCTCAGTAACGTGACCGCCTCTCGAACGTCGGAGCCTGTCATGCGTCTAACCCCTTCCCTGCTACTGACTGCCTTGCTGCCCCTGTTCGCGGGCTGTCAGCTGATGGCCGAAAAGCCCGCCGAACCTGATGTCGGCAGTACCCGCATGCAAGGCCAGGTGCGCGCTGCGGGCGGGCAGCTGCTGTTCAAGCCGTGCAACGAATCCCGCAGCTTCGTCATCCACGATGCCGCAGCCACGGGCATCCTGCAGGAAGCGGCGAACCTTGCCACCGGCGCCAACGATATCCTCTTCGCTGACGTACGCGGCCGGCTTACCGGTAGCAAGCAGGCCACCACCGACGGGCAACTGGACCTGCGTCGCCTGTATCGCCTGGAGCACGCCAGCAACGGTTGCATCGACCCCAACTTCAAGCAGCTCACGTTGCGCGCCAGCGGCCACAAGCCCGAGTGGGACATCAAGGCCAATAGCCGGGGCATGGTGCTCAACCGCGCTGACCAACCCCCACTCGCACTGCCCTTCCTGGAAGAGCAGGTACCCGGTGGCGGGCTGACCCTGACCAGCGAGGCCAACGGGCAGCGGGTCGAGCTCTGGCTGGCACCTCAGCGGTGCGTGGACCCGGTGACCGGCACGTTCAATCACCTGCGCGCGGAGCTGCGCATCGATGGCACGACCCTGCAAGGCTGCGGTTATTACGGTGGCGCGCGGGATGACTGATGACCGGGCGGCTTAATCCTGCCAGTCAGGGCGGCTAAAGCTTTATACTTGGCGGTTTGTGTTAAGCCGCCGGCCGCCCAAGGCCGGGATACTGGACCCTGCCATGCTACGAATCACCGAACTCAAGCTCCCCCTGGACCATCCCGATGAAGCACTGCGCGAGGCCATCGTCCAGCGCCTGGGCATCCGCGACGAGCAACTGATCAGCTTCACCCTGTTCAAGCGCAGCTATGATGCGCGCAAGAAGAACACCGAATTGTTGTTCATCTACACCATCGACCTGCATGCCAGCAACGAAGATGAGTTGCTGCGCAAGTTCGCCGACGACCACAACGTGGTCCCCGCTCCGGATGTGACCTACAAGTACGTCGCCCACGCGCCGGAGAGCCTGCAGGCGCGGCCGATCGTGGTCGGCCTGGGCCCCTGCGGGATCTTCGCCGGGTTGCTGCTGGCGCAGATGGGCTTCAAGCCGATCATCCTCGAGCGCGGCAAGGAGGTACGCCAGCGCACCAAGGACACCTGGGGCCTGTGGCGCAAAAGCGTCCTCAACCCAGAGTCCAACGTGCAGTTCGGCGAAGGCGGCGCCGGGACATTTTCCGATGGCAAGCTGTACAGCCAGATCAAGGACCCGCAGCACCACGGGCGCAAGGTGCTGGAAGAATTCGTCAAGGCCGGGGCCCCTGACGAGATCCTGTACATCAACAAGCCGCACATCGGCACCTTCCGCCTCACCGGCATGGTCGAGCAGATGCGCCAGGAAATGATCGCCCTGGGGGCCGAGGTTCGTTTCGAACAAAAGGTCACCGACCTGATGATCGAAGACGGTCAGATCAAGGGGGTCATGCTCGAGAGTGGCGAGCAGTTGCTTTCACAGCATGTGGTTCTGGCACTGGGCCATAGTGCCCGGGATACCTTCCGCATGTTGCACGCACAGGGTGTGTACATGGAAGCCAAACCATTCTCGGTCGGTTTTCGCATCGAACATCCGCAGTCGCTCATCGACAAGGCCCGGCTGGGCAAATATGCAGGCCACCCAAAGCTGGGGGCAGCGGACTACAAGCTGGTGTATCACGCCAAGAACGGGCGGTCGGTGTACAGCTTCTGCATGTGTCCGGGCGGCACGGTGGTGGCAGCCACCAGTGAACCGGGCCGCGTCGTCACCAATGGCATGAGCCAGTACTCCCGAAACGAACGCAATGCCAACTCGGGGATCGTGGTCGGTATCGACCCGGAGCGGGACTACCCCGGTGGCCCGCTGGCCGGCATCGAACTGCAGGAACGCCTGGAAGCGCACGCCTATGTCATGGGTGGCAGCAACTATCAGGCACCGGCCCAACTGGTCGGCGACTTCGTGGCGGGCAAAGCCTCCACCGCCCTGGGCAGCGTCGAGCCTTCCTACAAGCCCGGTGTGACGCTAGGTGACCTGGCGCCGAGCCTGCCGGCGTTCGCCATCGAGGCCATACGCGAGGCACTACCGGCCTTCGATCGGCAGATCAAGGGCTACAACCTGCATGACGCGGTACTGACCGGCATCGAGACGCGGACCTCCTCGCCGCTGCGCATCACGCGGGGTGAAGACTTCCAGAGCCTGAACGTGAAGGGGCTGTTCCCTGCAGGTGAAGGGGCTGGCTACGCCGGTGGCATCCTCTCTGCGGGCGTCGACGGCATTCGGGTGGCCGAAGCAGTCGCCAAGGCCATGCTCGGCCAGTAACACGGCTGCGAACGCCGATGCAAAAAAACCCGACCAGGCTAGTGACCTGATCGGGTTTTTTCATGGCTGCGGTCAGTGCGAGACGCGGCTGGTGCCATCGACCGTCATGATGCGTACACGGTCTCCAACGCGGAAAATCTCGTTTTCCTGCACGGACTGCACGTAGGCGCGCATGCTGCCGTCGTCTTCACGCACCGTAATTTCCACACCCTGAGTGCGGGTGATGCCCTCTTCGGCGGCCGAGCCGGCCAAGCCGCCAGCTACCGCACCGATGACGGCTGCGACGATGCTGCCGCGCCCACCACCTACGGCGCTGCCCGCCAGGCCACCCACGACGGCACCTGCGCCCCCGCCAATAGGGGTCTTGGTGCCTTCGATCTTCACAGGGCGCAACGATTCGATGGTACCCATGCGCACGGTTTGCACACGGCGGGCCTCATCGCGCGAGTAGCTGTCCCCGCTCAAGTTTGACGCACAGCCACCAAGCAGCAGTGTGGTGGCAGTGAAAGTCGCAACCAGCAAAGCGGATTTACGCATGGGTAGAATCTCCATAAGTCAGGTATTCATTAGACGCTGCACATTGACGGCTGTCACGGTACTCACCGCATAAAATTGCTTTCATTCAGCCAGCGTACAGCCACGCGGTCAGGCATCGCGCTTAACGTTCAGACCAAGGATACCCATGGATTACTTCATCGTCGTGGTCGCAACCCTCGCCGGGTTGGGTTTTCACGCCTGGCTATACCTGCGTATGCGGCACTGGATGGACCGTGACTTGGCGCTCTCGCTGGCAGGTGACGATGTGCTCAAGCAAACGTACATGCTCCACAAGTTGCAGCAGGCGCGTGAGTTGAAGATGAGGCGCCAGGCACTGGCGCAGTGGCTGGCGCAGGAGGCGGCTGCGTATCGGCAGTGAAAAAAGGACCCGAAGGGGCTACCCGGTAGCCCCGCGCTTCATCAGGGCGCCAGGCGCTCGCGGTGCCAGCCTTCAGGGGCTCTGCGATAGTTAAGGCGGTCGTGCAGGCGGCTGGCGCGTCCTTGCCAGAACTCGATGCGCTCGGGCAGCAAACGGTAGCCACCCCAATGCTCAGGGCAATGCGGCTGTGTATCGCTGAAGCGCGCCTCGGTCGCTTTGACCAGTGCTTCGAGCGTTTCTCGGCCGGCGATCACCTGGCTTTGCGGAGATGCCCAGGCGCCCAGCCGGCTGCCCAGTGGCCTGACCTGATAGTAATCGTCCGATTCCTTGGCCGTGACTTTCTCCACGCGGCCCTCGATGCGCACCTGTCGCTCGAGCGCCGGCCAGAAAAAGGTCATGGCGGCAAACGGGTTGGCCCGCAGCTGTGTCCCCTTGGCGCTGTCATAGTTGGTGAAGAACGTGAAGCCCTGCTCGTCCAACCCCTTGAGCAACAGTACACGGCAATGCGGACGCCCATCGGCGTCCACCGTGGCCAGGGTCATGGCGTTAGCCTCCACTGGCGCTTGTTCGGTTTTCACGGCATCACCGAACCACTGGTGAAACAGGGCGAATGGCTCTGCCGGGGCCTGAGCCTCGGCCAAGCCATCCCGGGTGTAATCGCGGCGCATATCGGCCAGGGATTGGGTCATTGCTGCGTTCCTTGACGATCAGTTGGTCTTCGCAGGGCTATTGGCAGCTACCTTCTTGTCAGTGGCAGCTTTCTTGGCGACAGGCTTGGCCGGCGTCGCTTTGTTCTTGGTCGCCGTCTTGGCCGGCGTCTTGGCCTTGGCTGCAGGCTTCTTGGCAGAGGCCTTGGCGGCTGGCTTGCTGGCCTGCGCCTTGGTCACTGGCGCTTTGGTCACTGGCGCCTTGGTATCCTGCACGGCCACCATGGACGCGGGCGACGGAGCCGGTGTGGCCTGTTGGTACTTGCTCAGCAGCGCGACCATGGTGTTCTGTGGGGTCAGCAGCATTTCCACGCGACGGTTCAGCGCACGGCCTTCGGCGCTGTCATTGGCGGCGCGAGGCATCACCGAACCCATGCCCTTGAGGATCAGGCGGTCACGCTGCAGCCCGCTCAGGCGGAAGATCGCCGATACCGAGGCGGCACGCTCCAGGCTCAGCTTCTGGTTTGCCGCCACCACGCCGCTGGTGTCGGCATGGCCCAGGACCAGGACGGCGGTCTTTGGGTCACCTTCCACGGTCTTGGCAACGCGCGTGATGGGCCCCAGGGTAACGGGCAACAACATGTTTGGACGGTCGGGGTTGTACGCACCGTCCACGGGCAAGGTGACTGCCAGCACGTTATCGCGCCGCTCCAACTCAAGCTTGCTGTCCTTGATGGCCTCGCGCAGCTTGGGTTCGTATTCGTCCAACCAGGCCTGCGTGGCCTGTTGGTCGATCTTGGGCACCACAGGCCCCTGGGCCTGCTTCTGCTCGCCGCCAAACGGCCACCACCAACGGCTGCTGCTTTCGGACTTGGCGTCGGCCTTGGCGACCTTTTCCGTGACCGCTGCCTTCACTTCCTGTTCGGCGACCTTGTCCGAGCCGAACGGCCACCAGCTTGAACTGGCGCTCTTGGCGGAATCCTGAGGATGGCTGGCGCAGCCGGTGACAGCGGTCAGGCACAGGGCGAGTGCTAAGGTTTTATGTGAAGACATCAGCGATACACCATGAATTAGAAAGGAATTTTGCCCACACTCTTGAGGCGTTGGCATTGAGGATAGTCAAAGAGGCTGGCCAATACCCGCACTAACCGATCAAAGGCATTGCCCCAGCACGCGCACCAGTTTCTGGGCGCGAGGGTCCATCAGCACGTACGGGCCCAAGGTGTTGACGACAAAGCCAAAAGCCACGTCCCGCTCCGGATCGGCAAAGCCGACCGAGCCTCCGGCACCTGGATGCCCGAATGCGCGCGCTCCCAGACCGAAGGTGGCATTGGCCACCTCAGGCTGGTCAAGCATGCAGCCCAACCCGAAGCGCGTCTGCGTCAGCAGGGTTCGATCCTGGCCCAGGCTGTGTTCGCGGGTAAGCTCGTCGAGCAGATCCGATTCGAGCAGGCTGCCATCGAGCAGCCCTGCATAGAACCCGGCCAGGCTTCGGGCGTTGCCATGGCCATTGGCTGCCGGCTGCTGCATGCGCCGCCATTCAGGTTTGTTGGTACTGGTCAAAATGGCAGGTGGGTTGGTAAAGGCCCGTGTCGACAAGGCTTCAGGCTCACGCAGGGTCACTTGCAGCAAGCGCTGTGCGGCCGCATCGCCTGGGTTGCCTTTGCCACGCGCGATGTGGGCCACTCGATGAAACGCCTCATCGGCCAGCCCCACGTGGAAGTCCAGCCCCAGAGGGCGTGCCGTACGCGCCACGATGGAGTCACCAGGCCCACGGCCATCTGCACGACGAATCAGTTCACCAATCAGCCAGCCAAAGGTGATGGCGGCATAGCCGTGCTCGCTGCCCGGTGTCCACCAAGGCGTTTGCGCGGCCAGCGCATCGACCATCGTCTGCCAGTCATACAACGCCTCGGCCGGAAGCAGCTCGCGAATTGCAGGCAGCCCGGCGCGGTGACTGAGCAATTGCCGCAGCGTAATGGCCTGTTTGCCCGCCTGACCGAACTCAGGCCAATAACGAACCACCGGTGCGTCCAGCTCAAGCTTGCCCTCGCCCACCAACTGCAAGGCGGTAACGGCAGTGAAGGCCTTGGTGCAGGAAAACAGGTTGGCGATCGTGTCGCTGTGCCACGCCTGTTGGCCATCCTTGTCCGCAGTACCCGCCCACAGGTCCACCACGGTTTCACCGCCTACCTGGATGCACAGTGCAGCCCCGCGTTCCTGTGGATCATCGAACAGCGCAGCGAACGCTTCGCGCACCGCTTCGAATTTCAGCTCAAAATGACCCTGGATCTGCACCCTGTGTTCTCCGTACGGCGTGTTGGCAAAAATGGCCTGCATTGTTTCAGTAGTTCGGCCTTTTGCCTACAGGTGCACGGCAAGTCACCGTGAGGATGGCGCTTGGCTGTGGGCACGCAGTTGGTCCAATGCGTCCAGATTGCCCTTGCGCACGGCCTGGACGAAGCCTGGGTAGGCGACGTCAGTGATGGCAACCAGCCCCAGATGCCCGTTTTCCGCATCCAACAAACGCCCACTGGCAGGTTGATCAAGGTACTGGAACCAATGCGCGCCCACGATCATGGGCTGGGCGAGCGCCGCCTTGAGGAAATTGGCATAGGCCGGGCCGCGGTCTTCCTCGCGTGGGACCTCCACTGGCCCCGGCCAGAAGGGGCCGCGGTCACGCGAGCCGAACTGGAATTCGGAGACCAGCACCGGTTTGTCCAGCTCCGCCAGGCGGGCGAAGTCATAGCCATCCTCGGGCTTGAGGGTATAGAAGTTGAAGCTGAGCACGTCGCAGAACTCGGCGCAGGCCTTGACGGCTTCCGGTGTAGTCACTGCGAACCGACCGCCCAACAGCAGGTGGTTGGGCGCATGCCACTTGAGCGAGTCGGAGATGGTCTTGAAATAGGTTTGGGCGAACACCTGCTGGAAATACTGGTAATCGCGCTCGATTTCCGGATGTTCCGGGTTGGGCAGCGGGGCTTCGAAACCGGGATCTTCCATCAACTCCCAGGCGGTCAGCTCGATGCCCCAGGCCTTGGACAACCCTTCCTGGTTGCGGTACTTGTCACGCAACTGTTTGAGAAACGCCCGCTTGGCTGGTACATCGGTGGTCAGGCGCAAGGTACCGTAGGCCAGGCCATAGCGTGCTTTGGGTTCATCGCCTGGAGCGGCCCAGGCCAGCTCGTTGTCCGCGAAATAACCGATAAGCCAGGGGTCGTCGCGGTGATCACGGGCAGCAATGGCCACTGCCCGTTCGGTCGCCATGGCAAACCGCGGGTCGAAGGGGTCGGGCATGCTGCCCCACCAGTCCATGCCGGTGCTGATGCTCGCATAGTCGCCCACGATGGACAGCGGCAAGGTGTAGGGCACGCGCTGGCTCTCGCCCAGCGCAGCATCGCTCCAATTACCCAGTGTGTTGAAGCCCCACGCCTGCAGGCGATCGAGGGTATGGCGCTGCCATCGGGCAGTGTCCAGTACGGCGGGTGGGCAATTGGCAGGCTGCGATGCCACCACGGGGTCTGGCGCCGGGCAGGGTGCAGCGTAGGTGCGGTGGAGATTGGCCGCGTAGAAGTCGAACCAACGCCCTTTCTTGTAGGCGCGCCCCTGGGACGATGCATTGCCGTCATCGTTGTTGCCCTCGCCATGGAAAGCAGACAAGGGCTCGTCCTGCTTTGGCAGCGCCTTGAACATGCCCTCGCGGCCGGCCACATAGGTGCGCCCACCGTCGGCGGCCACGGCGTTGACGCCCAGGGAATAGAACGGATGCCCCAGCGGCGTGACCAGGTACCAGCGCCCATCCCGCTTTTCGGTACGAAAGAAACCGGTGGCCTCGAAGGGCGTACCCGTCGTCACACCCCCATAGCTGTCCAGCGACTGTTTTTCACGCTCGGCCAACCATGCCTTGATCTGTGCCTGCTCACGCCCTGCGCTGGCCCTGAGCTGCTCATCGCTGGCGATTTTCTCGGGCCATGTGGCCCGAGTGGATTGGCCGTAGGCGTCGATGAGTTCGCGGTAAGCAGCCTGCCACGCCTGGTCGTCGTCCTGGATGCCGACGCGCTCGATGAGCAGACTCTGCGCGGCCTTGGGGCCAGGGATACTCAGGCTGACGGCAGCGACATGCCCCAGGTCCACCTCACCCGCACTGCTGCCGAGCAACAAGCGCTGGCCGCCGAAGCTCCAAGGCATGGGCGGACCTGCACGCAGCCCTTCCTGCAGCGGCGAACGAGCGGTCAGCGGCACCATCACCGTTTGCGCGGGGCCTGCTGGTAGGTCGATACGGCTGGTCAGCGTGCGACCGTCACTGCCCTGCACCGTCACATCCAAGGTCAGCGCCCAGTCCATCGCGCTTTGCAGGCGCAAGGTCAGGTAGCGCCCTGTGGACCAGTCCCAGGTGCCGCTTTGCGGGCTCAGGCGCAAGGTGGGACGCTCGGCGGGGTTGAACACCACGCGCCGCAACACCTCGCCTTCGGCTGTCTGCTCGGCGTTGTACTGGGGCATGCCGGCATCCATGGTCGCGACATCGACCACCGAGGCTGGGCGCACGAAGCTGAACAACGTTTGCTGCCCCGCCAGCAACGGCGGGCTCAACAGCAGGGCAATGACAGCGGGCAAAGTACGGCGAACCATAAGGTGGGGTCTCTCCTTCAGGGCCCTCATGGCCCACGACAGAGTATGGACAACGTGCCGGCGCATGCACGCCGGCCGTCAGGAAATCTCCCGCCTAAATGGCGGCAGCGCGTTGAGGATAGCCTTGCCATAGCGCTGGGTGACCAGGCGGCGGTCCAGCAAGGTGATGACACCGCGGTCCTGCTCGGTGCGAAGCAGCCGACCACACGCCTGGATCAGGCGCAGCGAGGCATCGGGTACGGCTATTTCCATGAACGGGTTGCCGCCCCGCGCTTCGATCCACTCCGCCAAGGCAGCCTCGACGGGATCGTCGGGTACGGCGAACGGGATCTTGGCAATGACGACGTGCTCGCAATAGGCACCCGGCAAGTCGACGCCTTCAGCGAAACTGGCCAGACCGAACAGCACGCTGTGCTGGCCATCGTCGACGCGGGCCTTGTGCTTGTTCAGGGTTTCCTGCTTGGACAGGTTGCCCTGGATCAGCACCAGCTTGCGCCAGTCGCGGTCCAGGCCGTCGAACACATCCTGCATCTGCTTGCGTGACGAGAACAGCACCAGTGCGCCACGGGCATCTTCCACGATGCCTGGCAGTTCGCGGATGATGGCCGCCGTGTGGCCGGCGGCATCACGGGGGTCGGCCTTGAGGTCAGGGACCCGCAGAAGCCCTGCATCACCGTGCACGAACGGGCTGGGCACCACGCAGGACACCGCATCCCGGGGCAAGCCCGAGCGCATGCGGAAGCGGTCGAATTTGCCAAGCGCCGTGAGGGTGGCCGACGTGACCAGAGCACCGTGGGCGACATTCCACAGGTTGCGGCGCAGCATCTCCGCCGCAAGGATTGGGCTGGCGTTGACCTCGATGTCGAACAACGCGCCGCTTTCAGCCAGGGTGAGCCAGCGGGCCATGGGCGGGCTGTCTTCCGGGTCTTCGGCGGTGAACGCCGTCCACAGCTCCCAATTGCCCTGGGCGCGAGTCTGCAGGCTTCCGAACAGCGGGTACCACTCTTCGGCCTGGTGGCTGGCGATGCCGATGCTGACCTCACCGCCCATGCCTTCCTTGAGCAGGTCGGTCAAGCGGGTGAACAGGTCGTTCAGGCGCGAGAAACCCTTTTTCAGTTCGACGCCAACCTCGCGGATTTCCTCGGGCACCACGCCACCTGGAAAACGGTAGCGCGGGCGTTCGCGCCCTTCATTGTCTTCGCCTGGACGAAAATCGGCCACCTGCTCGCACAGGGTGAACATGAACTGCTGCTGAGTGCGGATTTCCCGGGCAAGCTCGGGCACCTGCTCGATCAGCTTGCCCAGGTCGCCTGGCAAGGGGTGCTGAGCCAGCAGCTTGGTCAGGTTCTTGGCTGTCTGCTCCAGCCAGTCGGCAGTCGAGCGCAGCCGCGAGTAATGGGCGAAGTGGCCAATGGCCTTATCCGGAAGGTGATGCCCTTCGTCGAACACGTACATGGTGTCCCGAGGGGCCGGCAATACCGCACCGCCACCCAGTGCCAGGTCGGCCAGCACCATGTCGTGGTTGGTGACGATCACGTCTACCTTGCCCATGCCCTCACGGGCCTTGTAGAACACGCACTGCTGGAAGTTGGGGCAGTGGCGGCCCGTGCACTGGCTATGATCGGTGGTGAGCCGCGCCCAGTCTTCGTCCTCGAGGCTGTCGGGCCAGCTGTCGCGATCGCCATCCCAGCGGTTGCCGGCCAGCTTCTCGATCATGCTGTTGAACAGCTTGAGGCTGCGTTCGTCCACGTCGATGCGAAAGCCTTCTTCCTCGAGCAACTGCGCCTGGGAGGTCTGGGCGTGGCCTTCCTGGACCAGGATGTCGAGCTTGGACAGGCACAGGTAACGGCCTCGCCCCTTGGCCAGGGCGAAACTGAAATTGAGCCCGCTGTTGCGCATCAGGTCGGGCAGGTCCTTGAAGACGATCTGCTCCTGAAGCGCCACGGTGGCGGTCGCGATGACCAGCCGCTTGCCCGCCGCCTTGGCTGCGGGGATGGCCGCCAGGCTGTAGGCGACCGTCTTGCCCGTACCGGTGCCCGCTTCCACGGCCACGACGGCGGGCTCACCGGCACGGCGGCCTTCGTCGTCGCACGGGATATCGCCGAGGACCTTGGCCACCTCGGCGATCATCAGGCGTTGGCCATAGCGCGGCTTGAGGCTCTTGGCTTCGAGAAACCGCGTGTAGGCACCCTGGATGGTGGCTTTGAGTTCAGTGCTGATCATGGTGTGCAGGCGCCCGGAGGGCTGGATATATTTTCAGTATTGCGCATAGGGCGGCTATCATACCCCGCTCACGCTGTTTATGCCGCATGGAGATCCGGATGACTGCCTTTGCCCTGCCCTACACGCTGCATGTTCTGGCTGCCCTGATCTGGGTAGGCGGGATGTTCTTCGCCTGGATGGTGCTGCGCCCGGCAACGGCTGCAGCACTGGACGGGCCTGCCAGGCTGCGGCTGTGGGTGGAAGTTTTCCGACGCTTCTTCGGCTGGGTCTGGGTGGCCGTGGCGATTTTGGCGATAAGCGGCATTGGCATGGTGCACATGCGCTTCAACGGTTTCGAGACCGCGCCGCGTTACGTCCAGGTGATGATCGGGGGCGGTATCGTCATGTTCGCCTTGTTCATGCGCATCCAGGCGCTGCTGCTTCCTGAAATGAAGACGGCGGTCCAGGCTCAAGACTGGCCCGCTGCAGCAGCCGTACTGGGGCGCATCAGGCGTATGGTGGGTGTGAACCTGCTGCTGGGCCTGGCCGTCGTGGCCGTGGCCAGTGCCCGCCTGATGTTCTGACCGGCCTCGCAGCGGTCAGAGCCGTTGCAGGATCAACTCACCCGCAGCCCCTGCAAGGCCCGGCTGCCCTGGTTGACCGGCACGGCCACTGGCGCCCGGCGAGGTGCGGTAGACCAGGCAACCTTTGCTCGCGCCGCCCTTGCCTGCCTGGCCTGCTGCCCCGGGCAGGCCCGGGGCGCCACCGTCCAGGCGCACGACGATGCGCTCGGCGGGAAAGCCTTCAGGCACAGTCAGGCGGACCCGGCCACCTGGCGCGCCGTCGTGGCCATTGCCGCCATCATCGCCATTGAAGCCTCGACTGGCGCGGCCCCAGGTACAGCCCCCGGCCTGGCCGTTGGCGCCATCGAGCCCGGCAAACCCCGGCGCGCCCGCGCCACCTCGGGCATCGATGGACAGCTGCTCGGCCTGCACCTCGGCCAGCTTCAGGTCAAGCCCGCGCCCTGAGCGCGCTGCTCGCTGGTAGGTGCCAGGCGCGCCGGGCGCACTGAATTCGCTGCCCGCGCCCAGGCTGGCGCTGCCCGCTTCGATGAGCAACGGGCTCTGGGCAGGTGCGATGGCGATCCGGGCATCACGCCCCAGTTCCAGTCGATCGACCTGCAGCGAGGCGAGCGTGGCAGGAAGCAGCAAGGTGGCGTCGTCTGCCAACTTGAGGTGTTCGAGATGTACGTCTGCCGACTTGGTCGGCAGACGCAGCATGGAATGGGCAGGTACTTCCAGACTCTGCGCCTGGGCAAGCGGCGCAGCCAACAGGGCGAACAACATCAGATTACGCATTTCGTGGCGCCTCTTGCGCGCGGGGAATGGACATGACATGGAAGATACCCGTCAACAGTATCTGCAGACGGTCGAACCACCGGTGGCTGCGGCCTCGAAGGCTGGCATTGAACAACAGCATCTCGAGCAGGTGCAGCAGCGCCAGCATCAGCCCTGTCGCATTGATCAACAGGTTCAAGGGCACAGGCTGCGGCGCCATCTGGTTGTAGAGCACCACACCCCAGAAGACGATCGTCAGGATCTTGCCCAGGCCCAAGATGAATTTCATGCCCTGCCCCACCGTATCGCGTACTGCCGGGATGGCCAACGCTACCGCCTCACATTAACTGCATACGTTGGACCTGCGCCAGCGCAGCGATGTCCGGTCACTGGCCGTCCAGAATCAAGCACAGCGCCCGCGCGAGCGTTACGCGCGGGCGCTGCTGCTTCAACGCTGGATCTTGATTTCGGTGCGACGGTTCATGGCACGCCCTTGAGCAGTGGCATTGTCGGCAACGGGCTGGGATTCGCCGGCCCCGACCACTGACACGAAGCTGTTGCGCGGTATGCCGCTTTCGACCAGATAGTCGGTGACCGAATGGGCACGGCGTTCGGAGAGTTTCTGGTTGTAGCTGTCAGCACCCACGCTGTCGGTATGGCCGCTGACACTCAGCCGGGCCGAGGGCGCTTCCTGCTTCAGCCGTGTGGCGATGGTGTTGAGGCGCTGCTTGTCGGCTGGCGTCAGGCGGGCTGAGTCGAATTCGAAATGCACATCGCGGATGACGATGACCTCCTCTTTCTCGACCACCACTTCCTCGACCACCACCGCCTCGGCCTGCGGTGCAGGGGGTGGGCAACCATTGGCATCGACCTGAACACCGCGCGGCGTGCCTGGGCACTTGTCGCGGCTGTCCGGCACGCCATCACCGTCCTCGTCGCCATCACCATGGGCCCAGCAATACCCCGCCGCCAGCCCACCGCCAAGCAGCGCACCCCAACCCGCCCAACTCGAGCTTTCGATGGCGCCCAGCGCCGCGCCGCCCACACCTCCGACAGCCGCACACTTGGGCCAGTCGGTCTTTTGCAAACCCGCGCAACCAGTCAACACACTGGTGAGCAGAACCAGAGGTACAGCTGTGCGTACTATGCTCATTTCATCGCCTCTTCTAGGGGAATCGGCATCGTGGCCGATCAGGGCAGTAAAGACGGTGCATCCGCACCCTGCCAGCCATTGGCCATGACTGTATCGCTCGGCCCTATGCCGGCAAGCTCTGGCCCGATAGTCTTGGCTGATCTTGATGAGGACTGGCTATGACCGACGGTTTTTCCCTACGCACGCCGCAGCAGGCCCTGGCCGCCTTGCTCGAGCGCGTGACGCCGCAACGCCTGTTGCTGGTGGGCACGCTGTTCCCGGCGCTGGACGCCTTCCTGCTGGCCCATCCACAGGTGAGCATCGCGACTGCGCCACCGGGCCCGCTCCCGGCTGCGCTGGCAGCCCAACGCTACGACCTGGCGCTTCTCGTCGATTGCCTGGAGCACCTGCCCAAGCGCAACGGGTTGGAACTGCTCGGCGGCATCCGCAATCTCAACGCCAGTCGGGTCGCGGTGCTGGCGGATCTTGCAGCCTGTGGCTGGCTGGACACCGACTTCTTCGCCCTGGCCCTGTCGGCCAGCGAACGGTTCCAGCGCGACCAGCAGGTGTTGAGCCTGTTCACCTATGATCTACACGACTACAAGCAGGTCCCCGACTGGCTCAACGCACGGTTCTGGGCCAACCCTGAAAACTTTGGCAAGTACTGGTGGTGATGATGAGTGTTTCGGTCTGCCCATGTGGCAGTGGCAACTTGCTCGAGGCCTGCTGCGGCCATTACCACGCCGGCACGCCTGCACCGGATGCCCAGGCGCTGATGCGCTCGCGTTACAGCGCCTATGTGCTGGGCCTGGTCGACTACCTGGTGACGACCACCCTGCCAGCCCAGCAAGCCGGCCTCGATCGGGCCGCGATGGCGGCCTGGAGCGCGCAGAGCACCTGGCTGGGCCTGGAGGTGGAAAATGCCGAATTGATCGGCGGCCAGCCCGAACACGGGTTCGTGACCTTCACCGCCCGTTGGCATGACCAGGAAGGAGACCATCAGCACCGCGAGCGCTCGGCGTTCGTGCAACACGAAGGGCGCTGGTACTTCATCGACCCCACGGTTGGCCTCAACGCCACGCGCAACGACCCCTGCCCCTGCAACAGCGGGCAGAAATTCAAGAAATGCTGCGCCAGCTACGTGGGTAACCGGGCATGACGACTCGCCTGCGCATCGTGCTGCCTGCTTTGCTGGTGATGCTATTGGCCGGCTGCGTCAGCTGGGGCGGTGATCCATGGCGGCAACCGGAGATACACCTGGTCAGGGTGGAAACGGTCAAGGCACGCTTGCTGCAACAGGAGTTCGTGCTGCATGTGCGCGTGGAAAACCCCAATGACAGCCGCCTGTTCATCCGCAACCTGTCCTATGTCCTGCGCCTGAACGATGTACTGCTGGCAGAGGACCAGGTCAGCCTGTGGCGCAGCGTTGGCGCGCATGATCAGCGCACCTTCAAGATCACGGCCCGGACCAACCTGTGGCAGCGCATCAAGCCACTGGCCAAGATGCTCAAGAGCCACCAGCCCCTGATGTACAGACTAAAAGCCGAACTGGGCACGGGCCTGTTGATCCATCGAGACCTGCACTTGTTGCGCGGTGGTGAGATAATGCCCGGCGATCATTACCTGGAGTAACCCTGCAATGTCTCAACAGCCTCACGTTCATGGCCCTGACTGCAACCACGACCATGACCACGATCATCACCATGATCATGGCCATGTCCATGGCCCACACTGCAACCATGGCCATCAGGAACCGGTGCGCAACGCCCTCAAGGACGTCGGCCGCAACGACCCCTGCCCATGCGGCAGCGAAAAGAAATTCAAGAAGTGCCACGGCGCCTGATAGCCGCACCGGTGCCTTGCACCCTGCTGGCTGACAGCCGCGCGCCTGTTTGTTAGCGCACCCGTGGTGCAACCTGCACCCCGGGCGCCGACGTGCCCGGCTTGGCTGGCAACCACATTGCGGTCGCCAGCAGCAGCCCCAGGCACAGCACCATGCACAGGCCGTTGGTGCCATTCCAGCCTGCCGTGTCCAGCAGCAACGACGGGGTGAAGGCGCCGAGGGTCGCGCAGATGGCGATCGCCAGGTCATTCTTGCCCTGCAGGCGCATCGCCGACGGGCTGTCATGCAGTGCCTGCGCCAACAGCGCACCCCCGCCCACGTACGTCAGGTTCCAGCCAAGCCCCAAGGCTATGAGGGCGGCGGTCATCACCCCGTAGCTGCTCGATCCCATGTTCAGGGCCGTGCTCACCACGAAAAGGGCCAACCCCGTACAGATCGTGGCTTTTATACCCAGCCGCTGAATGATGCGCCCGGTAAAGAACGAAGGCGCGAACATCGCCACGACATGCCATTGGATAGCCATGCGCACATCGGAAAAGTCCTGGTGCATGTGCTTCATATGCAGCGAAGCCTGGATCATCAGCAGGTTCATGATGCCGTACCCCACTGCCGCCACCCCCATCGCCACACCCAAGTGACTGCGCGAAGCCTGCTGCGCCATACCTGCCGGCTGCGGGCGCTGCGCCGGCCGGGATACCGCCATGTCCCGGGGCAAGCACAAGGCTATCAGCCACGACACGAACGCGAGGCCGATGAAGGCGGCGTAGCACAGGGAGAACAATGGGTACCCGCCCACATCCCTGAGCCAACCGGTCAGTGCCGGCCCCACTACGGCCGCAATCACCCCGCCAGCCACCACCAGGGAAAGCGCCCGCGCCTTGAGATGCTGCGTCAGGTTGTCGGTCGCGGCAAACCGGTTGAAGTTGGCGAACGCGATATAGACCCCCAATGCGCAATGGCTGAGCACCAACGCGCTGAAGTGCTGATGCTGGACTGCCAGGAACCCGCTGATGCCGGAAATCGCCAGCGGCAGAGCCCCTACCATGAAGGCGCATCTACGACCGATGCGTGCCATCAGCCAGGACACCGGGTAGGTCGCCAGCATCACGCAGAGAAACTGGAACCCGTAGGGCACGGTCGACCAGGCAGGATCAGGTGCCAGCGCCGCACCGACGATGGCCGCCATGGTCACGGACATGACCGCAGTGGTGAGGTTGACCGACTGGGCGATGAAATACAGGTAAGTGCGCGCTGGCAGTGTTTCGGTCATGGCGTGCTCGCTGGAATGACGGTGATCAATGCATCGAAGTTTCTCACCGACCTGCTTGGCATTGGCGAACAGTCGACGTGGTTTCCAGCTAACTGTTAGGCTATTTTTTCTAACACTCAGGGACCGGTCGATGCGTGCTGAACATCTGCTCCAACAACTCAGGCAACGTCTGGCAGCCAGCGAGTGGCTGCCTGGGCAACGCATGCCGTCGATCCGCAAACTGACGGCCAGCACGGGGGCGACGTACCACGAGGTGGTGTCCAGCTATGGGCGCCTGGTCAGCGAAGGGTTGCTGACAGCCGTGCCCGGGCGGGGCTACTTCGTGGCCGGCTCCACTGGCCGCCCTGCCAAGGACGAGCCGCCAGGCGAGATGTCTGGGGATGCGCTGTTCAAACTGCTGCAAGGCGGCCAGCAGTACACCAAGCTGGGGTGTGGCTGGCTGCCTCCTGCCTGGCGCGACACCGAGCTGCTGGCCAAGGCTGTGCGCCGAACGGCGCGGTTGGAGCAGAGCTCGCTGGCCGATTATGGGGACATCCAGGGTTACCTGCCCATGCGCAAGCAGCTGTGCGTGCACTTAAGGCGCCTGACCCAGATCGACGTGAGCCCGCAGCAACTGCTGACCACCCTGGGCGCTACCCAGGCGCTGGATCTGGTTGCCCGCCTGCTGATTGCCCCTGGGGATCACGTGTTCGTCGACGAGCCCTGCAACGGCAATTTGACCAAGCTGATTCAGTTGGCCGGTGGCCATGTGGTGGGCGTACGCCGGCAGCAGGAGGGCCCGGACCTCGAAGACATGCGGCGTCACCTGGCCAGGCACAAGGTAAAGGCGTTTTTCTGCAACAGCACGTTCCACAACCCCACCGGCAGCAACGTCAGCCCGAACAAAGCCTTTGGTGTATTGAGACTGGCCATGGAACACGACTTCTACGTCGTCGAAGACGATGTGTATGGCGACTTCAGCCCAGGGGTGCGGCAAACCTTCGCCGGGTTGGACAACCTGCAGCAGGTCATCTACATCGGCAGCTTCTCCAAATGCCTTTCAGCCTCCCTGCGCGTGGGCTACATCGCCTGCCCGGCGCCGCTGATCGAACCACTGATGCGCCTGAAACTGCTCACCTGCGTGGCGGTGCCGGCGTTTTGCGAGCGCTTCGTCAATACCATTCTCAGCGATGGCACCTACGCCCGGCACATGAGCGATTTGCAGCAGCGCCTGATTCGGCAGCAGGTTCAGACTCAGCGCACACTGGCAGAGCGCGGCTGGCGCTTCGACATTACCCCGCACGGCGGCATGTTCCTGTGGGTTCATCACCCGGATATCGCCGACCTGGATCCGTTGCTGCGCGAACTCGAACGGCGCGACGTGCTGCTCATGCCCGGCCAATCCTTCGCGGTAGAGCGCAACTACGCGCAGTACACCCGCATCAACTGCACGCATTTTTCCGAGGCGATGGCTGAGCACTTCACGGTCTGACGCGGCGCCAGGCAGAGTTGAGTGCCCCGACCCCAGGGGCCTCGACGGCAGGGCTTGCCACCAGGCCCGCGCCGCTCGTCCACCGCCCTGCCAACGCGTGAAATAAAGCCGAGGCAGGCCTTGCACCCAGACGGCCTGCTCACTACCTTAGCGCCTTTGCGAACCCGCTATGCCTTGCAGGAGCCCTTGCCATGGCCGCCCCCGCCTTTTTCTTCTTCCGCCCGCGCGCCGCAACGGTTGCCCTGCTGCTTGGCTCACTTGGCCTGGCCGGTTGCCAGACCGCAGGCCATCAGGACAGCGTGCCCTCAGCCAGCGGTGTGCAGCCGCTCAAGGGCCTGGCCCAGAATGTATCGGTACGGCGCAATGCCATGGGGGCTGCGCTGATCGAGAGCAGCACATTCCATGACGCGCTGTTCACCTTGGGGTATGTACAGGCCGGTGACCGTATCGAGCAGATGGTCGCGATGCGGCTACTGGCCCAAGGCCGACTGGCGGAGCTTGCCGGTCGCGATGCGCTGGATATCGACAGGTTGATGCGTGCAGCCAACCTCAAGCAGAGCGCTGCGCAGCTGTATGCCGACGCCTCGCCACGCCTCAAGCGTTTCTTCGAAGTCTATGCCCGCGGGGTCAACGCCTATCTGTTCCGCTACCGCGACAGGCTGCCGGCCGAGCTGGCCAACAGCGGCTACCGCCCCGAGTACTGGAAGCCTGAAGATTGCGCGCTGATTTTCTCCCTGTATGCCTTCAGTCAGTCGGTGAACCTTCAGGAAGAAATCAGCGCACTGACCCTGGCGCAGAAAGTCGGCAACGACAAGCTGGCCTGGCTGCTGCCCGGTGCCGCCGACGAGCCGCTGGCCGACAGCGAAGCGGGCAAGCTCAAGGGCCTGGACCTGGCCGGGCAGTTGCCGGGGTTGCCTGCCCTGGCCGCTGCCAGCCAGAAACTGGTCGACCTCGACCTGCTGGGCAGCCCCGGGTCCGCCAACCTGGCCATTGGCCCCCAACGCAGCCGTAGCGGCAAGAGCCTGCTGGCCAGCGATAGCCGCGCCGCCTGGGCGCTGAGCCCGGTGCAGATCCACACGGCCAAGTATCAGGTGGCCGGCCTGTCGTTGCCCGGCTTGCCGATCGTGCTGGCAGGCTACAACGGCCAACTGGCATGGAGCAGCAGCGCAGTGATGGCGGACAACCAGGACCTGTTCCTGGAAAAGCTGCGCCACCAGGGCAACCAGATCAGTTACCTGGCAGATGGCAAGTGGCTTGCTGCCAGGGCGCGTAACGAGACCTTCCTGGTGCGCGGCGAGCGCCCCGTGCGCGAAGTGCTGTACGAAACCCGCCATGGCACGCTGCTTGCCCAGCCAGTCACTGCCAGCCTGGGCTTGGCACTGACCTTGCCACAGTTCAAGGGCGATCGGAGCCTCGATGCGCTGTTCGACCTGACACGCGCCAAAACCGTCGAGCGCGCCTTCGACAGCACCCGTGATGTCACGGCCGCTGCGCTGAACTTCGTGTTCGCCGAACCTTCGCACATCGGCTGGCAGGTCAGCGGGCGCTACCCTAATCGTCGGGAAGGCCAGGGGTTGCTGCCTTCGCCAGGATGGGAGGGGCGCTTCGATTGGGATGGCTATGCCGACCCCATGCTGCACCCTTACGACCAGGACCCGACCGCCGGCTGGATCGGCCATGCCAACCAGCGCAGCCTGCCGCGCGGCTACGGCATGCAGCTGTCGAGCAGCTGGTATTACCCAGAGCGAGCCGAGCGCCTGGGCCAGCTTGCCGGCAACGGCCGGCATGACGGCCGCAGCCTGATGGCGCTGCAAAACGACCAGGTCACGCTGATGGCCGGCAAGCTCAAGCAAATGTTCGAGGCGCCGGGCATGGCTGGCCCGCTGCAACAGGCCATCGACGCCCTGCCCGCGGACCAACGCGACAAGGCCCGTACGGCACTGGCCAGGCTCAAGGCGTTCGATGGCCGCCTGAGCCCGGTCTCGGCAGATGCGGCGCTCTACGAGCTGTTCCTTCAAGCCGTAGCCCGCCAGACGTTTTTGGACGAGCTTGGGCCGGAGTCGGGGGCGGCCTGGCAGGCGTTCGTCAGCAACGCACGCCTGTCGTTCTCGGCGCAGGCCGATCATCTGCTGGGCCGCGATGACAGCCCGTTCTGGGACGACCGCACCACGCCGCAGAAGGAAGACAAGCCCGCCATCCTGGCCCGCAGCCTGGTCGCGGCGGTTGAAGCAGGCACCGCTAAACTGGGCGCCGACCGCAGTGCCTGGCAGTGGGGCAAGCTGCACCTCTACCAGTGGCCTGCTCCGGCTTACCATGGGCTCGGTGATGCCATCAGCCGTCCTGCACAGCCTGCCGGTGGTGACTTCAGCACGCTGGCCTTCACGCCCTATGCCTGGGGAAGCGACTTCACCACCCGCCTGCCTGCATCGGCGCGCATGATCGTCGACTTCAGCCAGGCCGAGCCCCTTCAAGTGCTGACCAGCAGCGGACAATCCGGGAACCCCGCCAGCCCGCACCATGGGGATGGGCTCGACGCCTGGTTCAAGGGCCGTTTTTCCGTGCTGCCGCTGGCACCCCAGCACTTCGCCCGTGCTTACGGCACCCAGCGCCTGACCTTGGTACCGGGCAAGTAAAAAGACCTGTAGCGCGTAACGCCTGCAGCGATCAAGGGATGAAGAAACCACCGGTCGAACTTCCCTTGGTCGCTGCGGCTCCTAACTGGTAACTCCCTACCAGTGCCTGTGCCATGGACCTCGTCATCGCTCGACCTGAAGGCCTGTACTGCCCGCCCGGCGATTTCTACATCGACCCCTGGCGTCCCGTCGACCGCGCCGTGATCACCCATGGTCACGGTGACCACTCGCGCGCTGGCAATCGCCACTACCTGACCGCAGACCCAGGCGCCGGCATCCTGCGCAGCCGCCTGGGCATGGACATCAACCTGCAGACCCTGCCCTATGGCGAGCGCTTGCTGCACCACGGCGTCACCCTGAGCCTGCACCCGGCCGGGCACGTACTGGGATCGGCGCAGGTACGCCTTGAGTACCAGGGCGAAGTCTGGGTGGCATCGGGTGACTACAAGGTCGAGCCTGACGGCACGTGTGCGCCGTTCGAACCGGTGCGCTGCCATACCTTCATCACCGAATCGACATTCGGCCTGCCCATCTACCGCTGGCCGACCCAGGCCGATGTGTTCGCCGGCATCAACGCCTGGTGGCGGGCCAACAGCGAACAGGGCAAGGCCAGCGTGTTGTTCTGCTACGCCTTCGGCAAGGCGCAGCGCATCCTGCATGGACTGGACCCTAGCATTGGCTCGATCCTGGTGCATGGCGCCGTCGAGCCGCTGAACAAGGTCTATCGCGAAGCGGGGGTCTATCTTCCCGAAACCCGCTATGCCGGCGACATCGCGCGCAACGACTCGCTGCTGCGCACGGCATTGGTGATGGCGCCGCCCTCGGCCGGCGGCAGCAGCTGGATGCGACGCTTTGGCGAGTACAGCGATGCATTCGCCAGTGGCTGGATGCTGTTACGTGGTACTCGGCGCCGACGTGGTGTCGACCGGGGCTTCGTGCTCTCGGACCACGCCGACTGGCCCGGGCTGCTGTGGGCCATCGGCCAGACAGGCGCCGAGCGGGTGATGGTCACCCATGGATCGGTTGGCGTGCTGGTTCGCTACCTCAACGAACAGGGCCTCGACGCCCGGTCGTTCGTCACCGAGTACGGCGAGGAAGACGACGCCGCAGCCGTGGAGACTGGCGCATGAAGGCCTTTGCCGAACTGTACTTGCGCCTCGATGGCACCACGTCGAGCAATGCCAAGCTCCAGGCGCTGCGTGAATACTTCGCCAGCGCCCCGGCCCAGGACGCCGCCTGGGCCGTGTATTTCCTGGCAGGCGGGCGCCCTCGGCAACTGGTGCCCACGCGGGTACTGCGGGAGCTGGCCGGTGCAATGGCGGGGCTGCCCGACTGGCTGTTCGAGGAAAGCTACCAGGCGGTGGGCGACCTGGCCGAAACCATCTCGCTGCTGCTGCCCGAAACCCATGAAGGCGACGACGAAGGCCTGGCTCACTGGGTCGAGTCCTACCTGCTGCCCTTGCGCGGCCTGCCCCCTGAAGAACTGCAGCAACGCCTGCCGCCTCTGTGGGCGCGACTGGATCGCCCGAGCCTGATGCTGTGCCTGAAGCTGATCACCGGCAGTTTCCGGGTTGGCGTATCGAAACTGCTGGTCACGCGCGCCCTGGCCCAACTGGCCGAACTGGATGCCAAGCGTGTGGCGCAGCGGCTGGTTGGCTATACCGACATCAGCCACCGGCCCACTGCCGAACGTTACCTTCAACTGATCGCGCCCGAATCTGCCGATGAGCATAGCCAGCGCGGTGGGCAGCCTTACCCGTTCTTCCTCGCCCACCCCCTGCAAGCACCCATCGAGCAGTTCGACGCCCTGCTCGGGCCACCCAGCGACTGGCAGATAGAGTGGAAGTGGGATGGCATTCGCGCGCAGGTGGTCAAGCGTGACGGGCAGCTTTGGGTATGGTCGCGCGGCGAGGAACTGGTCACCGAACGGTTTCCCGAGCTGCAGAGCCTGGCCCAGACCCTGCCCGATGGCGTTGTGCTCGACGGCGAGATACTGGTCTGGAAAGCGAGCGATGCGCAGGCAGAAGCGTCCGTGCAGCCGTTCGCACTGCTGCAGCAGCGTCTGGGGCGCAAGACGTTGGGCAAGAAGCTGTTGAGCGATGCCCCGGTGGTGCTACAGGCCTATGACTTGCTGGAATGGCAAGGCGAGGACTGGCGCAGCCGCCCTCAGCATGAGCGCCGTACCCAACTGGAACGTTTGCTTGAAGCGTGCCCACTGGCCCCTGTCTTGCTGTCTCCGCTGCTGCAGGGGCCGGACTGGGCAGACTTGGCCCGGCAACGGGAACAGTCACGCAGTCTGGGCGTGGAAGGCATGATGCTCAAGCAACGCGAGGCGCTGTACGGCGTTGGCCGCACCAAGGACATGGGCACCTGGTGGAAGTGGAAGATCGATCCGTTCAGCGTCGATGCCGTGCTGATCTACGCTCAACGAGGCCATGGCCGACGCGCCAGCCTCTACAGCGACTACACCTTCGCGGTCTGGGACGGCCCTGCCGGCACTCCGGACCGTACGCTGATACCCTTCGCCAAGGCCTATTCCGGCCTGACCGATGAGGAAATGCGCAAGGTCGACGCCATCGTGCGCAAGACCACCCAGGAAACCTTCGGCCCGGTCCGTAGCGTAACGCCCACGCTGGTGTTCGAATTGGGCTTCGAAGGCATCGCCCTGTCCAAGCGGCACAAGAGCGGCATCGCCGTGCGGTTTCCACGCATGCTGCGCTGGCGCCTGGACAAGCCTGTCGAGGAAGCCGACGACCTGGCGACATTGCAGGCATTGCTGGCCTGAGCGAGGGCCGTACGCCATCGATCCGGGCCCGGGTTGAAGCGCCGGCAGGGAAACTGTGCTTTCATCTGAAGGCTCAAGCCATGCCCCAGACCGCTCTCGACCCGTATCCAGGACCATCATGCACCACTCGACCCACGACATCCTTGCCCCTGTTCCAGGCGTCACCCGCCAACTGCACAGTTTCCATTTCGGGCCACGCGGCGGGCGAAAGGTCTACATCCAGGCCTCACTGCACGCCGACGAACTACCGGGCATGCTGGTGGCCTGGCACCTCAAGCGCCAACTGCTCGAACTGGCGCAGCAGGGCCGGATGCAGTGCGAAATCATTCTGGTACCCGTCGCCAACCCGGTGGGCCTGGAACAAGTGCTGCTCGATGCCCCACTGGGTCGTTTCGAGTTGCAAAGTGGCGAGAACTTCAACCGCAATTTCGTCGACCTCTCGGACAGCATCGGTGACCAGGTCGAAGCGCACCTCACTCAAGACCCGCTGCACAACCAAGCCCTGATCCGCGAGTACCTGCGCCGAGGTCTGGACGCTCACCCTGCTCGTACACCTTTGCAGGCCCAGCGCCTGATCCTGCAACGCCTGGCCTGCGATGCCGACCTGGTGCTGGATCTGCACTGCGACTTCGATGCGGTCGAACACCTCTACACCACGCCGGACGCCTGGCCGCAATTCGAGCCCTTGGCCCGCTATCTGGGCGCCCAGGCCAGCCTGCTGGCTACCGATTCGGGCGGGCAGTCCTTCGACGAATGCTTCAGCCTGCTGTGGTGGCAGCTGCAACAGCGCTTTGGCAAGCGCTTTCCAATCCCGGCAGGCACCTGTTCGGTCACCATCGAGTTGCGCGGACAGGCGGATGTCAGCCACGACTTCGCACGCCAGGACTGCCAGGCCATTCTCGACTTTCTGACCCACGCCGGGGTGATCGAAGGGCACGCCCCTGCCCTGCCACCTCTGCGCAGGCCGGCCACGCCACTGGCTGCCGTGGAGCCGATCACGGCCGCCCTCGGCGGGTTGCTGGTGTTCCACGCCAAGCCAGGGCAGTACCTGGAAGCAGGTCAGCTGATCGCCGAAGTCATCGACCCGCTCAGTGATCGCGTCCTGCCGGTGCGCAACAGCCAGCCAGGCTTGCTGTACGCGCGCAGCGTACGGCGCATGGCCACGGCAGGCATGGTGATTGCCCACGTCGCCGGCGAGCAGGTGTGTCGCAGCGGCAATCTGCTGGCCAACTGACAAGTAAACCAATGCCCTGCCACGGTGGTCTGTAGAAGCACAGCCTTCGAGGGACTGCCTGCCTGATGCCCACCGCCACCGATCTTGCCAATGCCTGGTTCGCTCAACGCGGTTGGAAGCCGTTCGCTTTCCAACGCCGGGTGTGGGCCGCCGTCGAGCGGGGTGAATCAGGGCTGCTGTACGCCAACACCGGGGCCGGCAAGACCTATGCGGTGTGGTTGGCGGCACTGCGCGCCTTCAAGGCCCAGGCCCAGGGGCGTCACCCGGCGCCGCTTCAGGTCATCTGGATCACCCCCATGCGCGCCCTGGCGGCCGATACGGCCCGGGCACTGCAGGCGCCCATCGACGAGATGGGCTTGCCTTGGAGCGTCGGCGTGCGCAGCGGCGATACAGGCAGCGCCGAACGCGCGCGCCAGGCTCGGCGGATGCCGAGCGTATTGGTCACCACCCCCGAAAGCCTGACGCTGCTGCTGACCAGGGCCCAGGCCAGCAATGATTTCGCGACACTGCGCATGGTGGTGGTCGATGAGTGGCACGAGCTGCTCGGCAACAAGCGTGGTGTGCAACTGCAGCTGGCACTGGCCCGTTTAAGGCACTGGCACCCCGGCCTGCCGACCTGGGGGCTGTCGGCCACACTGGGCAACCTGCAGCATGCCTTGGACGTATTGTTGCCCCAGGGTGGGCAACTGGTACGCGGGCGCCAGGACAAGGTGCTGCAAGTCGATACGCTGATCCCCGAGCATATCGAGCGTTTTCCGTGGGCAGGGCACATCGGCTTGAAGATGCTCCAGCAGGTGGCCCGGGAAGTCGACGCCAGCAGCAGTTGCCTGGTATTCACCAACACCCGGGCACAGGCCGAGCTCTGGTACCAGGCCCTGCTCGAAGCCCGTCCAGACTGGGCCGGCCTGATCGCCTTGCATCACGCAAGCCTGGCCCGTGAAACCAGGGACTGGGTCGAGCGCAGCCTCAAGGAAGGCACCCTCAAAGCCGTCGTCTGCACCTCGAGCCTCGACCTGGGGGTAGACTTCCTGCCGGTCGAGCGCGTCCTGCAGATCGGTTCGGCGAAAGGGATCGCCCGGTTGATGCAGCGTGCGGGGCGTTCCGGGCATGCGCCTGGACGGCGATCGCGCATCACCCTGGTGCCCACTCACAGCCTGGAACTGGTAGAAGCGGCTGCCATGCGCCAGGCGCTGGCCGCCGGCCATCTGGAAGGCCGTCGGTCGCCACGCCTGTGCATGGACGTGCTGGTACAGCACTTGGTCAGCATGGCCCTGGGCAGCGGGTTCGATGCGCAGCAGTTGCTCGCTGAGGTGCGCAGCACCTGGGCCTTCGCCGACCTGCGCGACAGCCAATGGCAGTGGGCACTGGACTTCGTCTGCCATGGCGGCAGCTCGCTTAGTGCCTACCCTGACTATCAACGCGTCGAAAGGCACCCCGACGGCCTGTATCGCGTTGCCAGCGAGCGCCTGGCACGCCGCCATCGCATGGGCATCGGCACCATCGTCAGTGACGCTTCCCTGCACCTCAAATACTGGAGCAAGGGCGGTGGCGGCAATAACTTGGGCAGCGTGGAAGAGGCATTCATCTCGCGCCTGAGACCTGGTGACACGTTCGTGTTCGCCGGTCGGGTGCTGGAGCTGGTGCGCGTGGAAAACATGACCGCCTATGTGCGTCGCAGCACCGCGCGTAAGGCGGCAGTCGCCCGCTGGAATGGCGGACGCATGCCCCTGTCGAGCGAATTGGCCGACGCCGTGGTGCAACAGCTTGATGCAGCCGCGCACGGGCGCTTCGACAGCCCTGAGATGCGTGCGGTGAGGCCGTTGCTGACGGTGCAGGCCCAATGGTCCGCGCTGCCGACCACCGGCACCCTGCTCGCCGAGACATTCAAGTCCCGGCAGGGCTGGCACCTGTTCGTCTACCCGTTTGCCGGACGCATGGCCAACATGGGGCTGGCCAACCTGATCGCCTGGCGAGTGAGCCGCGAGCAACCGCTGTCGGTTTCGATCGCCGTCAACGACTACGGGTTCGAGTTGCTGAGCCCAGGGCCCGTGGATTGGGCCAGCTATCTTCCACGGGCGTTGAGCACCGAGGACCTGTTGGAGGATGTGCTCGCCAGCCTGAATGCAGGTGAAATGGCGCTGCGGCGTTTCCGGGAAATCGCCCAGATCGCCGGGCTGGTATTTGGTGGCTACCCGGCGGCGCAAAAAAGCATGCGCCAGATCCAGGCCTCGAGCGGGCTGTTCTACGAAGTGTTCCGCAAGCACGACGCAGGCAACCTGCTGCTGGGCCAGGCACGTGACGAAGTACTCAGCGAAGAACTGGAAATCGACCGCCTTCGCGCCCAGTTGCTGAAACTGACTGACCTGACACTGGACTTGCGGGTAATGGAACGCACAGGTCCGCTGGCGTTTGCGCTGCTGGTCGAGGGCCTGCGCGAAACCCTCAGCACCGAGAAACTGGCCGACCGCATCGCGCGGATGGTGGCCGAATTGGAGAACATTGCAGGTTGATCCAGATAACGCACACACCCACACACCTACTGCCTGCAACATCAGGCCCTCTCGACGGCCAGGCGATGCAGGCATGAGTTCACATTGCGCCATCGAACTGGGCGGGCAGAAGCTCTGGCTGCTACCGGACAAAGCCGTGTACTGGCCAGCTCGTAAGGCGCTGCTGCTGGCCGATGTTCACATCGGCAAGGCCGCCAGTTACAGGGCCCTGCATCAACCCGTGCCCAGGGGCACCACCGAGGCCACGCTTGCCCGGCTCGACGCGCTGCTTGCAGAACACGACTGCGAGCAATTGATCGTGCTGGGCGATTTCCTGCACGCACGTACCGCACGTGCGCCGGCCACGTTGGCCTTGGTGCAGGGTTGGCGAGAACGTCACCCGCAGCTGAGCATCGTGCTGATCCGCGGCAACCATGACCGCAACGCAGGCGATCCTCCCGTTGAACTGGGGATCGACGTGGTGGATGAACCCTACGTGGTAGGGCCGTTCGCACTGCAACACGAGCCCAATGCCCACCCGCAGCTCACCGTGCTGTCGGGGCACGTTCACCCGGTCTTCGTGCTGCGTGGCAGGGCCCGCCAGCGCTTGCGCCTGCCGTGCTTTCTGATCGATGAGAAGGTAAGCCTGCTGCCCGCGTTCGGAGAATTCACCGGTGGCTGGGAGATCGAACCTGCCGGGACCAGCCAGGTGTACCTGGCCGGTGCCGGGAAGGTGTGGCCGCTATGAGTGCATCAGGCCACCGGCGCTGGAGGTGGCTCATCGGGGAGCGTGGGCTCGCCGGGCTCCATGGGCGTGTCACCCGGCTGGCCTGGCTGTGGCGTATCCGGATCAGGCTGGCCCGGTACACCACCGGCATACATGGGCAGTGGGTCGGCCAGCAGCGACCAGGAAAGCAGCCCGATTTGATTGGGCTGCAAGCCAGCCAACTTCGCACTGATTGTTGGGTGGAGTTTCATTGGCACCTCCTGACAACAGCCGACCCGCTTTATGCAAATCGGCAGGGTTACAGCTTGGAGTGCCAAACAGCGATGAAATTCCCGACGCCTGTCGGTCAGGTGCGCGGCAGGGTCACGCCACGCTGGCCCTGGTACTTGCCGCCGCGGTCTCGATAGGACACTTCGCAGGCCTCGTCCGATTGCAGGAACAGCATCTGCGCCACCCCTTCGTTGGCGTAGATCTTGGCCGGCAGCGTGGTGGTGTTGGAAAACTCCAGGGTCACGTGCCCTTCCCATTCCGGCTCTAGCGGCGTCACGTTGACGATGATGCCGCAACGCGCATACGTGCTTTTGCCCAGGCAGATGGTCAGCACGTCACGCGGGATGCGGAAGTATTCCACGGTGCGCGCCAGGGCGAACGAGTTTGGCGGGATGATGCACACGTCGCTCTTGATGTCGACGAAGCTGCCGGCATCGAAGTTCTTGGGGTCGACGGTGGCCGAGTTGATGTTGGTGAAGACCTTGAATTCGTCGGCGCAGCGCACGTCGTAGCCGTAGCTGGAAACGCCGAAGGAAATGACCCGGTTGTCTTGCTCGCCACGCACCTGGCGCTCGACGAACGGCTCGATCATGCCGTGTTCCTGCGCCATGCGGCGAATCCACTTGTCCGATTTGATGCTCATGGCGGGATGTCCTGAAGAATGTGCAAGGTAAAAATAGACACGCATCTTACCGGTCCCGGCGCGGTCTTCAAAGTTCCATCCGGCGTTTCCCGGGTGCCCCGCCTGCAATGCCCGCGAGCCGCGGCTTGTAGCTGTCGTCGATCTATTTCAAGTAAAGCGGCGTCTGGCCATTGGCAGGGTGGGCAAAGTGGGGTATGGTGTTGCCACTGTGCTGCACGTGACACCGAGAATCTCTAGTTTGATGCACGATCCTGATCGGCCCATCGCTGAATTTTCTGCTCTCTTTGCGCTCAGTCCCGGGCAGGTTTTTTCCTGACCGAAATCAAATTGTCCAAGGAGACAGAAAAATGTCCAATCGTCAAAGCGGTACCGTCAAGTGGTTCAACGATGAGAAAGGCTACGGCTTCATCACCCCTCAGTCGGGTGACGACCTGTTCGTGCATTTCAAAGCCATCCAGGCTGACGGCTTCAAAACCCTGAAAGAAGGCCAGGCTGTTACTTTCGTCGCTACCCGCGGCCAGAAAGGCATGCAGGCTGAAGAAGTTCAGATCGCCTAAGTCGATCGAGCTTTTAAAAAACCCGCCTCTGGCGGGTTTTTTTATGCCTGTCATTCAGCACGATGAACGACTGGGCATCGCCCTGGCTGATGGATCGCCGGGTGTTTAGCCCAACACCCAACGACCGCAACCTGAGCGAGAGCGGCTGGGCAGGCCACTCTCTTTAGCTGTGGTGCCGGCGCGATACCGGCTTAGAGCCGCTCAGTCTTCGCTGACGGTGATGTTCGGCATCGCTGGCGCCGAAGCCTCACGCACAACGATCCGCGCCCCCACTTTCCGGGCCAGCTCCTGGTACACCATGGCAATCTGGCTTTCAGGCTCGGCGATCGCCGTAGGCTTGCCGTTGTCGGCTTGCTCGCGAATCAACATCGACAGTGGCAATGAGGCCAGCAAGTCGACGCCGTACTGACTGGCGAGCTTCTCACCGCCGCCTTCACCGAACAGATGCTCGGCATGGCCACAGTTGGAACAGATGTGGACAGCCATGTTCTCGACCACGCCCAGCACCGGAATGTTGACCTTGCGGAACATTTCCACGCCTTTCTTCGCATCGAGCAACGCCAAGTCCTGCGGGGTGGTCACGATCACCGAACCTGCGACCGGCACTTTCTGCGCCAGTGTCAACTGGATGTCGCCTGTGCCAGGCGGCATGTCGATGACCAGGTAATCGAGGTCGTTCCACGCCGTCTGGGTCACCAACTGCAGCAGCGCACCCGAGACCATGGGACCGCGCCAGACCATGGGCGTGTTGTCATCGGTGAGGAACGCCATGGACATCACCTCGACGCCATGGGCCTCAATGGGCACGAACCATTTCTGCTCACGAATCTGCGGGCGCGTGCCCTCGGCGATGCCGAACATCACGCCTTGGCTGGGGCCATAGATATCCGCATCGAGAATGCCTACCCGCGCGCCCTCGCGCGCCAGCGCCAGCGCCAGGTTGGCGGCAGTGGTGGACTTGCCCACACCGCCCTTGCCCGAGGCCACGGCGATGATGTTCTTGACGTTGGCCATGCCCGGCACCTGGGCCTGCCCCTTGTGAGGCGCGATCACGCATTCGATGGTCACCCGGGCGCTGACCACACCTTCCAGGTTGCCGATGGCGGTTTCCAGCACCTGTGCCCAGCCCTGCTTGAACAAGCCTGCGGCATAGCCGAGCTGCATCTGTACGCTGACGCGGCCATCCTGGATCTCGATGGCGCTGACGCACCCGGCCGTGACCGGATCCTGGTCAAGATAGGGGTCGGTGTACTGGCGAAGCACGCCTTCGACGGCGGCGCGATTGAGGGCACTCATGGACACTCCCATTGGCAAACTGAATGTAAAACAAGCGCCTATCCTAACCCGTCAATCGTCAGCAGATGCGTGCGCGGGGTGAAATATATTCGTCAGCCCTTTATAGTGGCCGATCATCCTCATTTTCACCCGTAGCCAGATAAGTAGCCGAGCCACCATGTCCGAGCCACGTCAGATTCTCGTCACCAGCGCCCTGCCCTATGCCAATGGATCGATCCATCTTGGCCATATGCTCGAGTACATCCAGACAGACATGTGGGTCCGCTTTCAAAAGCTGCGCGGCAACCAGTGCATCTATGTCTGTGCGGACGACGCCCACGGCTCGGCCATCATGCTGCGCGCCGAAAAGGAAGGCATCACGCCTGAGCAACTGATTGCCAACGTACAGGCCGAGCACAGCGGCGACTTCGCCGACTTCCTGGTGGACTTCGATAACTTCCACTCCACCCACAGCGAAGAAAACCGCGAGCTGTCGGGCATGATCTATACCCGCCTGCGCGACGCGGGGCATATCGCCACGCGCTCGGTAACCCAGTACTTCGACCCGGAAAAGGGCATGTTCCTGGCCGACCGCTTCATCAAGGGCACGTGCCCCAAGTGCGCGGCCGAAGATCAGTACGGGGATAACTGCGAGAAATGCGGCGCCACCTATGCGCCCACCGAACTCAAAGACCCGAAGTCGGCCATTTCCGGTGCCACCCCGGTGCTGCGCGACTCCCAGCATTTCTTCTTCAAGTTGCCAGACTTCCAGGCCATGCTCCAGCAGTGGACCCGCAGCGGCACGTTGCAAGACGCCGTGGCCAACAAGCTCGCCGAGTGGCTGGACGCCGGGCTGCAGGAGTGGGATATCTCCCGAGATGCTCCGTATTTCGGTTTCGAGATCCCTGGTGAGCCTGGCAAGTACTTCTACGTCTGGCTGGACGCGCCGATCGGCTACATGGCCAGCTTCAAGAACCTGTGCGCGCGTCGTCCGGACCTGGACTTCGACGCCTTCTGGAACAAAGGCTCCACGGCCGAGCTTTACCACTTCATCGGCAAGGACATCGTCAACTTCCACGCCTTGTTCTGGCCCGCCATGCTCGAAGGGGCAGGCCTGCGCAAGCCTACCGCGGTCAACGTGCACGGCTACCTCACCGTCAACGGCGCGAAGATGTCCAAGTCGCGCGGTACGTTCATCAAGGCCCGCACCTACCTTGACCACCTGCAACCCGAGTACCTGCGTTACTACTATGCAGCCAAGCTCGGTCGTGGCGTCGATGACCTGGACCTGAACCTTGAAGACTTCGTGCAAAAGGTCAACTCCGACCTGGTAGGCAAGGTGGTCAACATCGCCAGCCGCTGCGCAGGATTCATCCACAAGGGCAATGACGGTGTGATGGTGGCGGGTGATGCAGCCCCAGAGCTGACCGAGGCCTTCCAGGCAGCTGCGCCGTCCATTGCCGAAGCCTACGAAGGCCGGGACTTTGCACGCGCCATGCGCGAAATCATGGCACTGGCCGACCGCGCCAACGCCTGGATCGCCGACAAGGCGCCCTGGTCGCTGGCCAAGCAGGAAGGCAAACAGGATGAAGTGCAGGCCATCTGCGCCCAGGGGATCAACCTGTTCCAGCAGCTGGTGATTTTCCTCAAGCCAGTGCTGCCCGTGCTTGCGGCCGATGCCGAGGCCTTCTTGAATGTGCAGCCGTTGACCTGGGGCGATCACCTGTCGCGCCTGGAGAATCACAAGCTCAACCCGTTCAAGGCCCTGCTCAGCCGGATCGAACCTGCGAAAGTGGACGCCATGATCGCTGCCAGCAAGGAGGACTTGCTGGCAGCAGAATCCAAGGCGGCTGTCGGCAATGGCGAGCTGCACAAGGACCCACTGTCGGCGGAAGTCGACTTCGATACCTTCGCCGCTGTCGACCTGCGCGTGGCATTGATCGTCAAGGCAGAAGCCGTACCCGGTGCCGACAAGCTGCTGCAACTGACTTTGGACATCGGTGATGAACGCCGCAACGTCTTCTCCGGCATCAAGTCAGCTTATCCAGACCCTTCCAAGCTCGAAGGCCGCCTGACCATGATGGTGGCGAATCTGAAACCGCGCAAAATGCGCTTTGGGGTTTCCGAAGGCATGGTGATGGCAGCTGGCCCTGGCGGCGAGGAAATCTACCTGCTCAGCCCGGACAGCGGAGCCAAGCCTGGTCAGCGGATCAAGTGACCCACAAGCGGGGCCTGAATCAGGCCCCGCTTGCGATAGCAGCGCCAAGCCATGGAGCTGCTTCCCTTTCCCTTGAGCAGGCCCTGTGGTGCCTGCTTACGTTCTTCAGGAACGCTGCGAATTCATGAATGCCGTCAAACGTCGAGAAATCTTCCGTCGACTGCACGAAGACAACCCGGACCCGAAAACCGAACTGGCGTACACCACGCCTTTCGAATTGCTGGTGGCCGTGACCCTTTCTGCGCAATCCACCGACGTTGGGGTCAACAAGGCCACGGCGCGGCTTTTTCCGGTCGCGAACACGCCTGAAGCCATTTACGCCTTGGGTGTCGACGGACTGAGCCAATACATCAAGACGATCGGGCTGTACAACAGCAAAGCCAAGAACGTCATCGAGGCCTGTCGCTTGCTGATAGAGCGGCACCAGGGGCAGGTACCCGATACCCGCGAAGCCTTGGAAACCCTGCCAGGCGTGGGGCGCAAGACAGCCAACGTGGTGCTTAACACGGCATTTCGTCAACCGGCGATGGCCGTCGATACCCATATCTTCCGCGTCAGCAATCGGACTGGCATCGCCCCAGGCAAGACGGTGCTTGAGGTTGAAAAAAAACTCCTCAAGTTCGTCCCCAAGGACTATTTGCTCGATGCACACCATTGGCTGATATTGCACGGCCGCTACGTGTGTCAGGCCCGCAAGCCCAGGTGTGGGAGTTGCAGGATCGAAGACCTGTGCGAATACAAGCACAAAACCGTTGATGATTGAGCCGATAGCAAAAATGCCACGCTTCGATTGAAAAAATCTTTTTTACCAACGTCCGCTTTCTGGTTATAAGGTCGGCCATTGGCCCTTGCCGTGGAGCGACTCATGAGCACTGATAAAGACGACCTCGCGATCGAAGATGATTTTGTGGCAACTGAAGAGGACGTCGAGCCTCAAGTGGAACCGGCGAAAACCAACCTGAGCAAGCGTCGCACCATCGACAACCTGCTGGAAGAACGCCGGCTGCAGAAACAACTGGCCGATTTCGATTACGACCTGTAGCGCAGCTGCCTACTGACTGCCTCTCGGTAGAATGGTTGCCCACGCCCCTCTTGCTCCGCCATGGCGCAGATTATGGCGCAGAGCCCTTTTACCGGAGGCTCTGCTTCCCCTCAGTTCAACCCGTGCCGCTGCGCCAATTCGATCAGGTCCACCAATGATCGAGCGTTGAGTTTGAGCAGTAACCGAGACTTGTAGGTACTGACCGTCTTGTTGCTCAGGTACATGCTGTCGGCGATTTCCTTGTTTGAACGGCCCCGAGCCAGTTGCTGAAGCACAGTCATTTCTCTCGCAGAAAGGCGATTGACCATCTCCGCCTCACTACCGCCACTACGCCCGCGCGAGGCGTGAAGCGCCTGGTTGGGAAAGTAGCTGTACCCCGACAGCACCGCCTTGATCGCACTGAGCAACTCGGTGAGCTCCTGCTGCTTGCACACGTACCCTGCCGCCCCCGCCTGCATGCAACGCATCGAGAAGTTTCCGGGTGCCTGAGAGGTCAGTACGAGCACCTTGCTGCAGGGGCTTGAACTGGCCATGCGCGCGATGACTTCGAGGCCGTCGAGCTTGGGTATGCCGATGTCCAGCACCACGATATCGGGAAGATGCTGCCGTGTGAGTTGC
This sequence comes from uncultured Pseudomonas sp., assembly GCA_963529135.1. Lineage (GTDB taxonomy): Bacteria > Pseudomonadota > Gammaproteobacteria > Pseudomonadales > Pseudomonadaceae > Aquipseudomonas. The sequence goes on along the minus strand of CAURYQ010000018.1, from coordinate 1,296 downwards.
AGCGCGGCCACTCCATTGTCCGTTTCAGCGACCACATCGTACCCATGTCGCTCCATCAGCATGCGTACGGCCAGACGTATCACCGGGTGATCATCCACTATAAGCACTTTATTCATGCGATATCCATTCATTGCTGTTGCGTTGGCAGGCCACGATAACCGAGAGAAGAATTAATGGCGCGGCGTTTTCACCCAGAAACGCGCGTACAGACACGGCTTACTAAACTTACGGAAGTTTCCTACACCCAAGATGAGAAGTTGTTACAAGCTAATTATAAAATCCGGTAAAACATGACGTCACAGCGGCTCCCGGCAACTCTGACGCTTTTGCCGGTGATACTTTCAGTGGAGTATCGGAATTTGAACACATACTAGGGGACGCAGCCTGGACTCAGACAGCTCATGGGAAACAGTGCAGGGTTTTAGCCAAACGAGGTCCTAGGTTATAGATGTATTAAACCGCAGGAGACGGCCTCATGAATCAAGCACAACCAGTTGCTCCGCTGACAATCGTTGCCATCTTTGCCGGGATTATCGAGGCTTCTGCGCTGGCTACCTTGCCTTTCCTCAGCGAGGCCAGCCAGACCCTGTATACCTGGTTCCTAGTAGGCTTTCCGTTCTTTCTGACAGCCTTGTTCTTCCTTACGCTGAACTTCAACTATAAGTCCTTTTATACACCGCCAGGCTCGCGCATCGAAGCGGTGGACAGCGGTCAACGGGCTGCACAAATCACCCCCACGGCGCTTGCGGGTGCCAGCACGACGGAGCTCGGGGAGCCGGTGACATTCATGTTCAGCGGGGCGGATGCAAGCCGATTGATGGAAAAGCAGCTTCTGCAGGCGCTCGCCCAGGCGCCGGAACCTGCGCGCACCTGGCAGTTCTGTAACGTGGAAAGAGGGCAACGTGTGCGGCTTTCGGTCAGCCCACTCGGACCGACGCCGTGAAGTGCAAAAAAAAACCCCGGCGCCGGGCCGGGGTCCTTCAAAGCAGCTAGTTGAATCAGAGCAACGAGCGGCCTTTGTTCGCGGCAATGCGCATACGCAGCGCATTGAGCTTGATGAAGCCAGCCGCGTCTTCCTGGTTGTAGGCGCCGCCGTCTTCTTCGAAGGTGGCGATGTTGGCATCGAACAGCGAGTCATCGGACTTGCGACCGACCACGGTGACGTTGCCCTTGTAGAGCTTCAGGCGCACGACACCGTTCACATTGACCTGAGAGGCGTCGATCATCTGCTGAAGCATGACGCGCTCCGGGCTCCACCAGTAGCCGGTGTAGATCAGGCTGGCGTACTTGGGCATC